>CAYZLI010000040.1:12087-20263 GCA_964479195.1 uncultured Rhodocyclaceae bacterium
TCGACGGACACGTGGCCTACGAGAACGGGCGCTAGCTTCTTGCGCTGGGCCGCTCCCGCATCGAGAAATCGGGTCCCGCCTCGCCGTCCAGGCCGAGGGATTTCATCAGCACCGCGAGATTCATCACTTCCGCCAACGACCTCGCCCGCGTCTTCCGCTTGATGTTGCAGCGGTGGGCGTCCACGGTCCGGATGCTCACACCGAGCTTATAGGCGATCGCCTTGGTCGAAAGGCCGGTTGCCAGCACGTCCAGCACCTTCCGTTCCGTTTCGGTCAGTTGCCGCAGGCGCGCCTCGAGGCTGGCGCGCTGCTGGTCCAGCTTTCTCCTTTCGATCCCGTTCTGGATGGCCTTGTCTATCGCCTTGAGCAGGGTCGCATCTTCGACGGGTTTCTCCAGAAGGTCTACCGCCCCAAGCTTCATGACCGAGACCGCCGTCTGAACGTCCGCGGTTCCCGTGAGAATGACCGTCGGAATCTGGATGTTGCGTTCGGCCAGAATGTACTGGAGCGCCAGTCCGCCGATTCCGGGCATTTTCAGGTCAAGCACCAATACCGCCGGCAAGGGCGGCCGATACGCATCGAGAAATCGCTCCGCGGACCCGTAGCCTTCGACCCGGTAGCCGGCGCGACGCAGCATTCTGCATAGCGCGGAGCGCATGTTGTCGTCGTCGTCGACCAGGAATACGGTTTGGTCCGCCCAAAAATCCCCTCTGACATCTGGTATCGGTGTGGGAAGATTCTCCATAGCCTGCTCCCGTTTCTGGCCGTTGGGTTGGCGCGGCAAGCTGATTGTCATGACCGCGCATTCATTCTTTTAGCCCGCCTTCGTCGCGGTGCGCACCCGGGTCTGCCAAGGGATGCGGCCAGTGCCGGCTTTGGCTTTGGCGGCGCCCTTCAATTCAATCCTGCTGCTGAATCTGGGAGGCAGGAACGGGAGGGCCGGGAGCCGGAAGCGCTCCCGCCGAGCATTATTCCATTTACATGTTTCTTATATCATAAATATACGTATTCCGCAACGCAGAATAGCCAAAAGAAAGTAGGTAGTTTTACCTATGCAAACCTGAGGAAACTACCCGCCGCCATGACGCAATTACCTATTCAGAATATTTCCGGCACGCATATGATGAAGGTATTGTGGATCGCTGTCCCTCAAACCATGCGACTTCTGCTGATAGACCGAAGCCCGGCGTTCCTGCGCGCGGTGGGCCATTTGTGTCGAAGCGTGCCCGCCTGCCGTTTTCTCGCTTTCACGGGAGACGACGACGCGCTCCATGCCGCTGGTGCGTTCGAACCGGAGGTTGTGATGCTTGATCAACAATTGGGGCTTGCAGGCAAGGGCAAACTGATACGCCACTTGAGAGCGCGCTGCCCGCATGCGGTAATCGTTTGCCTGGCGCTGGATGCCCAGGAGTCCAGCAAGGGCGCGAGCCTGGCCGCCGGCGCGAGCGCATCCATGCCCAAGGGTAGCCTGACCGCCCGGCTGCTCAGGCAGCTCCGCGCTCTCGTTGGGCCGACGACCGACAGGGCTAGGCACCATGCGTATGAGCCAGCCGCTTCGCGGTGACACCGAGAGCCTGCACGCCCTGGTCGTCGAAGACTGTCCGGACGATGCGGCCCTCCTGGTCAGGGCGCTTCAGCGGGCCGGCTATGGGGTGACCTCCCAGGTCGTCTCCAGTTCGGACGCCCTTCGGGCAGCGCTGGCGAACCCGAGCTGGGATATAGTCATCTCCGACTACAACATGCCGGGATTCACTGGCATGGAGGCGCTGGCCATCACCCGGGAACTCGCCTCCGACCTGCCGTTCATTCTGATTTCAGGCGTTGTGACGGAAGACGCGGTGGTCGAGGCCATGCGGGCCGGCGCGCAGGATTACCTGTTCAAGTCCAATCTGACCCGGCTCGGTCCCGCAGTGGCCCGGGAATTGCACGAATTCCAGAGTCGTCGCGTGCGCGACGCTGCGGAGCGCGCCTACCAGAGGAGCCAGGCGCGCCTGGACAGCATCCTGTCCTCCCTCGAGGACATAGTCTGGTCCGTGTCGCTGCCGGCGCACCAGGTCGATTACGTGAACCTGGCCGCCGAGCGCATCGTCGGCCGGCCAGTCGATCTTCTGCTGGGCGGTATCGAGAACTGGCTGCGTCTGATTCATCCGCTGGATCGCCGCCGCGTCCGAGGCTATCTCCCGGAGATTGTCGCGCGCGGGGCGCACAACATGGAATTCCGCATCGTGCGCCCGGACGGCGAGGTTCGCTGGCTCGCCGACTTCGCGCGGGTCGTGACCGGCGAGCGCGGCCGGAAGTGTCGTGTGGACGGCATCGCCCGAGACATCACGGAGCAGAAGCGGCAGCAGGAAATCCTCTACCGCGCGGCGCACTACGACGCCCTGACCGGTCTGCCCAACCGGACGCTGCTTTCGGACCGGTTGGGGCAGGCGGCGGTCCGCGCCAAACGGGATGGATCGTTGTTTGCATTGCTGTTCGTCGATATCGACAACTTCAAGAAGATCAACGACGGGCTCGGCCATACGATCGGTGACCAGGTCTTGTGCGAGCTGGCCAGGCGAATTGCCGGCATCCTGCGAGGGGAAGACACCGTTGCCCGCTTCGGCGGCGACGAGTTCGTCGTGCTGCTACACGGGATAGCCGACGAGGCGGACGTCACCAAGGTTGCCGCCAAGATCATCGATGCCGTCTCGACGCCGATTGCGATCCCGGACGACGCGGTCCACTGCACGCCGAGCATCGGCATTTCCGTCTATCCGCGCGACGGCCTGTCGGCCGAAGAGCTTCTCAAGAACGCCGACTCGGCCATGTTCCGGGCCAAGCGTGACGGCCGGAACGGGTTCCAGTTCTACTTGCCGGACATGGGAATCGAGGCGAGCAACCGGCTCCGTCTCGAACATGCGTTGCGCCAATCGATTCAGCAAAACGACTTCGAGGTCTATTACCAGCCCCAGGTAGACCTCCTGCGCGACGGGGCCATTACCGGCTTCGAAGCGCTGGTCCGGTGGCGCAACCGGGAGTGCGGCATGGTGCCCCCGGGCGAATTCATCCCCTTGGCCGAGGACACCGGCCTCATTGTCCGCCTGGGCGCCTGGGTGCTGCGCGAAGCCTGCGGCAAGGCGAAAGTGCTGGTCGATACGCTCGATCCCGCCCTGCGCGTCGCGGTCAATCTGTCGTCCCGCCAGTTTCGCGACGAACGCCTGGTGGAAACCGTCGAGGCGGCCCTGCGCGAGACGGGGCTTTCGCCGAAGAACCTGGAACTCGAGGTGACGGAATCGCTGGTAATGCAGGACGCGGAGCGCTCCGTGGCCATCCTGCAGCGTCTCAAGGCAACGGGTGTCGGGGTCGCCGTGGCCGATTTCGGCACGGGGCATTCCAGCCTTGCCTACCTGAAGGAGTTTCCCATAGACACGCTCAAGATCGACAAGGTCTTCGTCCGGGATGTGGACAGCAACCCGGGAGACGCGGCGATCTGCAGCGCCATCATCGAACTCGGCAAGTCCCTCCGGCTCCAGGTGGTGGCGGAGGGTGTAGAGACGGAAGCGGAACTCGGGTTTCTCGTTCAGCATGGCTGTACGGGGGCGCAGGGATACCTCTTCGGTCTTCCGGTCAATTTCGGCTCGGCGCTCGACCTGGTGAGGGCGAAGCCGTCCATGAACCTTGCTTCCCTGGCCATTCGGCGGGAAGGCCCCGCCCTTCTCCTGGTGGACGACGAAGAGAACGTCCTGGCGTCGCTGCGCCGCCTGTTCAAGCGGGACGGCTACCGCATCCTGTCGGCGCGCAATTCGGCCGAAGCCTTCGAGCTGCTGGCGCGGCACGATGTGGCCGTGATCCTGTGCGACCAGCGAATGCCCGGCATGATGGGGACGGAATTCCTGGGGCACGTGAAGCGGCTCTACCCCGACGTGGTGCGCATGGTGCTGTCCGGGTACACGGAGCTGCGCTCGGTGCTGGACGCCGTCAATACGGGTGCTGTCTACAAATTTCTGACCAAGCCCTGGGACGACGAGCAGTTGCGCATCGAGGTGCGCAGGGCGTTCGTCGAATTCGAGGGGCGACGCACGGACCGGGGGCCGGCTTCTGCGCCCGCCGGCAAGGCGGAGTTGGTACTCGCATCGCCTGGTCCACTCCAAGTGCCCTGCCCGGAATCCGCAAGGGGATGCCCGTGAGCGTGGGGGAGGAGCCTGCCGGTTCGGGGGCGTCGACGGACGATCGGCCCATGAACGGCCTCGTGCCAAGCCATCTTCCAGCACCCGACGGATGGCGCTTGGGCATCAGCAAGAAAGTCGCCCTGTTGTTTTCGGCCCTTGCGCTCACGGGGCTCCTTAACTGGCAGCTCGTGCGCGGGACTTTGGCGGGGCTCGATGGGGCGGCGGTAAGCGTCAATCTCAGCGGCAGCCTCCGCTACGGGAGCCAGCAAGTGCAGGCCGTCCTGGCGTCCGCGGCGCTGGGCCACACCCCGGCCGGCGAAGTCGAGACGCTGATCACCGCCTTCGAGCGCGCTCTGGAAGAGCTGCAGGCGGACGGCGCGGCGGGAGATGCCGGGGCCGCCACGCTCTCCCGACGCCTGCAGCCGGCACTGGCCGAGATCCGCGCCGAATGGGTCGGCTATCGGGATGACGCCCGGCGCTTCATCCGGCAATTGCCCCCCGCCGGCAGCCTTGTCCCGGAGCTGCAACGCCTCTCGGTGCGGGCCGGGAGAGTGCTCGATCGGGCGAACCACGCCACCTCGATCATGGCCGAGCATATCGACGGGGTCCAGCGTCGCGCCGTCGCCGAGCTTGGGCTGATCGCGGCAATCGACGTGGTCATCCTGCTCATCGGATTCATTGGAATTCGCACGCTGGTCGTTCTCCCGCTGGGCAAGATGATGCGGGCGGGCCGCCGGTTCGCCCAAGGGGACTATGAAGCCCGTGCCGGCTTCCGGTCCAGGGATGAAATCGGCGAGCTTGCCCAGGTGATGGACCACATGGCCTCGGAGGTGCAGCAGCATATCAAGACCATCGCTTCGGACCTGGAACAGATCAGGCGGTCGGAAGCTGAATTGCGCAAGCTTTCCCTGGCGGTCGAGCACAGTCCGGCGTCGGTGATGATCACCGATGCCGATGGGACAATCCAGTACGTCAACAAGGCATTCGCGGAGATATCCGGCTATTCGCCAGGGGAGGCCGTCGGCCGGAAACCGAGTATCCTGCAATCGGGAGCGACACCCCGGGAGACCTTTGCGGAGCTATGGTCGGCGATCCGGTCCGGCCGCACGTGGCGCGGCGAACTGGTAAACCGCCGGAAGAATGGCGAACTCTTCTGGGAGAACACGCTGATCTCGCCCGTAAGGAACGGCGACGGCGAGATAACGAACTTCATCGCCGTCAAGGAGGATGTAACGGCGAGAAAGCATGCGGAACAGGCGCTCGTCATGCTCAACGGTGACCTTGAGCGGCGCGTGGCCGAGCGCACGCAGCGCTTGGAGGCCGCCTACGACGAGCTGCGGGCCTTCAATTACTCCGTATCGCACGATCTTCGCACGCCCCTTCGGGCGATCCACGGTTTCGCCCGCGCCATCGCGGAAGACTGCCCTGGCTGCCTGCAAGGGGAGTCGCTGGGGCACATGCAGCGCGTCCAGAAAGCCGCCGTCCGTATGGGCGAGATGATCGATGGCCTCCTGGAGATGGGCCGCGTCGGCCAGATGGAGCTTCTCGCCGAGCCGACGGACCTCAGCAATATGGCGCGCTCGATTCTCGCCGACTTGGCGAGCCAGTGCCCCGGCCGGCAGGTGGAGGTCGACGTTGAAGACGGCATCGTCGTCCACGGCGATCCCCGGCTGCTGCTCATCGCCCTGGAAAACCTGCTCGGCAACGCCTGGAAATTCACGGCGGGTCGGCAACCGGGCCGGATAGCCTTTTTCCGCGACCGCCAGTATGGAGAGAACGTTCTGGCGATCCGCGACAACGGCGTCGGGTTCAACATGGCCTACGCCGACAAGCTGTTTCGTCCCTTCCAGCGGCTCCACGACCAGGATGCGTTCGAGGGGACGGGGATCGGCCTGGCGACGGTGCAGCGCGTCATAAACATGCATCGGGGTGATGTCTGGCCGGAAGGAGAAGTGGACAAAGGAGCCACGTTCTATTTCGTAATCCCGGAGCAACCGCCGGTCGAGGCGGGTCAGGATCGGCCCCCTGACTCATATCTTGCGGCGACGGCCTGAGCTGGCACTTGCCGTTTCTATCCCGATGGTCCAGTCAAGGCAGCATTCCGACGTTGAAGAATTCTTGCGGCATGTCGCTTGTCATGGTTGCGTCTCCGGGCTTGGTGATCAAGCGCTGCGATTTTACCCAGAAGCTTACGCGTTCACCGGGGGAGAAATCCTGGCTAGTTCCTTTGCCTGCGGATGTCGGCTTGCTGGAACTGTTGGATGAGGTAGCGCGGCTACTCCGCGTACACACTCGCATCCCGTAGTCCTGGCACTCATGCGCACGCTCATCGTGATTCCGATTATTCATACGGAGCAGGACATGGGGTCGCTGCTCGAGCAGATCAAGCAGGAGTACGTCACCCGGTACGGCCACGAGAAGTGGACCGAGCATCTCAAGTCGATCGACGAGATCTGGAGCGGGATCCGCCGGATGATCGCGGCGCTGGAGTTGCCCTATGCGAGCGTCCGCTTGTATCAGGACGGGTTGCCCCAATGCGGGAAGGAAGCGGACATCGTCAAGGAGGTCGCCGCCCGAGCGAGCAGGAATCATCAGATCCTCGTTGAACTCATGGGGCAAGGCGCCCGGCTGATGGGAACGGAAGACCCCCATCTGCTTCTCCAGGAGTATCAGTTTCTCCAAGGTGGCCTAGGCGGCGGCGGGCAGGCCCCGGACCAGCAGAGCCAGCGGGAGGATCAAAGCCGGAGACTACTCGCGGAGAGGGATCGGTTCATCGCCAAGCGGATCAACGCCACGCTCTCGTCCGGTGAGATCGGTCTGTTGTTTTTGGGCATGGCCCATTCGGTGGAGCCGCTTCTGGATGCGGACATTCTGGTGAGGCACCTTCTCCCCTCGCTCCGGGAAAGGCAAACAAAGACGGAATGATGAGTGCGCAACGGCGACAAGTAGGGGCGCACATGGACTCCATGCCCTCCGGTGCGGCCAGAGTTCTCATTGTGGATGACCTGGAGGATGCCCGCTGGGTCCTGTCCAATCTCATCCAGCGGGCAGGGTTCACGCCGGTGGTGGCAGCGAGCGGGGAGGAGGCGCTTAACCGCATCCGGCAAGAGGTACCGGACTTGGTGATCCTTGATGTCTGTCTACCGGACATGGACGGCTTCGAGGTCCTGAGACGGGCCAAAGCGCACGATAAAGCGGTGCCCGTGATCATGCTTACCGCTTACGGCAAGACCCATGATGCGGTTCGCGCGATCCGGGCGGGCGCCTACGACTATGTGGCCAAGCCATTCAACCATGAGGACATCCTCCTCACCGTGCGCCGTGCTCTCGAGGAAAAGGCGTTGAGAGGGCAGATTTGGCAATTTCACGACCGGCCGGGAGAGGCCGGCTCGCTGTTGGACTCCATGGGGAAGAGCGCAGCCGTTCAGCGCATCCAGAGAGAGGTGAAGCAGGTGGCGGCGACGAATTTCTCGGTCCTGGTGACCGGCGAGACCGGAACAGGGAAGGAGCTGGTGGCGCGGGCGATCCATGCCGAGAGCCCGCGGGCCGCCAAGCCGTTCGTGGCGTTGGATTGCGGTGCCATTCCGGAATCGCTGATCGAGAGCGAGCTATTCGGGCACGAGAAAGGGGCGTTCACCGGGGCGCATCAGGCCAAAGCAGGGGCTTTTGAGTTGGCCGACGGAGGGACCATCTTTCTGGATGAAATCGGCAACTTGCCTCTGGCGGTGCAGGGGAGGCTGCTCAGGGTTCTCGAGACGCGGCGAATCCATCGGATCGGGAGCACAAACGAGCGGGATGTGGATTTCCGGGTGGCGGCGGCGACCAATGTGGACCTTCTGGCCATGGTGGATCAGCAGGCGTTTCGTCGGGACCTCTATCACCGGCTCGCGGAGTTCACGATCTGCCTCCCGCCATTGCGTGAGCGAAAAGAGGACCTTCCGTTTCTGGTCAATCGGTTCCTGGCCGATGCGAACAAGGAGTTGGGCAAGCAGGTGGGCGACCTGTCGCCCTCCGCTTGGGGACTC
>CAYZLI010000040.1:20363-25156 GCA_964479195.1 uncultured Rhodocyclaceae bacterium
ATGCCCGATCAAGGACGGTCCCGGCGCGTGTCCGCTCATGGCCCCTGCGGCGCTCTTGGCATCTGGGGGCAGCCTGCCGCTCAAGGAGTTGGTCGGACGGGTGACCGCTCAAGTGGAGCGCGCGATTCTCTTGCGGGCTTTGGAAGTGACCGAAGGCAACAAGGCGCAAAGTGCCCGACTGCTCCACATCGATTACAAGACGATCCATAGCAAGCTCAAGGCGCATGAGATTTTCTCGACTCGGTTCAGAGGGATCCATACAAGACTGCGGGACGATGAACGCTGAAGTGCGGCATTCCGCCATTTACAGAGGAGGGAAGGACATGGTCGGCAAAAAGCGCTCGGAGGAATTTGCGGACGGGAAACGTCGCATCGAGGAAATCGGGCACAGGCTGGGGGCATTGTTCGGGAAACCGACCCCCGAGCCATCCGGCGGTGGGGGATTTCTCGCGGGGCTCGGCACCTTGATCGACCAATTGCGGAAACTGGCGGAGCAAGCGGAACAGGCTGGGGGCGAGCTGACCGAGACCGGTGAGTTCAAACTGGGCCCGGATAAACGGATCAAGGGGGTCTACGGTTTCTCGGTCAAGTCCGGCTTGGGCGAGAAAGGGGTCAAGGTCGAGCCGTTCGGGAACATCCGCAGAGATGAGGAGCACGGGCAGGTGGAGGTCCAGGAGATGCGGGAGCCGATGGTGGATGTGTTCGACGAACCGGAGCACCTGCTGATCGTCGCCGAGGTTCCGGGGATCACGCAAGAAGACGTGCAACTTGAGCTTCATGACGACATCCTGGTCCTTGCCGCCGAAAAAGGAGACAAGAAATATAGGAAAGAGGTGCTGCTGCCGGCCAGCTTTTCGTCCGACAGGATGGGTTTCTCCTGTCGGAACGGCATCCTGGAGATTCAGCTCATCAAGGAAGGGGAGAGGGGCTGAGGATGAAGAAAGCGGCAGACGTGAAGAAAGCGGCAGACGGTACGCTGCGCCTGAAAGTGACCGAGGCGCTGGGCAAGGATGTGGGACGCGCGCTGGCGAGAATGGATCCGGCCGATATCAAGGCCCTGGGGGTCGAGCTCGGCGACATCGTGGAGATTGCCGCGAAGCGCCGCACGGTCTGCAAGGTGATGCCTGCATACAAGGACGCTCGCGGGGGGGCCAGGGTCCAACTGGATGGGCTTTCTCGGGGCAATGCGGGGGTAGCGCTGGACGACGTCGTGTCGGTGCGGAAAGTGCTTGCCCAGCCCGCAAAGCGAATCGTCCTGTCGCCCACCGCCCCGGGCTCCTCCGATCGTGATCTCCAGTACATCGGCACCCGGCTGGACGGCCTGCCTGTGGTGGAAGGCGATCGGATACGGGGCACCCTGTTCGGGAGCCGCTATCTGGACTTTCTCGTGCGGGAGACGGTGCCCAAAGGGCCGGTCCTCATCGCCCCGCAAACGCTGCTGACGGTGGGCCCGGTGCGCGCGGAGTCCGGGGAGCATCCGGTCGGGCGGCCCACCCTTGCCTACGAAGACATCGGCGGGCTTCGGCGGGAAGTCCGGCGCGTCCGTGAAATCATCGAGCTGCCGTTGCGCTATCCGGAAGTATTTGCCCGGCTCGGCATTGATGCGCCCAAGGGGGTCCTGCTCTACGGCCCCCCCGGCTGCGGCAAAACCCTCATTGCGCGGGCGGTCGCGCATGAAACGGACGTGCGCTTCTTCCCGATCAACGGGCCGGAGATCATCCACAAGTTTTACGGCGAGTCGGAGAGCCACTTGCGCAAGCTCTTCGACGAGGCGACGAAGCAGGCTCCGAGCATCATTTTCATCGACGAGATCGATGCGATCGCCCCGAAGCGGGAGGATCTGGGCGGTGAAAAGCAGGTCGAACTGCGGGTGGTGGCCCAGTTGCTCAGTCTCATGGATGGCCTCAAGGCGCGCGAGCACGTCATCGTCATCGCCGCCACCAATATTCCGAATGCTCTTGATCCGGCCCTGCGCCGGCCGGGGCGGTTCGACCGCGAGATCGTCATCCCGATTCCGGACCGTCACGGCCGCCTGGAGATACTGGAGATTCATAGCCGCGGCATGCCCTTGGCCAAGGACGTGGATCTGGCTCAGTTGGCCGACATCACGCATGGGTTCGTGGGAGCCGACTTGGAAGCGCTCTGTCGCGAGGCGGCCATGATCTGCGTGCGGCGGATCTTGCCGGAGATCGACTTCGCCCAAGCTACGCTTCCGTATGACGCCATGCTGAAGCTCGAAGTGTGCAAAGAGGATTTCCTGGCCGCCCTGCGCGACGTCGAGCCATCCGGCCTGCGCGAGGTGTTTGTCGAGGTGCCCTCCACCACCTGGGAGGATGTGGGCGGGCTCGATCGGGTGAAGCGTCTGCTGCGCGAGGCGCTGGAATGGCCCCTGCAGTATCGCGATCTGTTCGACGCCGCCGGGGTGAGGCCACCCAAGGGGATTCTCCTCTCCGGGCCTCCCGGCTGCGGCAAGACGCTGCTCGCTCAGGCGGCGGCCAGCGCGACCCAGGTCAATTTCATCTCGGTCAAAGGGCCCGCCCTGCTGTCGAAGTACGTCGGCGAGTCGGAACGGGCCGTCCGGGAGGTCTTTCGGAAGGCGAAGCAAGCGGCCCCGTGCCTGGTATTTTTCGACGAGATTGACGCGCTGACCCCCAGACGCGGAGCCGGAGCGTCAGAATCGAATGTCAGCGAGCGGGTCGTGGGGCAGTTCCTGGCGGAGCTGGACGGGGTCGAGAAACTGACCGGGGTACTGGTCTTGGCCGCCACGAATCGCCGCGACATCGTGGATCCCGCACTGCTGCGGCCGGGCCGCTTCGATGTGGTGATGGAGATCCCGCTCCCCGATGAGCAGGAGCGCCTGGCGATTCTGCGCATACAGACGCGTGGCAAGCCCGTGTCCCGTGAGGTGCATCTCGAAACCATCGCGGCCGGAACGGAGGGCCGCACGGGGGCCGACCTCAGCGCCATCTGTCACCACGCGGCCTTGAACGCCATCCGGGAGAGAGTGCAGGAAGCACGAGGCGCCAAGGAAGAGCCTGCGGCCACTCGGCCATTGCTCATCCAGCCACGGCATTTTGACGCGGCGTTGAACGAAATCCGCCAATGACCGACTCGCACTCCGAACCCACAGGCCTCGGCATCTACCTCTATTGCCTGGCCCGGCCGGAATGTCTCCCGGTCGTGAAGGGACTGGCTGAGCAGGACCTGCGCGGCGTGGATGAGCGCTATCCGGTGGCGGCGATGGAAGAGGCTGGGATGGTGGCGGTGATCGGGGAAGTGGATACCGGCGAGTTTTGCGATCGGAGCCTCCAGACGTTGCCCTGGGTGGCGCACCGGGCCTTTCGGCATGAAGCGGTGGTGGAGCGGATCATGGGCGCGTCGCCGGTTCTGCCGGTCAAATTCGGCACGATCTTTCGTTCCCGCACGAGCCTCAAGGAATTTCTGGGCCGGCATCGGGAGGGCATCATGCGGGTGCTGGATGACCTGCGCGACAAGACCGAGTGGAGCGTCAAGGGCTATCTCGTCGAAGAGGAAGCCCGGCGAATGGTGGCTGCGTCGGATCTCGCGATTCAGTCCTGGACCGCGGCGTTGCCGCCCTCGCCGGGGGCGCGCTACCTCCAGCAGAGGCGACTGGATGCCATGATCGAGGTGGCGCTACGCGCATGGCTGGAACGGCTGACCCATGATGTCCACGAGGCCCTGGTCCTCCATGCCGTGGCCTCAACCGAACTGCGGTGTCACGCCAGTGCGGTGACCGGCCGCCCCGAACGCATGGTCTTCAATCGCAGCTTTCTCCTGACCCCTGAGGCTCTCGCCGGTTTTCGCGCCGCTCTTTCGGACCAACAGCACGCGCACAAACGGACCGGCCTGACCCTCGAGTTGCAGGGGCCGTGGGCGCCGTACAATTTTTGTCCGACGATCTCGGAAGGCAAACCATGAAAAATTCAGCCGGTGCCGCGCGCTCTTCCGCGGAGAGGAGCACGATGCCTTCGGCGATCGTACCCTCTGAAGGCTGGTACGAAAAGCTGTACCACATGCTCCTCGGCAGCCTCCCGTTTTCCCTCATTTTGATCGATCGGGGGTTGCGGGTGGTGTCGGCAAACCGGAACTTTCTCGAGAAGGCGCGGCGTACCGAGGGGAACACGATCGGGGCGCCCATCCGCGAGGTCTTCCCCGGCGCGATCATGGAGTTCACGCGCCTGGAAGTCAAAGTCCGCGGCGTCTTCGGCACGGGCCTGCCGCTGCAGGGAGCCCAAATGACCTACCGGGCGCCGGGCATTCCCACCCGCATCTATTACTACACCGTGGTTCCGGTGAAGTCTGGGGATGTGGTGGAGCACGCCATGCTCCTGATGGACGATATCACCGAGAAGGTGCAGTTGAGCGAGAAGGCCCGGATGATCGAACGCCACCTGGCGAGCGTGGTCGAAAGCGCCAACGATCTGGTGGTCTCCACCGACGCCGAGGGCCGCATCATCAGTTGGAACGCGGCCGCCGAGTGCATCTCGGGCTATCGGACCGACGAGGTGCGGGGCCAGCTACTGGCCGAACTGTGCGAGGCTGTTCAGCGGCATGAGATGACCGCGATCATTCGGCGGCTGGCCGGGGGCGACGTGGTGAAGTTCCAGGAGTTGAACCTCATGGCGCGCTCCGGCAGGCTGGTCCCGGTCGATTGGTCCTGTTCCCCGATCCGTGACGATTCGGGAAAAGTGAGTGGCGTGGTCGCGGTCGGACGCGACCTGTCCGAGCGACGGGCGTTCGAGGAGCGCCTCTACCAGAGCGAGAAACTCGCC
>CAYZLI010000041.1:0-2114 GCA_964479195.1 uncultured Rhodocyclaceae bacterium
GTGGTGAGGCCCTCGTTCACCTTGCCGGCGGCGTCCTCGATCAGGCTGGCGGCGCCCGCCTGCTGCGCCGCCTGGAGGATGTCCAGTACGCTGCCGCCGGAGGCGATCAGGTGGCGCAGGCGGTCGTCGGGCACCAGCACTTCGTAGAGGCCGAGGCGGCCCCGGTAGCCGGTGTTGTGGCATTCGCGGCAGCCTCGGCCGCGGTGCGTACTGATGCGCCCGGCGCGGAAGTGCGTGCCGAGGCGGGCGAGCAGGCCGGCATCCCCCGGCGCCGGCTCGCGGCAGTGCTCGCAGATGCGGCGCACCAGGCGCTGGGCGATGATGGCCTCCAGGGCGGTGGCCACCACGTAGGGCTTCAGGCCCAGGTCGAGCAGGCGCGAGACGGTGGCCACGGCCGAGTTGGTGTGCAGCGTGGAGAAGACCTGGTGGCCGGTCAGCGCGGCGTGGAAGGCCACCTCCGCCGTCTCGAAGTCGCGGATCTCGCCGAGCAGGATGACGTCCGGGTCCTGGCGCAGGATGGCGCGCAGCACCAAGGGGAAGGTGAGGCCGATCTTCTCGCGGATCAGCACCTGGCCGGCCATGTCCAGGTAGTACTCGACCGGGTCCTCGATGGTGACGTAGTTCTTGGCCGGCGTGGCGTTGTGCTGCAGCAGGCTGTAGAGCGTGGTGGTCTTGCCGCTGCCGGTGGGGCCGGTGGCGAGAATGATGCCCTGGGGCTTGTCCACGGCGTCGCGCATGCGGGCGAGATCCGGCGCGGAGAAGCCCAGCCCCTCCAGGCTCAGCACCGCCGCGTTGCGGTCGAGGATGCGCATTACCACCTTCTCGCCGTTGATGGTGGGCAGGGTCGAGATGCGCAGGTCCACCACGCGCATGGGCGTCTTCACCGTGATGCGCCCGTCCTGGGGGCGCCGCCGCTCGCTGATGTCCAGTTCCGCCATCACCTTCAGGCGCGAGACGAAGGACTGGTGCAGCAGGTGCGGGACCTGGATCTTGTCCTGCAGGATGCCGTCGATGCGATAGCGCACCATGACGTTCTTGGCGCGCGGCTGGATGTGGATGTCGGAGGCGCCCTGGCGGATCGCCTCGAGGAGGACGGAATTCACCAGGCGGATGGCGGGGGGCTCCTCCGTGCCGTGCAGCAGGTCCTCCAGGCTCGCCTCTTCGTCCTCCTCGTCGATGACGATCTCGATCCCCTCGTAGGGGTCGACCGTGCTGACCACGGTTTCCAGGTCGGCGAGATCCACCTGATTCCCGGCGCCATACACTTCGGCGATCTTCGCCTCGATGGCCTGGGAGGGAGCGAGCACCGGCAGGAGCTCCAGGCCGGTGACGAAGCGCAGATCGTCGAGCAGGCCCGAGTCCAGCGGGTCGGCCAGGGCGAGCACGAGGCGGCGGCCTTCCAGCTTGAGGGGCATCACCCACTGGCGCTCGCACAGGGTGCGCGGGATGAGGGCGGCCACCGCCGGGTCGATGGCGAACTCCGCCAGGGCCACGTCCTCGATCAGCAGCTCCCGGCGCAGGATGTCGTGGATGGCCTTCTCGTCGGCCCACCCCCGCTCGAGGATGAGCTTCAAGGCCGGCTCCTTCTTGCCCTGCTGGATGCGGAACAGCTCCTGCACCTGGGCCATGCTGAGCAGGCTCTTCTTGTTCAGCATGATGGCGATCTGGCTGCGGTTGCTCACCGTGAACTTGGCCAGTTCCGCCAGCTCCTTCGATTTCGAGGCGTTCTCGCGCCTGAGCCGGCGGTTCTTCTCGAGGAGCTCGTATTGCTCCAGGGCGAGCGCCACGGTGACGCGCAGATCGTCGTCGTTCCAGGGCTTGAGGATGAACTTGTACACGGCGCCCGCCTTCACCGCGCCCATCACGGCGTTCACGTCGGCGTGCCCGGTGAGCATGATGCGGATCGTCTCCGGGCGCTGTTGGCGCGCCTGGCGCAGCAGCTCGCCGCCGTTCATGCCCGGCATCATGAAGTCGGAGATGATGAGCTGGAACGGTTCCCGGCGCAGCAGCTCGAGGGCCTGGGCGCCGTCGGCGGCGGTGGCGATCTCGTAGTTTTCCTGGCGAAAGACGCGGCGCAGCGCGGCCAGGATGTTCGGCTCGTCGTCCACCAGCAG
>CAYZLI010000041.1:2214-9765 GCA_964479195.1 uncultured Rhodocyclaceae bacterium
ATCGTCACCGTCGTGCCCCGCCCCGGTGCGCTGTCTACCTCGATGCGCCCGCCGTGGGCGGCGACGATGTCCCGCGCCACCGTCAGCCCGAGGCCCGTGCCCTTGCCGACTTCGCGTGTGGTGAAGAAGGGATCGAAGATGCGCGGCAGCACCGCGGCGGGAATGCCGCAGCCGTTGTCGGCCACGGCGATGCGGATCTCCCCCGGCGCGGTGGCGGAGCCGATGCGGATGCGGCCGCCCTCCCCCAGCGCCTGGGCGGCGTTCTGCACGAGGCCGAGGAAGACCTGGTTGAGCCGTCCCGCATGGCAGGTGAGCTTCGGCAGGGGGGCCAGCTCCAGCACCAGTTCGGCGCGGCCCGCCAGTTGCGGCCGGGCGACGTTGGCCACCGCCTGCAGGCATTCGTTCAGGTCGACCGCCTTCTCCTCGGCCACGTCGATGCTGGAGAAGTCCTTCAGGTCGGCGACGATCCTCGCCACCCGCTCGGCGCCGGCGATGGATTCGGCGAGCAGCGCGGCGAAGTCTTCCAGGACGAAATCCAGGTCGTTGCGCGCCCAGGTGCCGGTGATCGCATCGATGCCGCCCACCTTGACGGGCGGCCCCAGGGCGGCGAGCCGCCGCAGGTAGCCCTGGGCCGTGCCCAGGTTGCTGCGGATGAAGCCCATCGGGTTGTTGATCTCGTGGGCCACGCCGGCGGCGAGCTGGCCGACGGAGGCCATTTTCTCCGCCTCGTAGAGCTGGCGCTGGGCGTGCTCGATGGTCGCCACCTGGGAGCGCACGCGCTCCTCCAGCTCGGCGGCCAGAGCCTTGTAGCGGGCCTCCGATTCGGCCAGGGCGGCGTGCTCGGCGAGCAGCGCCCGGTAGTCCTCGTGCATGGCCTGCACGTGGAGGTCGGCGGCCATGCGCAGGCGCACCCCGGCGTCGAGCAGCAACTCGAGCAGGCTTGCGGCGGCCTGCAACTGCCGCGGCGCGGCCTGGGGCGCCGCCAGGGTGCCGAGCAGGTCGAGCTGGTGGTGCAAGGGCACCGCCCCGCTGCACGAGTCCGCGTGGGCCCCGGCCAGCAGTTCTTCGCCGTCGTTGTCGCACAGGCGAAAGCCCTCGCCCAGCAGGCTGGCGAGCGCCGCGGCCAGCCGCGCCCGGGGCAGGCCGGCGAGCAGGCTCTTCAGGTCGGGCTCGCGATCGAAGGCTTCGGGTTGCGGGCTCATGTCATGCCTCCCGATGGGCCGTCCCGAGGGAGGCATGCGCCCCCTCGGGGGGCAGCGAACGAATGTGAGCGTGGGGGCTCATCTGTCTCCTTCCAGGGCGGCGGCGACGAGCGCATCGGCACTGAGGCCGTGGCGCGCCGCCAGCTCGAACTCCCCATCCAGGGTGCGCCAGGTCTCGCGCAGCAGGGCGGCGAAGGTCTCGCGCACGCCCGTGCCCGTCAGGGCCGCGGCGAAGACGAGCGGCCAGGGCGCCGCCGCCCAGCGGCCGACGATCTCCTCCTCGGACAGGATATCGGGCAGATCGCGCTTGTTGAACTGTACCACGAGGGGCAGGCGCTCGAAGTCCAGGCCGACGCGGCGGGCGTTCTCGGCCAGGTTGTCGAAGGACTCGCCGTTGTTGATGGACTGGGTGCGCTGCGAGTCGGCGACGAAGGCCACCCCGTCGGCGCGCGAGAGCACGGCCTTGCGCGTGCCGTCGTGGGCCACCTGGCCGGGGACGGTGAAGAGCTTGAAGCGCAGCTCCAGCCCCGAGGGCGCCTTGACGCCCAGGGGCAGCAGGTCGAAGAACAGGGTGCGGTCGTTCTTCGTCTCCATGACCATGATGTCGCCCTTCAGCGCCGGGGCGATGAGGTCGTGCAGGCGCATCAGGTTGGTGGTCTTGCCGGAGAGCGCCGGTCCGTAATAGACCAGCTTCACCGTCAGGACCCGCTTCTGTTCGTTGTACTCGGCCATAGAACCAATCTGATTGTTCTCGCAAAGCCGCCAAGGCGCCGAGGAACTATTCCCCTCGCTCGGTGAGTCGATTGACGGTACGGGTAATCCCATCCTTCATCAAAGCCTCGCCAAAATTCAGCAGATAGCCCAGCTTCTTGCCGGTGAGGCGGAGGTAGGTGAGGAGTTGTTTCTTATGCGCGTTGCTGAGCTTTTCGACACACTTGAGCTCCACAATGACCTTATCCTCGATAATGAGGTCAGCTCGAAAAGCTTCCTCGAATCTGATGCCCCGATACTCGACGGCGACGGGGACTTGGCGTTCGACCCGGAAACCCCGCTGGCGAAGTTCATGGGTGAGGACAATTTCGTAAACCGCCTCCAGCAGTCCCGGACCCAACTCACGATGAATCTGAATAGCCAGATCGACGATTGAAGTCCCTATCCGGTTCTCTGTCATTCCTCGTCTTTTCCTTCGCGCGCTTTGCGTCTCTGCGAGATCTCACCCTCCGAGCCGGTCTGGTGACGGGCCATTCGCCTCGCCTAGGCAGACTCGTAGGCCCCTTCCTCCGCTTCGCGCCGCAGCGCCTCGTTCTCCCACAGGGTGAAGAAGAACGTGGCGCCCCGGTTCTTCGCCGCTTCGGCCCAGACGCGTCCGCCGTGGCGGCGCACGACGCGCTGCACCGTGGCCAGGCCGACCCCATGACCGGCGAACTCGTCGTCCCGGTGCAGGCGATGGAACAACTTGAACAGCTTGTCGGAGAACTGCATGTCGAATCCGGCGCCGTTGTCCCGGACGAAATAGACGGTGTTGCCGCGGCTGTCCGCATCCGTGATGGTGCCGAACTCGATGCGGGCGCCCTCGGTCCGGCCGGTGTACTTCCAGCCGTTGCCGAGCAGGTTCGCCACGACGATGTGCATCAGGCCGGGATCGCCCTCGGCGCGAATCTGCGGCGCAATGACCGCCTCGACCCGGCGCCCCGGCTCGCCCTGGCGCAGTTCCTCGACGACGGCCTGCGCCGTCGCCGACAGGTCCAGCTCCCGCACCTGCATGGACTGGCGCGACAGCCGCGAGAGGTGGTACATGGCGTCGATCAGATCGGCCATGCGTTTGGCGGCGGCGCGCATGCGCCGCAGGTAGTCCCGGCCGCTCTCGGAGAGCCGCGCCGCCTCCTCCTCGAGCAGCGCCTGGCTGAAGCCGTCGATGGCGCGCAGGGGCGTGCGCAGGTCGTGGGAGACCGAGAAGTTGAAGGCGTCCAGCTCCCGGTTGGCCGCCTCCAGCGCCGCCGTGCGGGCGGCGACGCGCTCCTCGAGGGTGGCGTTGAGCTCGCGCACCCGCTCCTCCACGCGCAGCTGCTCGGTCACGTCCCGCGCCAGCACGATGCGGGCGTCGCGCTCCGCGTAGCGGATCGGGCCGTAGGTGGCGCGGATGGGGAACACCGCGCCGTCCTGGCGCCGGTGGTACCAGATGCCGGCGTCGGGAACGAAGCGGCCTTCGCTGGTGCGCAGGTTCTCCAGGAAGCGTGGCACCTCCTCGGCGGGACGCACGTCCTCGGCGGTCAGGGCGAGGAATTCCGCGCGCCCATAGCCGTACTGGGCGCAGGCGGCGTCGTTCGCCTCCAGCATTTCCAGCGTGGCCGTGTCGAAGATGTACATGGGTTGCGGGTTGGCGCGGAACAGGCGGCGGTAGTCCCGCTCCCGGGTGCGCAGGCTCTCCAGCGCCTCGCGCAGCTCGCGTTCGCGCTCGGCGTGGGCCAGGGCGATGCGTGCCAGCTCGGTGGCGAAGCCGATGAGGTGGGTCTCGCGCTCGTCCGGCGTGGCGGGCTGCGCCGGAAAGAGGGCCAGGGCGGCAACGGCTTCGTCCTGCACGACCACCGGGAAGGACCAGACGGCGACGAAGCCCAGGGCCTGGGCCGCCTGGGCGATCGGGCGGTCTGCGGCCTCGGCGGCGATGTCGGCGACGATCACCGGGGCCTGGGTGGCGATGGCCCGCACGCAGGGCACCGTGGGATCGTCCAGGGAAAGGGCGCTCACCGCGCTGGCGTAGGCATCGGGCAGGCTGGGCGCGGCGGCGCAGCGGAAGCGTCCCGCCGCCCGGTCCACCAGCAGGAAGGCCGTGCGCAAGGCCCGCCCGGACAGTTGCTCCAGGCTATGGCACAACTCGCCCAGAACCTGGTCCAGGGGCGCGTCGCCGGCAATGAGCCGGAGCAGGCGCCGCTCGTGGGCCTGCACTGCCTCGTGGTAGTCGTGGTAGCGGCTGTCGTCGGCTGTTGCGCCGAGGCCGGCGGGATCGGCGGTCTGGGTGTGGCCGGTCATGGCCTATCGGCTTTCGTCCGTCTCCGGGTCCGGCTCGATCAGCACGGAGCCGTCCTGCCCCCACTTGACCCGCGTGATGCCGGGGCTTTCCCGCTCCAGCCGCCGCAGCTCCGCTTCGTGGCGGGTGAGCAGGCCGCGGCTGGCGCGCAGCTCGTCGGCCAGGCGCTGGTTTTCCAGGAGGAGGCGGCGTTCCCGCAGGGCGTTCTCGATGGCGAAGACCACTTCCGCCTCCTGCCAGGGCTTGGCAATGAAGCGGGTGATGCCGGCCTGGTTGATGGCGCCGATGAGCCCCTTCATGTCCGCCTGGCCGGAGAGGATCAGCCGCGCCGCGTTGGGCTGGATCTGGCGAAAGGCGCTGAGAAAGGCGACGCCGTCCATCTCCGGCATGAGGTAGTCGGACAGGACGAGATCGAAGGGGACCTCTTCGGCCCGCCGCAGGGCGGCCGCCGGGCTGTCGAAGGTCTCGATGCGGTAGGCCGGCCCATGCCCGCGGTGGATGGCGCGCAGCTCGCGCTCCAGGGCGCGCAGCACGCCGGCCTCGTCATCCACCAGCAGCAGCCGGGGTTGTTGGGGGTTGGTCGTCATGGCTTGTTGTCCATCACGTGGATTGTCAGGCTGTAGCCTTCCGTCCGCTCGAAGCTGCGGATCTGCTTGATGATGTTCTCGTCGAGGAGGTAGCTGTGGGCGAGCAGCAGCACGCCCTCGCGGGTGACCAGGTCCTTGGCGAGCACCATGCCGGCCTTGAGGCGCTCGGAATCGAGGGCGCGCCCGGCCCCCTCGCTCTTCGCCGGGCCGCCCAGCACGGCCTCGAAGGCATCGAGCACCGCCGGGTCGTAGCGCTTGCCGCGCCCGGCATGCAGGTACTCCAAGGCCTCTTCCGGCGTGGCGCGCTTGGCGAAGATGGCCCCCTGCTGCACGGCGTCGTAGTCGTTGGCCACGGCCAGGATGCGGGCGCCGAGCGGGATGGCCATGCCGGAGATCTGGTCGGGAAAGCCCTGGCCGTCGAAGCGCTCGTGGTGGCTGCGGATGAGGCGGGCGGCCCCCTGCAACTGCTCGAGCCCCATGAGCAGGGCCTCGGCCTTGGTCGGGTGCTTCACCACCTCGTTGCGCTCGTCGGGCGTGAGCTGGTTGAAGGGCTTGGCGAGCAGGGCGTCGGCGAAGCCGATCTTGCCGATGTCGTGGAGCAGGGCGGCAAAGAAGAGATCCTGCGCTTCCGGGGCGGGAAGCTGCAGGGCCTGACTGATGCGCCGCGCCTGCTCGGCCACGCGCCGGGAATGGCCGGCCATCTGGCCGCCGCGCAGCTCCATCAGGTTGGAGAAGGTGCGGATGGTGTTGATGAAGCCCGTCTTGAGCTTCTCGTGGGCCGCGGCCAGTTCCGCCGTGCGCGCGGCCACTTTCGCCTCCAGGCCGGCATTGAGGGCCTTCAGCTCCTCGTTCTGCCGCCGGGTGAGGGCCTCCAGGCGCGCCTTCTCCTGCTGCAGAGTCTTGCGCTCCAGGGCCTCGCGTACGACGAGCTGGATCTCGTTGTCGTCCCAGGGCTTGGCGATGTAGCGGTGGATCTGGCCGGCGTTGATGGCCTCCACCGTCGAGGCGATGTCGGCGTAGCCCGTGAGCAGGATGCGCTGCGCCTGCGGCCAGCGCCGGCGCACCTCGGCCAGCACTTGGGCACCGCTCATGCCCGGCATGCGCATGTCGGAGACGACCACGTCCGCCGGCTCCCGCTCCATCAGGGCGAGGGCCTCCTCGCCGCCGCCGGCGGTGAGGATGCGGTAGCCCGCCGGCCGGAACAGGCGCTTGAGCGAGGACAGGATGTTCGCCTCGTCGTCCACGAAGAGCAGGGTGAAGGTCTGCGCGCCGGTCATCGCGGCCTCCGTTGTCGGGGGAGTTGTTGCCGTGTCCATGGCTTGTCCTAGGCCGCCTCGGTGACCCGCTCCCGCGGCAGGGTGATGCGGAAAGTCGTGCCCTGGCCCGGCTCGCTCGCGACCTCGATCCGGCCGCCGTGCTTTTGCACGATGCTGTAGGAAAGCGACAGGCCCAGCCCGGTGCCCCGGCCCACCGGCTTGGTGGTGAAGAAGGGCTCGAAGATGCGCGGCAGGTTCTCCTCGGGGATGCCGCAGCCGCTGTCGGCGATCTCGATCCACACCTTGCCGCCCTCGGTGCCGGTGCGCACGGTGATGACGCCCTGGCCTTCGATGGCGTGGGCGGCATTGACCAGCAGGTTCATGAACACCTGGTTCAACTGGGAGGGCAGGCAGTCGATCTCCGGCAGCGTGCCGTACTCCTTGACCACCTTGGCCTTGTACTTGATCTCGTTGTTCACGATGTTGAGGGTGGAGTCCAGGCCCTTGTGGAGGTCCGCCCAGTGCCATTCGTCCTCGGCGCCGGCGCGGGAGAAATCCTTGAGGTCCTGCACGATCTTCTTGACCCGGTCGATGCCCTCGCGGGTCTCCGCCAGCAGGGCATGCACGTCCTGCTTGAGGAAATCGATATCGAGCCGCTCGCGCAGCGCCGCCACCTCGGCGAAGCACGCGGCCGGGGCCGGGTTCTGCCGCTGCGCTTCCGCGTAGGCGTCGAGGATGCGGAAGAGGTCCTCCACATAGGTCTCCAGGCTGCCCAGGTTGGAATGCACGTAGCCGATGGGGTTGTTGATCTCGTGGGCCACACCGGCGGCGAGCTGGCCGATGGAGGCCATTTTCTCGGACTGCAGGAGCTGGTTCTGGGCGTCCTCGAGCCGCCGGTTGACGGCCTGCACCTCGGCGTTGGCCCGCGACAGCTCCTCGATGCGCCGGTGCTGCTCCTCGTGCAGGCGGGCGTTGTCGATGATGACGGACAGGAAGGCAATGAGCGTGGCGCCGCGCTCGATGTCGGCGGCAGTCAAGGACGGCTGCTCCGGCAGGCGGCGCACACACAGGGCGCCGATCACCTGCTTGTCCATGGTGAGAGGCCAGCACAGGGCGGAGCCGCCGCTGCCGCAGGCGCAGGGGGCGCCGCCGACCGGCTCCGGCAGGTCGCTGCTGGCGGCCGGCTTGAGCGTGCCGACGGCGTGGCCGAGCAGGTTGTCTTCGTCCCCGACGAGGCTGCCGACCGGGTGCTCGGTCTCGCCGCGGCTGGCGACGACGGTCATCTCCGGCCGCGCCAGGTCGACGCGCATGGCCAGACAGCCCTTGGGGGCCACGAAGGCGGCCATGACGTAGTCCAGCATCAGCTCCGCCAACTGATGCGGTCCGCGGGCGCTGGTCTTCTCGCTGGTCTTCTGGCTCAGCTTGTAGAGGTCGCGCACCCAGGCCAGCGTGTTGCCCTCTTCGAACGGCATGGTTCCCCC
>CAYZLI010000041.1:9865-25130 GCA_964479195.1 uncultured Rhodocyclaceae bacterium
AGGGGAAAGCCGCCGGCCAGGGAGGCGGCGAGCGCCAGGCTGCGGATGTTGGAAAAGCCCAGCACCATGACCGCTTCGGGCAGGCTGGAGACCCGGCCGGCGACGCCATAGAAGGGCGAGTTGACCACCTTCAGTACCCGGGCGGAGAGCATCGGGTCATGGCCGATCTTCTTCGCCAGCGCCGTGGTGTTGATGGTTTCATCGTGCAGCGAGTGCAGCAGGTCGGCCACCGCGCCGCGCAGCGGCGGCACCTTGTCCAGCATCTGCAGCGTGGCCTCGGAGATGGGCTTCATGGGCTGTCCTGGTGGCGAAACGCCCCGGCCATCCCGGCGCGCGGCCGGTCCATGGCGGTATCGGTCGCCTCCCGGTCTGCGGGCACGAGCGTGATCAGCCAGCCGGTGCCGCCCGAGTGCGGGTCGATGCGTTCCCGATAGGCGAAATAGCGGCGCCCGCCCAGGTTGACGGGCCGCGGCGCCGCCCCGGCCGTCGGGCCGGCGGCCAGCGGCTCGGGCAGGGCATCGGCCGCGCTCGTGCCGGGCAGGGCCGCCGGCCAGAGGGCCTGGGCCCGGGCGTTGGCCAGCACGATCATGCCCTCGTCGTCGATGCCGATGAGGGGCACGGGCACGCAGTGGAAGATTTCCCGCGTCGTGCCGATGAGGGTCTCGTCGCGGGCAATGCGGCTCGACTTGTCGGCGAGCAGTTCCTGGAGCTGCCCGTTCAGCTCCGCCAGGCGCGCCGAGCTATCCCGGTTCCGCCGGTCGAGCCGCGCGTTCTCCTCGGCCAGCTCCTGCTGGCGGAAGGCGTCGCGGATGGCGCTGCGCAATTGCTCGGCGTCCCAGGGCTTGGTGAGGAAGCGGTAGATCGAGCCCGCGTTGATGGCCTCGATCACCGATTGCAGCTCTGTATAGCCGGAGAGCACGATGCGTACGGTGTCCGGGTAGAGCTCCTTCACCCGGCGCAGGAACTCGGTGCCGGTCATGAGGGGCATGCGCTGGTCGGAGACGATCACGCCGACCTTGTGGGCCGCCAGCAGCTCGAAGGCCTGGGGGGCGCTGCCGGCGGTGAGCACCTGGTAGCCGTCGCGGCGGAAGACCCGCTTCAGGGCGGTGAGGATGTTTTCCTCGTCATCGAGCAGCAGCAGCGTGCGCTGCGGGCCGGCCGCCGGGGGCAGCAGCACCTCGAGCCGCCGCCCGTCCCTGAGCAGCTCGCCGGCGGCCTGGGCCTCGACCGGCCGGCTGAAGAGGAAGCCTTGCACCCGGTCGCACTGCTGCTGCACGAGGAAGCCGAGCTGGCTCTCGTTTTCCACGCCCTCGGCCACGACCTTCAGGCGCAGGGAATGGGCCATGGCGATGATCGAGGTGCAGATCGCCGCGTCGTCCGGGTTGGACGTGATCTCGCCGACGAAGGACTTGTCGATCTTGATGATGTCGATGGGAAAGCGCTTCAGGTAGGCGAGGCTGGAGTAGCCGGTGCCGAAATCGTCCACCGCGATGGCGATGCCCATGGCCTTGAGCTCGGCCAGGGTGCGCGCCGACAGCTCGGGATCCTGCATGACCAGGGATTCGGTGAGCTCCAGTTCCAGGTTCTTCGCCGGCAGGCCGCTTTCCCGCAGCGCGGCGGCGACGAGCTGCGGCAGGTGGGGCTGGGCGAACTGGCGCGCCGAAAGGTTGACCGCGACGCGCAGATCGAGGTCCCAGGTCTCGACCCAGCCCTTGGCGCGGCGGCAGGCTTCGCGCAGCACCCATTCACCGATGGGTACGATGAGGCCGGTCTCCTCCGCCAGGGGAATGAACTCCGCCGGCGCCACCAGGCCCCGCTCCGGGTGGCGCCAGCGCACCAGGGCCTCGAAACCGCAGATGGCGCCGCCGCGGCCGAGGTCGATCTGGGGCTGGAAATGCAGCTCCAGCTCGCCGCGCTCCGTGGCGCCGCGCAGGGCGTTTTCCAGTTCGAGCTGGTGGGTGGCGGCGGCGTTCATCTCCGCCGCGTAGAAGCGCACGGTGTTGCGCCCGGCGCGCTTGGCCTCGTACATGGCCGTGTCGGCGTTCTTCAGCATGGCCTCGGCGTCGGCCCCGTCCCGCGGGAACAGGGAAATGCCCAGGCTCGCCGTGCAATGGATGGTGTGGGCGCCGATGCGCATCGGCGGGGCGACGGCCTGGATCAGCTTCTGGGCGACGGACGCGATGCTGGTCCCATGGGCGATGTCGGGCAGGAGGACGCCGAACTCGTCGCCGCCCAGCCGCGCCACCGTGTCTTCGGAACGCAGACAGTGGACCAGGCGTTCGGCGGCCTGACAGAGGACCGCATCGCCCAGCTCGTGGCCGAGGCTGTCGTTGATGGTCTTGAAGCGGTCGAGGTCGATGAAGACCAGGGCGAACATGC
Source organism: uncultured Rhodocyclaceae bacterium (assembly GCA_964479195.1). Lineage (GTDB taxonomy): Bacteria > Pseudomonadota > Gammaproteobacteria > Burkholderiales > Rhodocyclaceae > Desulfobacillus. The sequence goes on from CAYZLI010000041.1 coordinate 12,245, forward strand.
GACCGGTGCGTTCATGTTGGGCCAGGGCTTGGCCCAGGCGATCGAGCATCAGCGCCCGGTTGGGCAGCCCCGTCAGGGCGTCGTGGTGGGCGACCCGGTAGAGCAGCTCCTGGCTCTTCTTGTGCCGGGTGATGTCGCTGGCGATGCCGTCGATGCGCAGCTTGCGGCCGCGCTCGTTGACCACCACCTTGGCGCGGTCGAACAGCCAGCGCACCTCGCCGTCCGGGCGCACGATGCGGTATTCCGCGCTGTTGGCGCCCGAGGCCAGGGTGTCGGCCACGTAATGGCCCATCCGCTCCCGGTCTTCCGGATGCACCGCCTCCACCCAGGATTCCAGATGGCCGAGAAAGTCTGACACGGGCCGGCCGTAGATCTCTTCGGCCGCCGGGTTGAGGTATTCGAGGCGCAGGCTGGGCAGGCCGACCGACCAGACGATGTCGCCCAGGGAGGCGAGAACGCTGTTCAGGCGCTCCTGGTTGTGGCGCAGGGCCTCTTCGGCGGCCAGCCGTCGGCGCCGGTTGGCCGCCTCCTCCAGCTCGCGGGCCACGGCCGGCAGCAGCCGCGTCAGGTTGCCCTTGGGCAGGTAGTCCTGGGCGCCGGCGCGCATGGCGCCCACGGCGACCTCCTCGCCGACGTTGCCGGAAACGATGATGAAGGGCAGGTTCGGGTCGTGCCGCTTGACCAGCTCCAGCGCCTGCAGGCCGCTGAATTCGGGCATGGTGTAGTCGGACACGACGATGTCCCAGTCGGCGGCCTCGAGGGCCTTGCACATCGCCTCGGGGGTCTCCACGCGCTCGTGCTCGGGCGCGTAGCCGCGCTTGAGGGCGCGCACCAGGAACAGGGCGTCGTCGGGGTTGTCCTCGACGACCAGCACGCGCAAGGGTTGCAGCTCGTTCTCCGGGGGCGCGTTCATCTCATTTGCCAGTTGCCAGTAGCCGGTTGCCGGTTGCGCGGCTGGCCCCGTCCTGCTGCGCCAGTTCCATCAGCAGGGCGGGCAGATCGGCGCCCAGGCTCGCCTTGGCCAGGCAGGCGTCCGCCCCGGCTTCCAGGCAGGCGGCGCGATAGGCCGAGGCGTCTTCGGGGCTCAACACCACTATCAACGGCGGCCAGGCACGAAGCTTGAGCTGCCGGAGCAGATCGACTCCGTCGGCCCGCCCCAGGGCGTAGTCGAGCAGCACCATATCGAATTGCTGGGTAGGCGCGAGGCGCAGCGCCTCCTCCCCGGAGCCGGCGAGAACCGTCTCGCAACCGGCCAGGGCGGCGAGGAAATTGGCGGCCGCCTGGAGGAACAGCGGATTGGGGTCGACGACCAGGATGCGCATGGCAGGGCCATGGTCCCCCGGGGGGCGCCCCCGGGGAATCGGCGGATTCCCGAAGGGGCATCAGGAATTTCCTGATGCGCCGGCATTCGCCGCTCCCACAGTCGGCGTAGGGCGCATTAGGCGAAGCCGTAATGCGCCGGATGGGTAATCCGGCGCAATGCCCTACGAATCGGCGCTCACCAGCCCGGTGCGGATGGCATAGCGCACGAGGCTGGCCAGGTCGCGCATGCCCAGGCGCTCCATCACCTGGGCGCGGTAGGTCTCCACGGTCTTGGCGGAGAGTTCGAGCTCGTAGGCGATTTCCTTCACGCTGCGGCCCAGGGCAAGCAGGCGCAGCACCTCCACCTGGCGGGGCGTGAGCACCGGCTCCGGCGCGGCTTCCGGATGCCGCACGCGGGATTCCACCAGCCGGCTCGTGACCCGGGGGGACAGGTAGGTCTGGCCCGCGGCCACGGCCTCCAGGGCGGCCTGCAGCTCGTAAGTGGCGGCGTCCTTGAGCAGGTAGCCGGACACGCCCAATTTGAGCGCCTGGGTGACGTATTCCTCGCTGGCGTGCATGGAGAGGATGATGGCGCGGGTGGCGGGCAGCGCCTTCATGATGCGCTCGGCCGCCTGCAGGCCATTCATGCCGGGCATGGTGATGTCGAGCAGGACGATGTCCGGCCGCTGTTCCAGGGCCTGCGCCACGGCCTGCTCGCCCGTGTCGGCTTCGGCCACGACGCAGGCGCCGGGGATGCCATCCAGCAGCGCGCGCAATCCTGCCCGCACCAGGGTGTGATCGTCGGCCAGGAGCAGGCGCAGGGGCTTCATGCTCCGCTGGCGGCGGGCGCCGGGCAGGGGAAGATGGCGCGGATTTCCGTGCCCTCGCTCGGGCGGCTGGCCACCTCCAGCCGGCCCCCGGCCAGGGTGGCCCGCTCGTCCATGCCGACGAGCCCCAGGCTGCCGCCTTGCAGCGCGCGCAACTGGGCGGCAGCGCGCTCGAAGCCGCGGCCATCGTCGCGCACCGTCAGCTCGAACCGTGCCTCGTCCAGCTTCAATTTGATCCGCACTTGCCGGGCGCCCGCATGGCGCAGCGCGTTAGTGAGCGCTTCCTGCGCGATGCGGAAGCAGGCGGTCTCCACCTGGGGGGGCAAGCGCGGCAGATGCTCCGGCGTGGCCAGCAGGATGGCCGGCCCTTCCGGGTGGCTGTGCCGCCGGGTCAGCCAGTTCAAGGCCGCCGCCAAGCCCAGGTCGTCGAGCTGGGGCGGGCGCAGATCCAGGGATAGTTTGCGCACTTGGGCGAGCACCTGGCCGGCGACGGCAACGATCTCCGTTACCAGGGGCCGGTCCGGGGCATCGCCCAGGCGGCGGGCGAGGGCCTCCAGGTTGAGCTTGATGGCGGTGAGCGCCTGGCCGATCTCATCGTGCAGCTCCCGGGCGATATGGCGGCGTTCGGCTTCCTGCACTTCCAGCATGCGGTTGGACAGGGCCTGCAGGCGCAGCTTCGCCTCCCGCAGTTCCTGCTCGTCGCGCCGGCGGGCGCGGCGGATGTCCGCCTCGCGCAGCTCCCGCTCGATGGCCGCACCCAGCCGGGTGAGGTTGCCCTTGAGCAGGTAGTCGTGGGCGCCGGCCCGCATGGTGGCCACCGCCACGTCCTCGCCGATGTTGCCGGAGACGACGAGGAAGGGCATATCCGGATCGAAGGCTTGCACCTGGCGCAGCGCCAGCAGGCCGGAAAAATCCGGCATGGTGTAGTCGGAGAGGACCACGTCCCAGGGGCGGGCGCGCAGGGCCCCGTCCAGTTCCTCGGCGCTGCGCACGCAGACGGGCTCCGGGGCATAGCCGGCGCGGCGCAGGGCGATCAGCAGCAGGGCCAGATCGTCGGACGAGTCCTCGACGATGAGCGCGCGCAAGGGCTTGGGCGCAGGGGATGGCTCCGGCGGCAAAGGTCCTCCCTTGTTCATTGGTCTTGGCAACGGCCCTCATGATACCAGCGCCCTTTCCGGCCTCTCGCGAAGCCGCAAAGTGCGCAGAGGACAGAACCCGGCATTACTTGGCGCGCTCGGCGTCTTGGCCAGAGCAAGCCAGCGGCCGGAGCCAAAATACTGATGCAAATCGGGGGCTTGGCGCCCAGCCGCGGGTCGGTGGCCACTGCCGGGTGCTATAATCCGCCAGTCTCGCGGATCGGTCTTTACCGCCCCCATGCAGCTTTTTGCCCTTGGCCTGAACCACCACACCGCGCCGCTCGCCGTGCGCGAGCAGGTGGCCTTCGACCCCATGCATCTGCCCCAGGCCCTGGTCGAGCTGACCCGGGCCAAGCCGGTGCGCGAGGCGGCCATCCTGTCCACCTGCAACCGCACCGAGCTGTATTGCGCCGCCGAGGCGCCCCAGGCGGCGGCCGACTGGTTGGCGGAATACCACCGGCTGCCGGCCACCAGCATTTCCCCTTACCTCTATACGCTGCCGTCCCGGGATGCCGTGCGCCACATGTTCCGGGTGGCCAGCGGCCTCGATTCCATGGTGCTGGGCGAGCCCCAGATCCTCGGCCAGATGAAGCAGGCGGCGCGGGTGGCGGAGGACGCCGGCACCCTGGGCACCCTGCTGCACAAGCTGTTCCAGAAGACCTTCGCCGTGGCCAAGGAGGTGCGCTCGACCACGGCCATCGGCGCCAACATCGTCTCCATGGCGGCCGCCTCGGTGCACATGGCCGAGCGCATCTTCGAGAACATCGCCGAGCAGCGGGTGCTCTTCATCGGCGCCGGCGAGATGATCGAGCTGTGCGCCGCCCACTTCGCCGCCAGGAAGCCGAAGCGGCTGACCGTGGCCAACCGCACGCCGGAGCGCGCCCAGGCGCTTGCCGCCCGTTTTTCCGGCGATGCCATCCGCCTCGACGAGATCGGCGACAAGCTGGCGGCGTACGACATCGTCGTCTCCTGCACGGCGAGCCCGCTGCCCATCATCGGCCTGGGGCTGGCCGAGCGGGCGATCAAGGCGCGCCGCCACCGGCCCGTGGTGATGGTGGATCTCGCCCTGCCGCGGGACATCGAGCCGGAGGTGGCCGGGCTGGACGACGTCTTCCTCTACACCCTGGACGACCTCGGCGCCATCGTCGAGTCGGGCATGGAATCCCGCGAGAAGGCGGTGGTCGAGGCCGAGGCCATCATCTTGACCCGGGTGGAGAGCTTCCTGCACTGGATGGAGGCGCGCGAGGTGGTGCCCACCATCCGTGCACTGCGCGAGGCCGCCGAGCACGCGCGCCGCCACGAGGTCGACCACGCCCTCAGGCTGCTCGCCAAGGGCGAGGATCCCCAGCGCGTGCTGGAGAGCCTCTCCCATGGGCTGACCAACAAGTTGATGCACGGGCCCACCGCCGCGCTGAGCCAGTCCGAGGGGCCGAGCCGCGCCGCGCTGGCCGAGCTCATCGCCCGCATCTACCGGCTGCATCCCGAGGATTAGCCGTTTCGACGCGGGTAACCGCGGATCGAAAACCGAGACACATCCGGGTCGATCCGCGAAAATCCGCGTCAAGGTTTTTTCATGAAACAGAGCATCCGCGACAAACTGGAACACCTTTCCCGCCGGCTGGCGGAGCTCGACGCCCTGCTCGGCTCGGAGAACGCCACCTCCGACCTGGACGCCTACCGCCGCCTGACCCGCGAGCATGCCGAGATCGCCCCGGTGGTGGCGCTCTATGCGGCCCACCGCAAGGCCGGCGGGGATTTGGAATCGGCCCAGGCCATGCTCGCGGATCCGGAAATGAAGGAGCTGGCCGAGGGCGAGGTGCGCGCCTGCCGCGAGGAGATGGCGCGCCTGGAGGCCGAGTTGCAGACGGCGCTGCTGCCCAAGGACCCCAACGATGAGCGCAACCTCTTCCTGGAGATCCGCGCCGGCACCGGCGGCGACGAATCGGCCCTGTTCGCCGGCGACCTGTTCCGCATGTATACCCGCTACGCCGAGCGCCACGGCTGGAAGACGGAACTCATTTCCCAGAACCCGTCGGATCTGGGCGGCTACAAGGAGGTCATCCTGCGCCTCGTCGGCCAGGGCGCCTATTCCAAGCTCAAGTTCGAGTCGGGCGCCCACCGCGTGCAGCGGGTGCCGGCCACGGAGGCCCAGGGCCGCATCCACACGTCGGCCTGCACCGTGGCCGTGCTGCCGGAGGCGGACGAGGTGGCCGACGTGGTCATCAACCCGGCGGAGATCCGCCTCGACACCTTCCGCTCCAGCGGGGCCGGCGGCCAGCACGTGAACAAGACCGATTCGGCCGTGCGCATCACCCACCTGCCCACGGGCATCGTCGTCGAATGCCAGGACGACCGCTCCCAGCACAAGAACAAGGCCCAGGCCCTGTCGGTGCTGGCGGCGCGCATCAAGGACAAGCAGGTGCGCGAGCAGCAGAGCAGGATCGCCTCGACGCGCAAGAGCCTCGTCGGCAGCGGCGACCGCTCCGAGCGCATCCGCACCTACAACTTCCCCCAGGGGCGCGTCACCGACCACCGCATCAACCTGACCCTGTACAAGATCGACGCCGTCATGGACGGCGATCTGGACGAGCTGATCGGTGCGCTGGCCGCGGAACACCAGGCGGAGCAGTTGGCGCAGCTCTCGGAAGAGGCGGCGTGAAGGTCGATGTCGCGCGGGCGCTCGAAGAAGCCCGCGCCGCCCTTCCCCTGCGCGAGGCGCGTCTGCTCCTGCAGCACGCGCTCGGCGTCCCGCCCACGGCCCTGGCGGCCCATCCCGAGCGCATCCTCGCGCCCGCGGAGCTTGAGCGCTACCGCGCGTCAGTCGCCCGCCGCGCCGCCGGCGAGCCGATCGCCTATCTCACCGGCAGCCGGGAGTTCTACGGCCTCGACTTCCGCGTGACGCCCGATGTGCTCATTCCCCGCCCGGAGACCGAGCTGCTGGTGGAGGCGGGGCTGGAGAAGCTGGCGGACGGGGCCGGCCGCATCCTGGATCTCGGCACCGGCAGCGGTTGCGTGGCGGTGGCCCTGGCGATGCACCTGCCCCGGGTGCAAGTGACGGCGGTGGATGTCTCGGCGGCGGCCCTGGAGGTGGCGCGCGCCAATGCGCAGCGGCACGGCGCCGCGGTGCGTTGCCTGTGCGGCGACTGGTTCGCCGCCCTGGGGGAGGAGCGCTTCGCGCTGATCGTCGCCAACCCGCCCTACGTGGCCGAGGCCGATCCGCATCTGGGCGAAGGCGACCTGCGTTTCGAGCCGCGCGGCGCGCTGACTGCCGGCGCCGACGGCCTGGACGCCATCCGCCGCATCGTCTGCGCGGCGCCCCGCCATCTCGCCCCGGGCGGCTGGCTGTTCTTGGAGCATGGCTACGATCAGGGGCCGGCGGTCGCGGCGCTGCTGGCGCAGGCGGGCTTGGCGGCGATCGAGCATCGCACCGATCTCGCCGGCATCCCGCGGGTGACCGGCGGACAAACTCCCGCTCAATCGGCTTTACGTTGACGCCCCCGACCGGCTCCCGGTAAACTTGACGAAAATAATCGGATATCCTCGAAAGGAACCCCAATGGACGTGCAACAACTGCTGAAAGAGCAGGTCACCACCCATCCCGTCGTGCTCTACATGAAGGGCACGCCGAGCTTCCCCCAGTGCGGCTTTTCCGCCAAGGCCGTGCAGATCCTGAAGGCCTGCGGCGTGACGGACATCTTCGCGGTGAACGTGCTCGAGCACCCGGCCGTGCGCTCCGGCATCAAGGAATTCTCCAACTGGCCGACCATCCCGCAGCTCTACATCAAGGGCGAGTTCGTCGGCGGCTCGGACATCATGGGCGAGATGTACGAGGCGGGCGAGCTGCAGAAGAAGCTCGAAGGCGTCACGGCAAGCTGACTCTCGCCTCGTCATTCCGGCGAAAGCACTAGCCCCGCAATTCCGCGAGCAGTTGATCGATCATCCGCCGCGCCTGGCCGAGATAGCCTGAACCGAACAGGTTCAGGTGGTTGAGGACGTGGTAGAGGTTGTAGAGGGTCTTGCGCGTCTCGTAGCCCTCGGTGAGGGGCCAGGCCTCCCGGTAGGCGGCGTAGAAGGCCAGCGGGAAGCCGCCGAACAATTCCGCCATCGCCAGGTCCGCCTCCCGATCGCCGAAATAGACGGCCGGATCGAACAGCGCCGGCTCGCCCTCGCGCAGCCAGGCCGCGTTGCCGTGCCACAGATCGCCGTGGAGCAGGCTGGGCCGCGGCTGGTGGTCGAGGAAGAAGGCCGGCAGCTTCTCGGCCAAGGCCTCGCCCCGCTCGATCAGCCGGCGATCGTGGCCGTGGCCGGCGGCGAGGCGCAGTTGCGGCAGCAGCCGCGCCGTGGCGTAGAACCGGGGCCAGTTGTCCTGCTCCCCGTTCGCCTGGGGCGTGGCGCCGATGAAGTTGTCGCGGCGCCAGCCGAAGTGTGCGGTGGTTTTCCGATGCAGCTGCGCCAGGGCGCGGCCGAGGGCGACGCCTTCCGCCCGCGCGCCGATCGGCCGCATCTCCAGGAATTCCAGCACCAGGTAGGCCTCACCCTCGGCGATGCCGCAGCACAGGGGCTGCGGCACGCGCAGCGCGCCCGCCTCGGCCAGGGCGGCCAGCCCGTCCATCTCCGCTTCGAACATGGGCAGGGCCGCCGCCTCGTTCAGCTTGACGAACCAGCGGCTGCCCCGGCCCTCGAGCACCAGCGCCCGATGGATGCAGCCGCCGCCCGCCTCCTGTTGCCGTTCGATGCGGAAAGGCCGGCGCAGCGCTTGGCCGATGGCTTGCGCGACCGCTTCGGGGATCATGGCCCGCGCCGGGAAACTAGAGCCTTTTCCTCGCTGCGGCGATGGCCGCGCGCACCTGCTCCGGCGCGGTGCCGCCGACATGGGCGCGGGCAGCCAGCGAGCCCTCGACGGTCAGCGCCTGCCGCACGTCCTCGGCCACCAGCGGCGAGAACCGGCGCAGCTCCTCCAGGCTGAAGTCGGAAAGATCGCAGCCTCGCTCTTCCGCCGCGCGCACGGCGCGGGCCACCGCCTCGTGGGCGTCGCGGAAGGGCAGGCCCTTCTTCACGAGATAGTCGGCGAGGTCGGTGGCCGTCGCAAAGCCTTGCTTGAGGGCGGCGCGCATGGCCTCGGGCTTGACGCGGATGCCGCTGACGAGATCGGCGAAGATGGCGAGCGTGTCGCGCACCGTGTCGGCCGTGTCGAAGAGCGGCTCCTTGTCCTCCTGGTTGTCCTTGTTGTAGGCCAGGGGCTGGCCCTTCATGAGGGTGAGCAGGCCCATGAGGTGGCCGAAGACGCGCCCGCTCTTGCCGCGGGCGAGCTCCGGCACATCCGGGTTTTTCTTCTGCGGCATGATGGAGGAGCCCGTGCAGAAGCGGTCGGCGAGATCGATGAAGCCCAGGCGCGGGCTCATCCACAGGATGAGTTCCTCGGAAAAGCGCGAGACATGGGTCATGATGAGCGCGCAGGCGGCGGTGAACTCGATGGCGAAGTCGCGGTCGCTCACCGCGTCCAGGGAGTTGGCGCAGACGGCCGCGAAGCCCAGCTCCTGCGCCACGAACTCCCGGTCGATGGGGTAGGAGGTGCCGGCGAGCGCCGCGGCGCCCAGGGGCAGGCGGTTGACGCGGCGGCGCGCGTCGGCCAGCCGCTCGCGGTCGCGCTGCGCCATCTCGTAATAGGCCAGCAGGTGGTGGCCGAAGGTGACCGGCTGCGCCACCTGCAGGTGGGTGAAGCCGGGCATGGGGGTGGCGGCATGGCTCTCCGCCAGGCTGAGCAGGCTCGCCTGCCAGGCGGCGAGCAGGGCGTCGGTCTCGTCGATGGCATCGCGCAGCCAGAGGCGGATGTCGGTGGCCACCTGGTCGTTGCGCGAGCGGCCCGTGTGCAGGCGCTTGCCGGCGTCGCCCACCAGCGCGGTGAGGCGCTTCTCGATGTTCAGGTGCACGTCCTCGTCGTCCAGCGACCACACGAACTCGCCGCGCTCGATCTCGGCCTTGATCTCGGCCATGCCGCGCTCGATGGCGGTCAGGTCGTCGCGGGAGATGATGCCCTGCTTGGCGAGCATGCGGGCGTGGGCGAGCGAGCCGCGGATGTCGTGGAAGGCGAGCCGCTTGTCGAAGAACACGGAGCCGGTGTAGCGTTTCACCAGATCCGCGACGGGCTCATTGAACCGGCCGGACCAGGCCTTGCCGGTGGTATCGTTGCTGTGATCTGTCATAAGATTCGGAAAAGCATGCCGCCGCATCCGGCGCAATCGATGATGAGTATACGGCAAAACCCAGAGCCCACGCGCCTGCCGGATTTCTGCAATCTTGGCGTCATGCTGCGCGTGCTGCTGGCGGCGAACCTCCTCGCCCTGTGCGCCGCGCTGGCGCGCAACGAGGCGCTCGGCCGTCTGCCCCAGGAGGCGGTCGAACTGGCGGCCCTGGTGGAGCCGCCGCTCATCGCTTCGGTCGCGCTGCTCTGCGCCGCGCGCCGCTGGCTGGTGCGCCTGCCCTATGCCGGCGGCGCGGCGGTGGTGGTCCTGTCCGGCGCGGCGCTGGCCGCCGCGGGCAGCGTCCTGCTCGATCCCCTCGCTCTCGCCGGGGCCGGCCCCGTGCGCCCGGCCTTCTGGGGCGCGGCGGCGGCCCTGGCCATCCTGTTCTACCTCGACCTGCGCGCCCACGCCTACTCGCCCGCCGTGGCCGAGGCGAGGCTGATGGCGCTTACGGCACGCATCCGCCCCCACTTCCTGTTCAACAGCCTGAACGCCGTGCTGGGGGTGATCCGCTCCGACCCGAAGCGGGCGGAGCAGGCCCTGGAAGAGCTGTCCGACCTCTTCCGCGTACTGATGGCCGAGAACCGGGAGCTGGTCACCCTGGGCGCGGAACTGGAGCTGTGCCGGCAATACCTGGACCTGGAGCGCCTGCGCCTGGGCGAGCGCCTGCAGGTGCACTGGGATACGGCGTCCTGCCCCGAGGAGGCGCTGGTGCCGCCCCTCATGCTGCAGCCGCTGCTGGAGAATGCCGTCTACCATGGGGTCGAGCCTTCGGCCGAGCCGGTCCTCATCGCCATCCGCCTGGCGCGGGCCGGCGACGAGGTGCACGTGGTCCTGGAAAACCCCTACCATGGCGCCACGGCGCACGCGGGCAACCGCATGGCGCTGGAGAACATCCGGGAGCGGCTCATGCTGTTCTACGATCTGGAGGCGCGCTTGCAGACGGAGGCGAAGGAGGGGGTGTTCCGCGTCGAGATCCGGCTTCCCTACCGGAGAGGACTGGCGACGTGAACGGCGGTCCGCTGCGCGTATTCATCGTGGACGACGAGGCGCCGGCGCGCTCGCGCTTGAAGGCGCTGCTCGCCGACATCGCGGGAGACCTGCCCACCGAGCTGGCCGGCGAGGCGGCCAATGGCGCCGAAGCCCTGGAGCGCCTGGGGGAGGCGCGGGCCGACGTCGCCCTCGTGGACATCCGCATGCCGCGCATGGACGGCATCGAGCTGGCGCGGCATCTTGCCGGCATGAAGCCGGCGCCGGCGGTGGTCTTCACCACCGCCTACGACCAGTACGCGGTACAGGCCTTCGAGCTGAATGCGGTGGACTACCTGGTGAAGCCGGTGCGCGCCCAGCGGCTCGCCGCCGCCCTGGAGAAGGCCCGCCGCGCCGGGCCGATGGCGCGCCAGACCCTGGAGCGGCTCGCCACCCAGGCCCGCCAGCATCTTTCCGTGTCCGAGCGCGGCCGCCTCCTGTTGGTGCCGGTGGCCGACGTGCTCTACCTGCGGGCCGAGCTCAAATACGTCACGGCGCGCACGCCCGCCCGCGAGTTCCTGCTCGACGAATCCCTCACGCAGCTGGAGAAGGAGTTCGGCGCCCGCTTCGTGCGCGTGCATCGCAACTGCCTGGTGGCGCGGGAGGCCATCGCCGGCTTCGAGAAGAGCGCGGCGGAGGACGGCGAGAGCCGCTGGACGGTGCTGCTGGCCGGCCTCGACGAACGCCTGCCGGTGTCGCGCCGGCAGTGGCCGGCGGTGAAGGCGGCCATTACATCGACATCGCGCAGCGAGCGCGAGGCTCCCCTCTCCCCCATGGGGAGAGGGGTTGGGGGTGAGGGCGCGGGGGGCGACTCATGAGCGAACTCTGGCAGGCGGCGGGCGGCTATTTCTGGCGCGAGGAGTTGCCCTACGTCCTCGCCGGAGCGGGGGTGCTGGCCGGGCTGCTGTGGCGCTTCCTGCCCGCCGACCGGCGTTCCATCGGCTATACCGTTGGCGTGTTCGTCGTCTGCCTCGCCGGCCAGTTCGCGGCCGGCGTGCTCGACGCCACGGGCCTGCGCGCCGGCGCGGCGGCCATGCACGAGCTGTTCCTCGTCGGCTCCGGCCTGGCGCTCATCCGCCTGGCCGGCCTGTTCGTCTTCCGGCTGCTCATGCCGCGGCTGGGGCTGCGGGCGCCGCGCATCGTCGAGGACCTCCTGGTCGTCCTCGCCTATCTCGGCTTCGGCCTGGTGCGCCTGCGGGTGGCCGGCGTCGATCTTTCGGGCATCGTCGCCACCTCGGCGGTGATCACGGCGGTGATCGCCTTTTCGATGCAGGAGACCCTGGGCAACATCCTCGGCGGCCTGGCCCTGCAGTTGGACAGTTCGATCGAGCTGGGCGACTGGGTGAAGATCGATGACGTGGTCGGCAAGGTGGTGGAGATCCGCTGGCGCTACACGGCGGTGGAAACGCGCAACGGCGAGACGATCGTGGTGCCCAACAGCCTGCTCATGAAGAGCAAATTCACCGTGATCTGGAGCCCGGAGCAGGCGACGCAACCCTGGCGGCGCTGGGTCTGGTTCAACGTCGATTACGCCGTTGCGCCGGCGCGCGTCATCCAGGCTATCGAACAGGCCGTCGGCAACGCGGAGATTGCCAACATGGCGCGCGAGCCCGGGCCCAACTGCGTGCTGATGGAATTCGGGCCGAGCTACGGCCGCTACGCGCTGCGCTACTGGCTGACGGATCCGCGCGCGGACGACCCGACCGATTCGGCGGTGCGCACCCATGTCCTGGCCGCCCTGCAGCGCGCCGGCATCCGCATCGCGGAGCCGGAATACGCGGTGCACATGATCAAGGAGAACGTCGCGCACCGGGAGGAGGTGCATGCGCGGGAGCTGGCGCGCCGCCTCAAGGCCCTGCGCGGCGTCGAGCTGTTCGCCTCCTTCAGCGAGGAGGAGCTGAAGGCGCTCGCCGAGCGCCTCGTCCATGCGCCCTTCGCCCGGGGCGACGTCATCACCCGCCAGGGCATGGTCGCCCACTGGCTCTACATCCTGGTGGCGGGCGAGGCCGAGGTGTGGCTGGAGCAGGGCGGCGAGCGGCGCCTGCTCACGCGGCTGCCCGCCGGCAGCGTCTTTGGCGAGATGGGCCTGCTCACGGGCGAGCCGCGCCGCGCCACGGTGACCGCGGGCAGCGACGCGGAGTGCTACCGGCTCGACAAGGCCGGCCTCGAGGACATCATCCGTTCGCGTCCGGCCATCGCCGGCGAGCTCTCGCTCATCCTCGCCGAGCGGGAGACTCAGCTCGAGCACGCCCTGCAGGAGATCGGCGCCGAGGCCCGTGCCCGGGAGATATCGGGGCGGCACGCCAGCATCCTGGGCCGGATCCAGGCCTTCTTCGGGCTGTCCGGCTGA
>CAYZLI010000042.1:0-5724 GCA_964479195.1 uncultured Rhodocyclaceae bacterium
GCGCAACTCGATGGCCGCTCCCGGGGGGCTGAACTTGATGGCGTTGTCCAGCAGGTCGAGCACGGCCTGGCGCAGCAGCACGCCGTCGGCGCGGGCCGGTGCCGGCGCGCTGCGCGTCACCCGCAGCGTCTGCCGCTTCTCTTCGGCGAGCTCCCGCAGCATCGCCGCGGCTTCCTCCGCCAGCGCGCCCAGCTCCACCTCGCCCAGGTTCACCGGCAGCCGGCCCTGCTCGATGCGCGCCAGCAGCAGCAGGCCATTCACCAGGGCCTGCAGGCGGTCCGCCTCCTCCAGCATGGCGCCGACGCAATCGCGGTATTCGGCGGGGCTGCGTGGCGCCAGCAGCGCCACTTCGCCGAGGCTTTTCAGCGCGGCGAGCGGGGTGCGCAGCTCGTGCGCGGCGTCGGCGGCGAAGGCGCGCAACTGCAGGAACGATTGTTCGAGGCGCTGGAACGCCGCGTTGAAGGTCGCCGCGAGCTGTCCCAACTCGTCGTCCGGATCGACCACGGGCAGCCGCGCCGACAGATTGTCCGCCGTGATCGAGCGCGCCTCGGCGTTCATCCGCGCCAGCGGGTCGAGCGCGCGCCGCGCCAGGAGATGTCCGCCGAAGGCGGCCAGGGCGAGCGCCAGCGGCAGCCCCATGCCCATCCAAAGCAGCAGCGCCGCCAGCTCGCGACGCAGCGTCTCCTCCGAGCGCGCAATGCGAAGAACGAGGCGTTCTTCCCCGACATCCAGCCGGCTCTGCAACACCCGCAGGCGCACCCCGCCCGCGGTGAATGACGTATAACCGCGCTGCCCGAGGTCCGGCGCCGGCAGCTTGAATTCCGCCGCCGCGGCATCGGCCCGGCGCAGCACCAGCTCCCCGCCCGGTCGCCAGAGCTCGAGCAGCGGTTCGGCTTCGAACGGGCCTTCGTCGTGCAGGTGCTGCTGCGGGCGCCTGGCGAACGAACCATCCGGCGCCCGGTAGATCGCCTGCGCCGCAACCTCGAAGTCCCGATGCAGATGGCGATCGAGCTTGTCCGCAAGATTGCCGCGCACCAACCCATACACCATCGCCGCATAGGCGAGCAGCACGGCGCCAAGCACGCCCGTGTGCCACAGCGTAAGGCGCGTGCCGACGCGCGACAGCCAGCCCGCCGTCCGTGATCGGAGTCGCCCGCCGGCGATTACCGGGGGCATGGCGGCTCGGCGTCGCTCAGGCAATAGCCGACGCCCCGCACCGTATGGAGCAGCTTGCACCGGGCGCAGTCGTCCACCTTGCGGCGCAGCCGGGTGATGTGGACCTCGATCACGTTGTCGAGCGGCGTCGCCCGGCTCGTGACGTGCCACACATCCCGCGCCAGCATGGCCCGCGACACCGCTTCGCCGTTGTGCTGCATCAGGTAGCGCAGCAGGTCGAACTCGCGCGCGGTCAGGTCGATGTTGCGGCCAGCACGCAACGCCGAATGCTCGACCACATCGAGCGTGAGGTCGGACACGGTCAGGCGCAGGCCGGCTTCCTGCGACCCGCGGCGCAACAGCGCATTCACGCGCGCCACCAGCTCGGCGAACGCGAACGGCTTGACCATGTAGTCGTCGGCACCGTGGTTGAGCCCCGCCACGCGGTTTTCGATCTCGTCGCGCGCGGACAGTATCAGCACCGGCGCGCGATGGTTTCCCGCATGCAGCGCGCGCAGCACCGACAGGCCGTCTCGCCCCGGCAGCATGAGATCGAGCACCACCAGCGCCGGCTGCACCGTGGCCGCGAGATGCAGCGCCGTCTCGCCGTCATGGGCGACCAGCGTGTCAAAGCCGCACTCCTGCAAGCCCTGCTGCAGGGCGCCTGCCGTCGTGCGGTCGTCCTCGACGATCAGTATCGGTGCCATCGTTGCGCCTCGGTGCCATCAGCATAGCAAATCACCCACCCGGATTATCTACCCGGATCGCGGTAACGCGGCTTCCATGCGACCTGAAGTTTTAGTCAGAAATGGTTCCCCCGGCCGGCCGCTGCTAGTCTCGAAGCAAGCCTCACGTGGGAGGCGAAACGAGACAGGAGGAACCGATCATGCAGCAAGCAAATATGCGGAAAACGTGGATGCGGGGCCTGGTCCTGGCCTCGGCGCTCGCCTGCGGCGCGGCCGATGCCCAGGCGCCCACGCCCCCCAAGGCCGGCGGGTGGCTGGCCGCCTTGCCGGCGGACAAGCAGCTCGAAGCGGTCGATCGCCAGCTACGCGGCTTCGACATGGCGATGTTCGAAGTGAACTACCGCTATACGGAAATGTACTTCGGCGCGATGGAGGGCAACTGGGATTACGCCCTCTACACGGGAGAGAAGATCGCCTGGGCCATACAGAACGGCTTCGAGCGCCGCCCGAAGCGCCGCGGCAACGCGGAGGCGATTTTCCTGAACGGCGCCTATCCGCCCGTGGTCGACGCCATCAAGAAAAAGGATATCGCCCTCTTCAAGGAGCGGTTCGACAATCTGCGCGCCGCGTGCAATGCCTGTCATATGGCCGAGAAAGTCCCGTTCATCCACGTCGGGATTCCCTCGATCAAGCAGACGCCGCTCGTCAACAACAGCAACTGACCAGGAGGGCAGATCATGTCCAACGATCGCACGTGGTGGGCCGTCGTGCTCGGCTTCCTGTTGTTCGGCCTGCTGATGGGTACGCTGCTGTTCGGGGGCCTGCCGTTTTGGGTGGCGGTGAAGCCGTGGCTTCACTTGGTGGCGGTATGAGTGGGAAGCGCATGGACGTTTTTCTGCCTGCTTAGGGCCTGTCCAGCGGCGCTGTGGGAGCGGCGTCCACGAAGAGTGGCGCGGATTTGACCTGCCCGGTTGCCACCCGGCGCGGGCCGGTGCACACTTCCCGGCATGAAACCCACGTCCGCCCTCAGGCAAGCCCAGCACGTCAAGGCGACCTTCATCGGTCCCTTTGCGATCGCGCTGGCCTTCATCATGGGGGTGTTCGCCGCGACCTTCTACTTCGTGGAAACCCAGGTTCGCGAACGGGACCTGGCCGAGCGCTCGGCGGCCGTGGGCAAGCTCCTCGCCCAGAAGCTGGACAAGGACACCAACCTCATGTGGGCCGTCCTGCGCGCCATGATGGGCAACCCGGCGGTCGAAGCGGCCTTCCGCAAGCGCGACCGCAGCGCGCTGGCGCGCCAGGGCGGCCCCCTGTTCCAGACCCTGCGTGTCGACCACCGGATCACCCATCTCTACTTCACCGGGCCGGACCTGGTGAACGTCTACCGCCTGCACAGCCCGGCGGATTTCGGCGACGAGATCAACCGCAGCACCATGCTCAAGGCGAGGGACCTGGAGGAAGCCGTGCGCGGGCTCGAGCTGGGCCCCCTGGGGACCCTGACGCTGCGGCTGGTCGTGCCGTGGAAGAAGGACGGCCGCATACTCGGCTATCTCGAAATCGGCGAAGAGATCGAGCAACTTATCGAGGAAGTGCGCGACAGCCTGTCGGTGGACATCCTGGTGCTGGTGGAAAAGCGCTTCCTCTTGCCGGAGCAATGGCGGCACGGGCTGGCCTTGATGAACCGGCAGGAGGACTGGGAGCGCTTCAGGACCCACGCCGCCGTGGCGCACACCACCGCCCAACTGCCGGCCGCCCTGAGCAACCGGGTCCTCGAAAAGCTGCTGGCCGGGCGTACCGCGGGACTCGAGGACCGCGGGCGCGCCCTGCACCTGGCCGCCCTGCCCCTGGACGACGCCAGCGGGCGCCACATCGGCGAGCTGGTCGTCGTGCGCGACATCACCGGCCTGGAATCCACCTTCCGCTGGTCGATCGCCGCCGTCGCCGTGCTCAGCCTGCTGGCCGCCGGCGGCGTGCTGGGCGTGTTCTACTTCGCCCTCGTCCGCGTCGAGCGCGACTACCGGCGCCAGCACGACCTGGAGCACCAGCTCCTGCGCCTCAACACCGAGCACCAGCACATCCTCCAGGTCGAGAAGCTCTCCGCTCTGGGCACCATGGTCGGCGGCATCGCCCACCAGCTCAACAATCCCCTGGTCGGCGTGGTCAACATGGCGCAACTGGCCGACCGCGAAGCCGACGATCCGGTCCGCACCCGCGAGATCCTGGCGGACATCCGCCGCGCCGGCGAGGACTGCCACACCTTCATGCACCGCATGCTGGAGTTCTCCAAGGTCTCGGGCTTCGAGGCCAAGCCCACCCCCATGGCGCCGCTGATCGAGGACACCGTCCTCCTGTTTCGCCAGACCGAGAACCAGCGCGTCCCGGTGGAAACCCGCCTGCCCGACGAGCCGGCCGTCCTCACCGTCGATCCCATCCTGATCCGCCACGCCCTGTTCAACCTGCTGGTCAATGCGGCCCAGGCGACGGTGGGCGACGGGGCGATCGTCATCGGCCTCGAGCGCGCGGCGAACCCCGGCACCGGCGCGCCGGCCTGGACCCTGTCGGTCACCGACCATGGAAAGGGCATCGCACCGGAAGACATGGACAAGATCTTCGTGCCCTTCTTCACCACCCGCAGCGACGGCACCGGCCTCGGGCTGCCGGTGGTGCTGCACGTGGCCTTGCTGCACAATGGCGAGATTACTGCCACCAACCAACCGGGCGGTGGCGCCCGATTCGCAATTTGGCTACCGGAGTCGCAGGGAAGTGGATAGGATGGACCGCAAGATGTTGCCCAAGCTCCTGGTCGTCGACGACGACCGCTACACCCGGACGCTCATCGAGCGGCTGATGGGCAAGAGTACGCAAGTGCAACTCGCCGAGAACGGCGCGCAAGCGCGGCGGCTCTTCGCCGCCGAGGATTTCAACCTGGTGCTGATGGATCAGCGCCTGCCCGAGGACAACGGGCTCGAGCTGCTGCGCGAGTTCCGCGCGCAGCGGCCGAAGCTGGTGGCCATCCTGATTACGGGCTTTGCCGATGTACGCGACGCGGTGGCGGCCGTGCGCGAAGGCCTGTTCGACTACCTGACCAAGCCCTTCGACGACCTGGAAGCGCTGGAGGCGGCGATCGGCAAGGCGCTCGAGCTCGACCGCGCCTATCGGGAGATCAGCGACCTGCGCACCCGCCTCGCCGCCGAATCGGGGGCGCCGGTGGTCGTCGGCCAGTCGCCGGCCATGGAACGCCTGCTCGGCCAGATCCGCCAGGTCGCCGGCCTGGATACCACAGTGCTGCTGGAGGGCGAGAGCGGCACCGGGAAGGACCTCGCCGCCAAGCTCATCCATGCCTGGAGCGCCCGGGCCTCCCAGCCTTTCCTCGAGGTCAACTGCGGCGGGCTGCCCGAGTCCCTGCTGGAAAGCCTGCTCTTCGGCTACGAGAAGGGCGCCTTCACCGGCGCCACCCAGGCCAGCCCGGGCTATTTCGAGAAGGCCGACGGCGGCAACCTGTTCCTCGACGAGATCGCCGACATGAGCCCGAAACTGCAGAGCAGCCTGCTGCGGGTGTTGCAGGACCACAGCTTCACGCGCATCGGCAGCACCGAGCCGCGCACTACCGATTTCCGCCTGATCTGCGCCACCAACCGCCCCCTCGCCGCCGAGGTCAAGGCCGGGCGCTTCCGCGAGGACCTGTACTTCCGCATCAACGTGGTGCAGGTGCGCCTGCCGCCGCTACGCGAGCGGGAGGGGGACATCGTCCGCCTCGCCGCCCACTTCCTGGAACACTACAACGCCAAGTTCGGCAAGGAATGCGGCCCGCTGACGCCGACGGCCGTGCGCTCCCTGGAAGGCTGCCGCTGGCAGGGCAATGTGCGCCAGCTCCAGCACTGCA
>CAYZLI010000042.1:5824-17746 GCA_964479195.1 uncultured Rhodocyclaceae bacterium
CGCTCCCTGGAAGGCTGCCGCTGGCAGGGCAATGTGCGCCAGCTCCAGCACTGCATCGAGCGCGTTGTCGCCCTGCATCCCGGCGGGCCGGTCGATTTCGTGGATACCTGCGGAAACTGCGACCAGCGCCCGGAGCGCCGCCAGCCGGACGAAACGGCAGCCGCGGCGCTCGGCACCGCACTCGCCTACCAGGACGCCCGCGCCGAGTTCGAACGGGAATACCTGCGTCGCCTCTTGGAAGCTGCCGGCGGCAACGTCTCCGAGGCGGCGCGCATGAGCGGCATTCCGCGCCAGAATCTCTACGTGCGCATCAAGCGCTGGGGTACCGTCACAGAATAGCGACGCTTGTCACAATTTTGTGACACATCAGTCGGTCCATCTTGGGAGTCTCGTCCCCAAAGCCACGTTGATAAATATCAAAATTTGATCCTGGCACAAGGATTGCTCCTCCGTTCTTGCCTGACTTCTGACAACGGAGGCTGTAATGAACAAAACTGCACTGATCCTGGGCTGTGCCGCCCTCACCGCCGGTTCCGCCATGGCCGCCGACCCGGCCACCATCGACTGGTCGAAGGTACCCACCGTCAAGGTACCCCTGTTCTACCCGGGGCAATCTTCTTACGAATGGTTACGCACTCCCGAACACAAGAAAGCGCAAAAGGAAACCACGGAGGGCCAAGCCTGCGCCTCCTGCCACAAGAACGAGGAGAAGACCCTCGGCGAGAAGCTGGTCAAGGCCGGCCCCCTCGAGCCCATGCCCGTCAAGGGCAAGAACGGCTATGTGGAACTGGCGGTCCAGGCCGCCTACGACGCCAAGAACGCCTACTTCCGCTACCAGTGGAAGACCAACGGCAACGCCAACCTCGAATATCCCTATTACCGCTTCGACGGCAAGGAGTGGAAGGTCTACGGCGGCCCGCGCCTGGACCAGGCCGTGCAGGAAGGCAAGCAGCCGCCCATCTACGAGGCCCGCATGTCCATGATGGTGGACGACGGCAAGGTGCCCATGTTCAAGGAGCAGGGCTGCTGGCTCACCTGCCATGAAGGCGAGCGCGACCTGAATCCCGCGACGAAAGAGGAAGTGGCGGGCAACGCGGCCATGAAGGCATACAAGAAGGCCGACGTGCGCAAGTATCTGCCGGCCTCCCGCACCGACCCGCAAGACTGGAAAACCGGCAAGTCGCCCGACGAACTCGCCAAGATCAAGGCCGCCGGCGGCTTCGTGGACCTGATCCAGTGGCGCTCCCACCGCACCAACCCGATCGGCTACGCCGACGACGGCTACGTGCTCGAGTGGCGCAACTTCGACGCCGGCAAGAACCCCTTCGCCTCGAACATGAACAAGGAGACCCACCAGCCTAACTTCATGTTCGACGCGAAGAAGGCCGGCGCCAAGGCCGTCGCCGCCGCCCAGGTCGGCAAGAAGGACAACTTCCTGATCAAGGGCACCAACGCCGTGCCCTTCGACGCGAAGGCCGGCTGGAAGGAAGGCGACATGCTGCCGCGCTACGTCCTGCAGGCCGCCGATGCCGCCGGCTCCGCCGCCGACAACAAGGCCACCGGCTCCTGGAAGAACGGCATGTGGACCGTGGTGCTGGTGCGGCCGATGAACCTCGCCAACGACGACGACAAGGCCTTCAAGGACGGCGGCGTCTTCAACGTGGGCTTCGCGGTGCATGACGACAACATCACCACCCGCGGCCACCAGGTCTCCTTCGTGAAGACCGTGGGCTTCGGCGCCAAGGCCGACATCCAGGCCGTCAAGCTTCCGTAACCCGCAGTTCGCTCCCGGCCGGCCCGCGCCGCCGGGAGCGCCTCCAGCCCGTAACAGGGGAGAACGTCGTGCAGCTCTCGAAATATCTGACCCGCCGCAACGGCATCATCGCCGGCGCCGTGCTCGGGGTGCTGGCACTGGCTTGGATCCTGGCATTCGAGACAGTGACCCGCAAGGTCGTGGCGGTGGACGCCATATGCACCACCTGCCACTTGAAATGGGAATTCGCGCCCACGGCCCGCCTGTCGGCCACCAAGCCCCACAAGGCCACGCCGGAGGGCGGCCAGGCGACCTGCGTCGACTGCCATTTGCCCAAGGGTTTCTGGAATTCCACCGGCGCCTGGTTCCACTTCGTCAGCCTGACGGACCTCTTCGGCCACTTCCGCGCCGTCGACGAGGAGCGCGTGGGTGCCTATGTGGCCATGCGCGCCAAGACGGCCTACCGGGTGCGCGACAAGATGCAGGAACACGACAGCAGCACCTGCCGCACCTGCCATATCGAGTCGGAGATCAAGCCCAAGCGCGAGCGGGGGGTGAACGCCCACAAGCTGGCGCTGGACGAGAAGAAGACCTGTATCGCCTGCCACTACAACCTGGTCCATCGCAGCGTCGATCTGAAGAAGACCGCCGCCGCCGACGCGGCGAAGTGAGGCCGAGGAGCATGATATGAGCGACACACCCGACAAACCCAACAACACCCGCCGCCATTTTGTCGCGGCCATCGCCGCCGGCGCCGCCGTATCCGCCGTCACGTTCGTGTCACGGGCCAAGCCCGAGGCCAAGAGCGAGGCCAAGGCGCAGGAGCAGATCCAGTACGGCATGCTGATCGACGTGCGCCGCTGCATCGGCTGCCATTCCTGCAGCGTCGCCTGCAAGAGCGAGCACGACGTGCCCGCCGGCGTGCATCGCAGCTGGGTCGAATACGTGGAAAAGGGCGAGTATCCGAACGCCTCGCGCAGCTTCCTGCCGCGGCTGTGCAACCACTGCTCGGTGCCCCAGTGCGTCAGCGTCTGCCCCACCGGCGCCACCTACAAGCGGCCGGAGGACGGCATCGTCATCATCGATTCCGGCATCTGCATCGGCTGCAAGTACTGCATCCAGGCCTGTCCCTACGATGCGCGCTTTCTCAATCCCCACACCGGCTTCGCCGACAAGTGCGACTTCTGCGCGGTGCGCGTCTCCCAGGGCCTGGTGCCCGCCTGCGTCGAGACCTGCGTCGGCGGCGCGCGCATCTTCGGCAACGTGGCCGATCCCGACAGCACGATTTCCAAGCTCATCACCAAGAACCACGTGAGCGTGCTGCGCCGGGAAATGGGGACCATGCCCAACGTCTATTACATCGGCGCCGACCACACGGACGACAGCGACGCCAGCCGGCCGGAAGTGCGCTACGTGCGCATCACCACCCACCGGCCGCAACTGAAGAGGAGATGAGGTAATGGAACATCTTGCCTGGGAATTGCCCGTCATCGCCTACCTGTTCCTGGCCGGCGCCGGTGCGGGAGCGGTGACGGTGTCCGCGTCGGTGCTGCTGCGCGGCGGCGGTTTCGGTCCGTCGCGCGACACCATCGCCCGCTACGGCGCCTTCATCGGCCCGCTGCCGGTGATGCTCGGCACCTCGTTGCTGGTCTTCGAACTCGGCGCGCCGTTTCGGGCGTTCAATCTCTTCAAGCTCATCAACCTGTCGCCCATGTCGATCGGCTCCTGGCTGCTCGCCTTCTTCATGGTGTTGAGCGTGCTCTATGCCGCGACGTTTTTCGCGCCCGAGCGCTGGGCCTGGGCGCACAAGGCGAAGATCGCCCTGGCCTGGGTCTGCGTGCCCTTCGGCATCGGGGTGGCGATCTACACCGGCGTGCTCCTCGGCGCCATGCCGGCGCGGCCGTTCTGGAACTCGCCCATCATCGCCTTCCTGTTCATGCTGTCGGCCCTGTCGGCCGGCGTCGCGGCGATCATTCTCGCCATGACGCTGCTGCGCAAGCGCAGCGACGACCCGGCGCTGGAGCGGGATTTCGAGAACTCCACCTATCTGCTCGCCACCACGGACGCCATGCTGCTCGCGGGCGAACTGCTGATCATCTTCCTGTTCCTCATGTTCGCCCACCTCACCATCGGCAGCACCAAGGAGGCGGTGAAGGTCATCCTCTGGGGCGGCCCGCTGGCCACCGCCTTCTGGGGCCTGGTGGTGGGCCTCGGCATCCTCCTGCCCCTGCTGGTCGAGATACGGGTGGTGGTGCCCCGGCTGCTCTACGGCGAGGAGTATCACTTGCACCCGGCCTTTGATGCTGCCATGCCGGCAGCGGTTCTCGTGGGCGGCTTCGCGCTGCGCTACATCGTCGTCATCGCCGGCCAGATCACCAGTCCGGTCGGAATCTAGAAAGGGAACACCATGGTCAGCCGTCGAGATTTCTTCCGTGCCGGAGCCGGCCTGGCAGCTTCGCTTGCCGCCGCGCCCCAGGCGCAGGCCCACGAGGGCGAACTCAAGCCCGGAGGCGTGGCCTACTCGGCCTGGAGCGGCGTGCAGTACAAGAGCGCAGCCACCGTGTGCACCCTGTGCGTCAGCCGCTGCCCGGTCATCGCCTACACGGACGAGGGCCGCCTCGCCAAGATGGGGGGCAACCCCCAGTCGATCCGCACCGGCGGCCGCCTGTGCGCCCGCGGCCAGGCCGCCGTCGAGCAGGCCAACGACCCGGATCGCGTTCTCTACCCGATGAAGCGGGCCGGCGCGCGGGGCGAAGGGAAATGGCAGCGCGTCAGTTGGGAAGTCGCCTTGGGCGAACTGGCCGGATTGATGAAAGGATTGCGCGACAAGGGCACACCGGAGCGCTTCATGGTGCAGCACGGCTGGCTGTCGGCGGGCACGCAGGGCATGCTGGCCGACGTGTTCATGCCGGCTTACGGATCGGCCTCCCTCGCCGGGCCCGAGAGCCTCGGCCGCCGCGCGCGGCTGGCGGCCCATCGGCTCACCTGGGGCGGCGCGCCCGACCACTGGGACCTGGAGAACGCCCGCTTCATTCTCAATTTCGGCAGCAACTTCCTCGAGGCGCACACCAACTACGTGGCCCTGGCCCGGCGCTTCTCCCAGAACGCCGTGGACCGCGGCGGCCGCCTGGTGACCTTCGACGTACGCCTGTCCAACACGGCGGCACGCTCCGAGGAGTGGGTCCCGGTCCGTTCCGGCACCGACCTCGCCGTCGTGCTGGCCATGTGCAATGTCGTGATGGAGAAGGGCCTCTATAAGGGCGACGGGGAGCGCTTCCTCGAATACTGCCGCGTCACGCCCAAGGTCAATGCCCCGCTCGCCGACAAGGTCGCCGCGCTCAAGCAGCACCTGGCCGAGTTCACCCCGGAATGGGCCGAAGGCATCAGCGGCGTGGCCGCCGCGCGCATCGAGGCCATCGCCACCGCCTTCGCCAACACCCGGCCCGCCTGCATCGTCAGCCATCGCGGCGCCTCGGCCCACAACAACGGGGTCGACACGGAACGCGCCATCCAGATGCTGGCGGCCCTGACCGGCAACATCGACGTCAAGGGCGGCCGCTGCCAGGGCGTGCTGCCCCAGTGGGTGACGCCCAAGGTGACGCCTGAAGCGCCGGCCAAGCGGCTGGCCATCCTCGACGGTCCGGCCGGCGCCGCCGCCCTGCCCTTCGACGGGGTGGGCCACCTCGCCCTGGGGGCCGCCAAGGAAGGCAATGGCCCGGCCGTGCTGATGTGGATCGGCCACAACGCGGCCTACGCCAACGGCAACACGGCGGAGACCACCGCCCTGCTCAAGAACGAGAAGGTGCTGCCCTACACGGTGGCGGTGACGCCCTTCTACGACGAATCGGCGGCCCTGGCCGACCTCATCCTGCCCGATGCCACCTTCCTGGAGAGCTGGGACATCGAGGCGGGCGTGTCGGCGAGCCAGGTGGCCGAGTACGCGATCCGCCAGCCCGCCGTCGAAGCCCCCATGGGCGAGGCGCGGGACATCAAGGACGTGCTGTGCGAACTGGCGAGCGTCATGGGCATCGCCCTGCCCGTGCGCAGCGGCGCCAAATACGTCGAGGAGGCCTGCAAGCTCACCCCCGGGGTCAAGGACAAGGCCCGCGGCTTCAATGGCATGAAGAAGGCCGGCGTGTGGAGCGACAAGGAAGCCGCGCCGGTCTATGGCGCCTATCTCGCCCCCGTGGCGCGGGAAGAGCTGGCCCAGGCCGGGGTGCTGCTCGACGAGGCGACGGGCGTCTATTGGAACTGGAAGCTCGCCGGTGCGGCGAGCGAATCGGCGGCACGCGCCAAAGGCTACGCGGCAACGCCCGGGGCCTGGCGCGGCTACGTGGCCCAGAAAATCGGGACCACGGCGGTGGCGGGCTTTCGGCCCGACGGGGTCAACAAGAGCGGGCTGTTCGAGCTCTACTCCGGCGCACTGGCGGCCAAGAACCTGCCGCCCCTGCCCACCTGGGCGCCCATTCCGGAACACAAGGATCTGGGCAAGGAGGGCAACGACGGGCTCGTGCTCGTGACCTTCAAGGTGAACGTCCAGTCCCAGGGGCGCAGCCAGAACGCCCGCTGGCTGGATGAGATCCAGCACGATACCGCCGCCTGGCTCAACCCGGCGACCGCCGGCAAGCACGGCATCGCCGACGGCGAGCGCATCCGCATCAAGTCGGAGCTCGGCGAGCTCGTCACGGTGGCCCGCGTCACCCATTCCGTCGCCCCCGGCGTCGTGGCGCTGCCGGCCCACGGCGGCCACACGGAATACGGCCGCTTCGCCGCGGGCAAGCGCTCACCCACCGGCGTCGACGACGTCAGGCTGGATACCCAGCGCTGGTGGAAAGGCGCCGGCGTCAATGCCAACGCCATCATCCCGAAGAGCGCCGACCCGGTCTCCGGCCAGCAGCGCTGGATGGACACCGTGGTGACGGTGGTCAAGGCCTAGGCGCCGGCTGCCGCAAGGTAGGAATGTAGGGCGCAATAGCGTAGGGCGCATTAGGCGAAGCCGTAATGCGCCGGACATTGGTTCGGCGCAATGCGCTTCGCCCTTCGACAGGCTCAGGACAGGCTTATTGCGCCCTACGGGTCTCCGAACCGCCTAGGAGCACCACAAACACCATGTCCTCCTCCGGCCAGTGTCGCTTCGCAACCCTATACACCAGGACATAGGCAACGGCGATAGGCTGTATCATGTAGCGCAACTGCTTTGCCGTTTCGTCCTTGGGGGTTGATGGTGACGACCGGGTCACGGTGGCGCGCCGTCGCCAGTTGGGTGGTTCTGCTTCTCGGCTGCGCGCTGACGTTCCTGGCGTGGCGCTACGTGACGGCCACCGTCCATGGCGAAACCGAGGCGCTGCTCGAACACCGCGCCGACGAGGCCAAGCGGGAGGTCGAGCAGCACCTGCGCGTTCACGCCGAGGTCCTGCGCGGGCTGCAGGGGCTGTTCATGCACCGGACCGAGCAGCCCGTCACGCGCGCCGATTTCCGGCGCTATGTGGCGAGCCTGGATGGGGCGCAGCGCTATCCCGGCATCCAGGCGCTGGCCTTTGTCCGCTACGTTCGCCACAGCGACGCCCGGGCCTTCGAGGCACAGGTCAGAAACGACCTGAGCGCCGTCCCGCTAGGCCTCCCCGGTTTTGCCATCAAGCCCGCCGGCGAGCGCGCCGATTATTTCGTGGTCGAGTTCATCGAGCCGTCCGCCGGTGGCCGGCCCGCCTTCGGCTTCGATATGGGCAGCGAAACCGATCGGCGCCGCACCCTGGAGCTGGCGCGCGACAGCGGAGGGCTCGCCGCGACGGGGCCTATCCGCCTCTTCATGGAGCCCCCCGAGCCCACCGGTTTCGTCCTGGCCGCCCCGGTCTACCGGACGGGGGCGAGCCTGGACTCGGTGGCGCAGCGCCGGGCCGCGTTCGTCGGATGGGTCGCGGCGATATTCCGCACGAACGACTTCATGCGCGGACTCTTCGGCCCGCAACTGCTGGGCGGGCTGGACATCGAACTGTTTGATTCCGGCGGTGCCGCCGGTGGCTTGTCGGAAGGGAACCTGTTCGCGGAAGAGAACCTGTTCTTCGACAGTGCCACCCAGATTGCGGGGCATGCCATGCCGCTGCATGCCCTGGAGAAGAGCGCCCGGCTGCAGAAGACCGTCACGGTACAGGTGGTAGACCGGACCTGGCTGCTGGTGGCCACCGCCTTGCCGGAGTTCAAGGGGGGCCAGGCGGACGCGTTGCTGCCGCCCCTGGTGCTGGTCGTGGGACTGGCGCTCGCCGCGCTCCTCGCCGCCCTGACCCGTTCCCTGGCGGTTTCCGGACTGCGCGCCGAGCAGACGGCCCATCGCCTGGAGGAGCGCTTCACGCGGCTGGTCGATTCCCTCAACGATGTCATCTGGTCGCTGACGCTGCCGGACCTGCGGGTGGAGTTCATCAGCCCCTCGGCACAGGCCGTCAGCGGCCATGCGCCGGCACGCTTCTACGCCGACCCGGGCTTCTGGCCCACGCTCATCCACGCCGAGGACCGGGCGGGAGTCATGGACATGCTGGCGGCCGTCCAGCAGGACGGTTCCGCACAGGTGGAGTGCCGCCTCCGGCGTGCCGAGGGCACGTACTCCTGGGCTCATGTGCGCGCCCGGCTGGTGCACGACGAACGGGGCGCACCGCTGCGCATCGACGGCATCATCACCGACGTCACCGCCCGGCGGCTGGCGGAGGCGGCGCTGCGCGAGAGCGAGGAGAAATTCCGCAACATCCTCGAATCCGCCGCCGACGGCATTGTCATCACCGACGGGGATGGCCGCATCGTCAACGTCAATCGGCGCGCGGAAGCCCTGTTCGGCTATGGGCGCGAGGAGCTGCTCGGGCAGTCGGTGGAGGCGCTGGTCCCGTCGCAGCTGCGCGACCGGCACAGGGCGCGGCGCCACGGCGCCGAGGTCGAGCACCGGCGGGTCATGGCGCGGCAGGTCGAGGCGCAGCGCAAGGATGGCTCGGTCTTCACCGCCGAGGTCACGCTGAGTACGACCCATACCAAACAGGGGCCGCTGGTGACCAGCATCGTGCGCGACACCACCGAGTCGCGCCGGATGATCGAGACCCTGCGCCTGCGCGAGCGGGCGATCGCCTCCAGCGCCAACGGCATCATGATTACCGACGCCTCCCAGCCGGACCACCCGATCATCTACGTCAACCCGGCTTTCGAGCGCATCACCGGGTATCCGGCCCAGGAGGCCCTCGGGCGCAACGGACGCTTCCTGGTGGGCGAGGACCGGGAACAGCCCGGACTGGCGGAGGTGCGCGCCGCCCTGCACGAGCGGCGCGAAGGCCAGGCGGTGCTGCGCAACTACCGCAAGGACGGCAGCATGGTCTGGAACGAGCTGTCGCTTGCCCCGGTGCGCGACGAGGCGGGCCGCGTCACCCACTACGTCAGCGTGTTCAACGACGTGACCGAGCGCAAACGCTATGAGCGGGAGCTGGAGTACCAGGCCAGCCGCGATTCGCTCACCGGGCTGGCCAACCGCGCCCTGCTGAACGACCGCCTGGCCCAGGCCGTCGCCTACGCCCGGCGCGAGGAGCGCCAGTTCGCCGTCGCCTTCATCGATCTCGACCACTTCAAGGTGGTGAACGACAGCCTGGGCCACAGCCGGGGCGACGCCTTGCTGCGCGAGGTGGCGCAGCGCCTGGGGCCCCTCGTGCGCGAGGGGGACACGGTGGCCCGGCTGGGGGGCGACGAATTCGTCATCGTGCTCTACGGGATCGATGGGACGGCCAGCCTGCCCAACGCCCTGCAGCGAATTCTCGATGCCCTGTCCCACCCGTTCATGCTGGAAGGCAACGAGCTGTTCGTCACCTGCAGCATCGGCGCCACCATCTATCCCCAGGACGGGCAGGACCCGGAGACGCTGCTGCGCAACGCGGACCTCGCCATGTACCAGGCCAAGGAGCAGGGCCGCAACGGCTACCGCTTCTATACGGCCGAGATGAACCTCGCCGCAGGCGAGCGCCTGACGCTCGAGCGGGAGCTGCGCCACGCCATCCAGAACGACGAATTCACGCTGTTCTACCAGCCGCTGGTGGACCTGGTCAGCGGCCAGATCGCCGGCGCGGAGGCCCTGATCCGCTGGCAGCACCCGCAGCGCGGCATCGTGCCGCCGGACCGCTTCATCCCGCTCGCCGAAGAGACCGGGCTCATCATTCCGATCGGCGAATGGGTCTTGCGCACCGCTTGCACGCAGAACAAGGCATGGCTGGAGCGCGGGCTGGCCGTGCCCGTGGCGGTCAACCTCTCGGCGCGCCAGTTCCGCCAGCCGAACCTGGCGCGGCAGATCGGGCAGATCGTGCGCGAGTGCGGCCTGCCGCCGCATCTGCTCGAGCTGGAGCTCACCGAGAGCATGGTCATGGAGCATCCGGGCGACGTGATCGCCGCACTCGCCGAACTGCGGGCCCTGGGCCTGCGCCTGGCCCTGGACGACTTCGGGACCGGTTATTCCAGCCTGAGCCGTCTCAAGCACCTGCCCATCGACACCCTGAAGATCGATCGCGCCTTCGTGCAGGACATCACCAGCAACGCGGACGATGCCGCCATTGCCGTCTCGGTCATCTCGCTTGCCCACACGCTCAATCGGCGGGTGGTCGCGGAAGGAGTCGAAACGGAGGCGCAGCTCAAGTATCTGCGCTCACGCCATTGCGACGTCATCCAGGGCTATTTCTTCAGCCGGCCGGTGCCCGCCGAGGCGTTTACCCGGCTGCTGGCGGAGCGAAAATCCCTGGCGCCGGACGGCGAATCCGGACAGCGCACCCTGCTGCTGCTGGACGACGAGGAAAACGTGCTCAAGGCCCTCACGCGCACGCTGCGCCGCGACAATTACCGCATCCTCACGGCCGGGACCGCCAGCGCGGCCTTCGAGCTCCTCGCCTGCCACAAGGTGCAGGTGATCATCTCCGACCAGCGCATGCCGGAGATGAACGGCACCGAGTTCCTGGAGCGGGTCAAGGACCTGCACCCCGAGACCGTGCGCATCGTGCTGTCCGGCTATACGGACCTGCAGACCGTGACCGACGCGGTCAATCGCGGGGCCGTCTACCGGTTCATGACCAAGCCCTGGGACGACGATCTGCTGCGGGAGAACGTGCGGGAAGCCTTCCGCCGCTTCGAGTACCTGGCGCAGTCCCAGTACGCCAGTTGATCGGCCCGCCTCGTTCGCTTACCCTTCGGGCATTCCCCCACAGCGTACAGCGCATGAAATGCGTCCTCGCCCTGGACCAGGGCACCACCAGCTCGCGGGCCATCGTCTTCGACGGCGAAGGACGCATTCGCGCCGTCGCGCAGAAAGAGTTTCGCCAGATCTTCCCGCAGCCGGGCTGGGTCGAGCACGATCCGGATGAGATCTGGGAAACGCAGCTAGGCGTCGCGGCGGAAGCCATTGCCCGCGCCGGCCTCGGCGCGTGCGACATCGCCGCCATCGGCATCACCAACCAGCGCGAGACCACCGTGGTGTGGGATCGGCGCACCGGCAAGCCCGTGCACAACGCCATCGTCTGGCAGGACCGGCGCACGGCGGCCCGCTGCGACGAGCTCAAGGCCCAGGGGCACGAGCCCTTGTTCAGCGCGCGCACCGGCCTGGTGCTCGACGCCTATTTTTCGGCCACCAAGCTCGCCTGGATCCTGGACAACGTGCCCCAGGCGCGCGCGCAGGCCGAAGCGGGGCACCTGGCCTTCGGCACCATCGACAGCTGGCTGGTCTGGAAGCTTTCCGGCGGCAGCGCGCACGTGACCGACGCGAGCAACGCCTCGCGCACCCTGTTGTTCGACATCCACCGCGGCGAGTGGGACGAGGAACTGCTCGAGCTGCTCGCGATCCCGCGCGCCATGCTGCCGAAAGTGGTCGCGTCGAGCGGCGTGGCGGCCGAAACCGCCACCGACCTGTTCGGGTCGCGCATTCCGATCGCCGGCATCGCCGGCGACCAGCAGGCGGCCCTGTTCGGGCAGCGCTGCGTCGCCCCGGGCATCGTCAAGAACACCTACGGCACCGGCTGCTTCATGCTGATGCACACCGGCGGGCGTCCCGTGCCCTCGCGCAACAAGCTGCTGACCACCGTCGCCTGCCAGACCGGCGCGCAGCGCGAGTACGCCCTCGAAGGCAGCGTCTTCGTCGCCGGTGCAGCCATCCAGTGGCTGCGCGACGGACT
>CAYZLI010000042.1:17846-24364 GCA_964479195.1 uncultured Rhodocyclaceae bacterium
TCGAAGGCAGCGTCTTCGTCGCCGGTGCAGCCATCCAGTGGCTGCGCGACGGACTGGGCATCATCAAGTCTTCGGCCGAGGTCGAGCGGCTTGCCGCAAGCGTCCCCGACAACGGCGGCGTCTATCTGGTTCCGGCCTTCACGGGTGTGGGCAGCCCGCACTGGGACCCCTATGCACGCGGCGCGATCCTGGGCTTGACCCGCGGATCCTCGGCCGGCCATATCGCGCGCGCCGCACTGGAGAGCATCGCCTACCAGACGGCGGAGGTGCTGCATGCCATGGAGGCGGATGCCGGCATCGGCCTGGCGGAGCTGCGGGTCGACGGCGGCGCCGCGCGCAACGACATGCTGATGCAATTCCAAGCCGACGTCCTCGGCGTGCCGGTGCTGCGGCCGAGGATCACCGAAACGACGGCCCTGGGTGCGGCCTACCTGGCCGGGCTCGCCGTCGGCCTGTGGAAGGACGCGCAGGAGATCGCCGTCCAGTGGCAGGTCGAGCGCCGCTTCGAACCGGAAATGGACCGGGCGCAGGCGCAGGCGCTGCTGGCCGACTGGCGCAAGGCGATCGGGCGCGCCAAGCGATGGGCTTCGGCCGAGTAGGCTGGAAGGTCAAAACATTCGGCGGGTTACGGCCTCCGGCCTAACCCGCCCTACGACATCCGCGTCGCCCGTAGGGCGGGTTAGCGAAGCGTAACCCGCCGGATGGTTCAAAGCATTCTGCGCGGGCTGACGGACGGTTATACTTCACGCAGTTGCACGGCCGCACAGGACCAGGGGGGATTCGTGGCGCGGATCGGAGTGATCGGTGGGGGAGCGTTCGGCACCGCCATGGCGTGCGTCCTGCGCCGCTCGGGCCACGACATCGTGATTTGGGCCCGCGAGCCCGAAGTTGCGTCCGCCATCAACCGGGATGCGGCCAACCCGCTTTTCCTGCCGGGCATCCCTCTCGTCCCGGGGATCATCGCCACGAACGATCTCGCCGCCGCAACGGCGGGCGCCGACTTCCTGCTGCTCGCCCCGCCCGCCCAGCACATGCGCAGCGTCACGACCCAGTTGCGCCCGTTTTTCCGGGCCGGCACACCCGTGGTCACCTGCTCCAAGGGCATCGAGCGGGGCACTTGCGCGCTGATGTCGCAGGTCATCGCCGAGGCGCTGCCCGCGGCGCGCCTCGCCGTGATGTCCGGACCTTCCTTCGCCAACGAGATCGCCGCGGATTTGCCCGCGGGCGTCACCCTCGCCTGCGCGGATGCGGCGCTCGGTAAGCACCTCGCCCGCGCCATCGCGACGCCCCGCTTCTGCACCCACCTTTCGGACGACATCACCGGCACCTTCCTCGGGGGCGCGCTCAAGAACGTCTTCGCCATTGCCTGCGGCGTGGCCTTCGGCAAGAAACTCGGCAACAGCGCGCGCTCGACCATCGTCGCGCGCGCCCTGGGAGAAATGACGCGCCTCGGCCTGGCCATGGGCGCGCGCCTCGAGACGTTCATGGGCATGTCGGGCGTCGGCGACCTGAACCTGTGCAGCAACAGCCCGACCTCGCGCAACATGTCGCTCGGCATCGCGCTCGGCGAAGGCCGCAAGCTGGCCGATATCCTGGCCGAGCGCGTCACCGTCCAGGAAGGCGTGCATTCGGCCGAGTCGGTGGCGGAACTCGCGCGGCGCCACGCGGTGGACATGCCGATCGCCCTGGCGGTGGATCAGGTTCTGAATCACGGCGCCGATATGGACGAGACGATTGCGCGGCTGCTGGCGCACCGCGGCAGCGCTTGACGATGTGTAGTCCCCTTCAATTGACCGGAAGTTCACTTGGAAAGGAAGACATCATGGCCCGAATCGGCAAAGTACTCGGAATGACCCTGGCGGCGGTGCTCGCGGCACCGGGTCTCTCGGCGGCGCAGGCGATCGAAGACGAGCTGGTACTGATCACGCCGGTCGCCAAGACCCTCACCGACCCGGCCCTGGCGGATTTCGCCAAGTACGCGAAGGAAAAATGGAATATCACGGTGAAGGCGAGCGCCCTGGCGGCGGGGACCCCTGTGGCCTACGGGCGCATCCTCGAGTGGAAGGGCCGCCCCGAGGTCGATATCTTCTGGGGCGGCGAGAGCGCCCTGTTCGACAAGCTGGCCCAGCAGAACCTGCTGGTGCCCCATGACCTGCCGAAGGACGTGGTGGACGCGGTTCCCGCGACCATCGGCAAGCCGAAGCCGATTTATCTGAAGGATCCGAAAGGCTACTGGATCGGCACGGTGCTCGAGCCCTACGGCCTGGTGTATCACCCGAAGGTGCTCGCGCGGCTCGGCGTGCCGGAGCCGAAGGACTGGGACGACCTGCTGCATCCCAAGCTGAAAGGCCACGTCGCCCAGTGCGCGCCCAGCCGTTCGAGCAGCAGCCACGCCACCTATGAGGTGCTGTTGCAGCGGGACGGGGACGAGAAGGGATGGGCGTGGCTCAAGCGCCTCGCAGCGAACACCGGCATGTTCACCGCGCGCAGCCGTGACGTGCCCTCGGTGGTCGCCCGGGGCGAATTCGCCGCCGGCTTCGCCGTGCCCAGCTACATGGCCTTCGAGGACCGGCTGGCCGGCTTCGACATCAAGTTCGTCGCACCGAAGACCGCGTGGATCACGCCCGAGCCCATCGCCATCCTCGCCGGCGCGAAGCATCCCAAGGCGGCGCGCGCCTTCATCGAGTTCATGCTCTCCGAGCGCGGGCAGAGGGTCGCCATGGAGCGCGGCGTGTTCCCGATCACGCCCAAGTACCGCGTGCAGGGGCCGGCGGGCTCCCGGGCGGAGATGGCGGTCGAATTCACCGGCGGCATCCGCTCCTACTTCGACATCGACGTGACCAACATCTACGACGATGGCAAGGCGCAGGGCCGCTACGAGCAGGTGAACGAGCAGTTCCGCAAGGAGATCGAGACCGTCTGGGAACAACTCAAGCGCTGAGCTGAGATGAACTGCCCCCACGCTCACTTCGTTCGCTGCCCCCCGAGGGGGCGTCCAGCGCCCTTCGGGCGGCCGAGCGGGCGCTGAAGGAAGGAACCGCATCCGTGCGCATCACCGTACAAGGCCTCACCAAGCGGTTCGGTCAGCAGGAGGTGGTCAGCCGCGTCGGCTTCACCATCGAGGAGGGCGAGATGTTCACCCTCCTCGGCCCTTCGGGATGCGGCAAGACGACGCTGCTGCGGCTGATCGCCGGTTTCTACACCCCGGAGGAAGGCGAGATCCGGTTCGACGATCGCGTGGTCAACGACCTGCCGCCCCATGAGCGGGGCATCGGCATGGTGTTCCAGAACTACGCGCTCTGGCCGCACATGACGGTGTTCGAGAACGCCGCCTACGGCCTCAAGCTGCGCAAACTGCCGGCGGCCGAGATCGCCGGGCGGATCGCCGCCGTCCTCGAAAAGGTCAAGCTCGGCGGGCTGGAGGACCGCTATCCCGGCCAGCTCTCCGGCGGGCAGCAGCAGCGCGTGGCCCTCGCCCGCGCCCTGGTGCTGAACCCCAAGATCCTGCTCCTGGACGAGCCCCTGTCCAATCTCGATGCGAAGATCCGCATCCAGGTGCGGGCCGAGATCCGCAAGCTGCACAAGGAACTCGGCATCACCACCGTCTATGTGACGCACGACCAGGAGGAAGCGCTGACGCTGTCGGATCGCATCGCGGTGTTCAACCGGGGCAAGGTGCTGCAGGTCGGCCCCCCGAAGGCGCTCTACGAGCGTCCGGAGAATCGCTTCGTCGCCGACTTCATCGGCATCAACAACCTGGTCGAGGGCACGGTCGAGTCGGTGGACGCGGCGCAGCAGCGGCTGCGCGTGCGAACCGCCATCGGCGAACTCTCCGCGCTGACCGACGGACGCTTCCGCCCGGGCGACCGCTGCATCGTGTCCGTCCGCCCGGAGAACGCGGAGTTCGACGGCAAGCCCGCGCCCGGGCGCAATCTGGCGCAGGGCCGCATCGCCTTCGCCGCCTACCTGGGCAATGCGCTGCGCTACGACGTGGAGCTGGGCCAGGGCGTCGTCTTCAAGGTGGACATCCGCGATCCCTGGCACCACGAGCAGCGGCCGACCGGCAGCCCGGTCACCGTCAGTTTCGCGGCCAGCAGCACCGTGGCGATTCCGGCGGAACCGGATGCCACCCCCCCAGCGTCCCCCACCGCCGGCGTCGCGCCCGCCGGCGCCGTGGCGATCCCATTGGCATCATGAGGCTGCCCCGCGCCACCGCTTCCGTCCTCGGCTTCGGCCTGATCTGGGCCTTCCTGATCGCCTTCGTCCTGTTCCCGCTCACCCGGATCTTCTACGACGCCTTCACCAACGAAGCGGGCCAGCTCACGGCCGCCAACTTCCAGGCGTTCTTCACCGACTCGTTCTACCTGCGCTCGTTCTGGAGGTCGATGGTGCTCGGCGTGGCGGCGGTCTTCACCACCTCGGTAATCGGCATCGCGGTCGCCTTCCTCATCGTCCGCTACGACTTTCCCTACCGGAAGCTGTTCTCGTACCTCACCATGCTGCCGATGATCCTGCCGCCGCTGGTGGGCGTGCTGGGCTTCGTCTTCATCCTCGGCCGCGCCGGCACGGTGAACATCCTGCTCATGGACTGGTTCGGCCTGGAGCATCCGGTCAATTTCATGTACGGCATGCACGGCATCCTGCTGGTGGAGACGGTGCACCTGTTTCCCCTGATGACCCTGAGCATCCTGGACGCGCTGGCCAAGGTCGACCCGTCCCTCGAGGAGGCGGCCCAAGGTGTGGGCGCGAACGGCTGGCGCCGCTTCTGGAACATCACCCTGCCGCTCACCACGCCGGGCTACGTCTCCGGCGCGCTGCTGGTGTTCATCTGGACCTTCGCCGACTTCATCACGCCGCTGGTGCTCGGCGTGCAGGATCTCCTCGCCCCGCAGGCCTATCTGAACATCATGCAGTTCGTGGACCGGCGGATATTTCGCATGGGCATCGTGATCTCGGCGCTGCTCGTCGTGCTGGCCATCCTGTTCGTGCTCGCGGCGCGCCAGTACGTGGCGATCAAGGACTACAGCTCGCTCGCCTACTCCCGGGTCGAGCGCCGCCGCCTGGGACCGGTCAAGCGCTGGCTCGCCGTGGCCCTGCTAGTGCTGCTCCTGACCGTGTCGGCCGTGCCCCAGGTGGGCGTGGTGCTCGCCGCGGTCGGGCGCGGCTGGGCGCTCACGCCCTTCCCGGTCCATTACACGCTGGAATTCTTCCAGCAGGTGAGCATCGAGACGCCGAAGTTCATCGTCAACTCGTTCCTCTACGCGGGGCTCGCCCTGGTCCTGTGCCTGGTGGTCGGCGTGCCCATGGCCTGGATCATGGCGCGCACGCGCGCGCCGGGGCGCAACACGATGGATGCGCTCACCACGCTGATCCTGGCGATTCCGGGAACGGCCATCGGCATCGCCTACATCCGGGCCTTCAACTTCCCCCTGCCCGGCATCGACGCCCCCCTCACGGGTATGTGGGTCATCCTGCCCCTGGTGCTCGCCGTGCGCCGGCTGCCCTACACCGTGCGCGGCAGCTTCTCCTCGCTGCTCCTGGTGCACCCGTCCATGGAGGAAGCCGCCGCCAACGTCGGCGCGACCAAGCTGCGCACCTTCCGCGACATCACCGTGCCCCTCGTCTGGAAGGGCATCCTGGTCGGCGCGCTGTTCTCCTTCATCATGTCGATCCAGGAAGCCTCAGCCACGATCTTCCTCACCCTGGGCGGCTGGGAGATGATCCCTTTCGGCATTTTCACCTTCTACATCGCCGGCTCGCAAAGCCAGGCGGCCGCCCTCGGCGTGATCCTCATCGCCGCCTGCGCCCTGTGCCTGTACCTGGTGAATCGCATCGCCGGGACGCGGGTCGGCGGGCTCTTCGGGTGACATGAAAGCGCTCGAGGAACTCGACCAGCGCGGCATCAGGACCGTGCTCCTGGACATCGACGACACCCTGACCACGTCCGGCAGGCTGACCGGCGAAGCCTATGTTGCGCTCGAGCGTTTGCATACGGCGGGCAGGATCGTGGTGCCGGTGACCGGGCGCCCCGCGGGCTGGTGCGATCACATCGCCCGCATGTGGCCGGTGAGCGCCGTGGTCGGCGAAAACGGGGCCTTCTATTTCCTTCGTTCCGGAAACAAGCTCGAGAAGCGTTTCATGGAGGAGACGGCCACCCGCGCCCAGGAGCGCGCCCGTCTGCAGGACATCGCGCGGCGCATCCTTGCCGAGGTGCCCGGCTGCGCCCTTGCCGCCGATCAGCCCTACCGCGAAACCGACCTGGCGATCGACTACTGCGAGGACGTGGCGCCGCTGCCGCTCGCCGCCGCCGAGCGCATCGCGGCGCTGATGCGGGAGGCGGGGCTGAACGCCAAGATCAGCTCGATCCACGTCAACGGCTGGTTCGGCCGCTACGACAAGCTCGCCACCAGCCGGCTCCTGTTCCAGGAACGCTTCGGCCTCGACCTCGACCAGTCGAACCGCGATTTCGTTTTCGTCGGCGACTCTCCGAACGACGCGCCGATGTTCGCCTTCTTCCG
>CAYZLI010000043.1:0-5992 GCA_964479195.1 uncultured Rhodocyclaceae bacterium
AAACCCCGGCCCGAAGGCCGGGGTTCAAACGCCTCGCGTTGCGCGGGGCGGGGGAGGAACGTGATGCCCGCTCAGGCGGCCTTCTTGCCCTTGGTGGTGGCGGCGGCGCCGACGGCCTTGGCGGTGGCGTTGGTCGCGGCGGCCACATTGGCTTCCGCGATCTCGGCGACCTGCTTGGCGGCCTTGCTCATGGTGTCGTAGGCCGAGTTGGCGGCGGCGATGGCGGACTTCACCGCGGCGACCGCGACGTCCGAGCCGGCCGGGGCCGACTTGGCGGCCTTGTCCAGGGCGGACGCGATGTTCTTGTTCACTTCGGCGAACTGGGACTCGATCAGCTTGGAAAACTCTTCCTGGGTCTGAGCGGAAATCTCATAGACGCTGCGCGAATAGGCGACGGCTTTCTCGACGGCGGGCTGGGCCAGGGTGGTCTGCAGGCTGATGACCTCCTGCAGGTCCTTGGCGCCGAGCAGGGCCTTGGCGCTGCTCACGCCATCTTCCAGCACGGCGCGGGCGATGTTGAGGTTGAGGGCGGCCAGGCGCTCGGCGCTGGCGAATGCGGTGTTCGCCAGGGTGAGCAGGGCTTCGACGTTGGCTTTGTTGGCGTTAGCCAGTTGTTCGGGGGCGGCAAACATTACTCTCTCCTTCATGACGACCGACGGTTGGTAAATGCGGGGCAACCGAGATATTGTTGCACCGCAGCATGAAGCTATTATAGGATCGAAATGACCCGTGTCAAGAATTTTTTTGTGCAAAGCACAAAAAACCCAAACATTTTAAACTAAACTCAATAAAACAACTAATTACAGTTTATTTCTGCACCCGGACAATGCGTATGTCAAGCACGGATGCGGCATTGCGATGCCTGTGCCAGGGTGGCACATCCTTGTTGCAGGCGCGTGAAGGGGGCTGTTTATCCGCCAGGGGCCGGTGGGAGGTGGCCGGGCGGAGACGGCGCTCGCCCCGGGGGCGGGCGCCGGGGGGTCAGCGGTTCTGGAAACCGGGCTTGCGCTTTTCGAGGAAAGCGGCCATGCCTTCCTGCTTGTCCTTCAGGGCGAAGGCCGCGTGGAAGGTGCGCCGCTCGAACAGCATGCCTTCGGCCAGGCCGCTTTCGTAGGCGCGGTTGACGCATTCCTTGATCATCATGATCACCGGCAGCGAGAAGCCGGCGATGGTTTCGGCGGCGGCCAGCGCCTCCTCCAGCAGCTTGTCGGCGGGCACGACCCGGGACACGAGGCCGGCGCGCTCGGCCTCGGCGGCATCCATCATGCGGGCGGTGAGGCACAGGTCCATGGCCTTCGCCTTGCCCACGGCGCGGGGCAGGCGCTGGGTGCCGCCGGCGCCGGGCAGGATGCCCAGCTTGATCTCCGGCTGGCCGAACCTGGCCGTGTCGGCGGCGATGATGATGTCGCAGGACATGGCCATCTCGCAGCCGCCGCCCAGGGCGAAACCCGCCACGGCGGCGATGACCGGCTTGCGGCAGGTCTTCACCCGCTCCCAGTTGCGCGTGATGTAGTCGGGCTTGTAGACGTCCATGTAGTCCCAGTCCTTCATGGCCGCGATGTCGGCCCCGGCGGCGAAGGCCTTCTCGGAGCCGGTGATGACCATGGCGCCGATGTTCTCGTCGGCTTCGAACTTGTCCAGCGCGTCGCCCAGTTCGTCCACCAGGGCGTCGTTGAGGGCGTTGAGCGCCTTCGGGCGGTTGAAGGTAATCAGTCCGACGCGCCCGCGCGTCTCGACGAGGATGTTCGCATAGGCCATGGCGCTTACTCCTGACGGGGGTTGGTGATGCCCGGTTCGACTTTGAGCCGGACCGGCGGGGTTTCCGGGGCTGGCGTCGCGGCGCCCTCCTTGCCCTTGGGCTGGATGACGGCGCGCACCCGGGCCTCGCGTCCCGGCTGCACGGTGCCGCCGGGGCCGCTGGTGACCACGTAGTTCTCCGAGAGGCCGTCGTACTGGATGTACTGGCCGCGGATTTCGTCCTGGCCGCTCTTCACGTAGGCGCGGTTGAAGAACTTGGTGGTCTCGCTCTTGGCGTCATGCTCGATGCGCTCCGCCTCGCCCTCGATGTACTCGTCCTTGCCCTCGCGCTTGACGCGAAAGCGCGCCGGGTTGCCGGTGGCCACGCCGTTCTGGAAGCCTTCCAGGTCCTGGGTGACGACGATGCGCTCGCCGCGGATCACCAGGCTGCCCTGGCTGAGCGAGACCCGGCCCTCGAAGATATGCACCTTCTTGGCGTCGTCTACCGTGACCCGGTCGGCTTCGAGATTGACCGGCTTGTCGCGGTCGGCGCGTTCGGCAGCAGCGGGGCCGCAGAGGATCGCGAGCAGGGCGGCGGCGAGGAGCGGCGGAATGTGAATGTGTCTGGGTGGCATCACGGGCGTTTCTTCTCGATGGTAGCCGTTACCCGGTTCAGCAGCCGGTAGATGGCGGTCTTGTTGTCCGCCTCCAGGCCCACGCCGTGCACCACGGACGCGCCCTGGGTGATGGTGACCGGGGCGGAGGTGCGCACCAGCTCGTCGTCCGGGAAGACGGTGAGCGCGCTGGTCGTGAAGACCAGCTCCGGGTCGTCGGCCGTGGCCGGGCGCGTGACGCGCACGTCCTCGACCAGCGCGATCTCCTTCGCATCGGCACCGACCAGCCCCTGCCGCGCCGTGACGTGGGTGGTGCGCGCGGCGCCGAAATAGGACACGCGCGGCGCGGTGACCAGGGTCGTGTCGTCGTCGGGGAAGTGCACCATCCTGGCGGCGGTGAGCACATTCTGCAGGCCGCCCTCCGGGCCGAAGCGGCGCACCGTGAAATTGTCGATGACATAGTCCGGGTCGTGGCGCTGGCGGGCGTCGTCGCGCATCTCGGCGACTTGGGTGGCCTGCTCCAGCCAGAAGGTGAGCGCCACCAGCAGGGTCAGGACGCCCAGGGGAAAGAGGCTTTGGCTGCGCGGTCCCATGGCGGCGCCCTAGATCACCTTGGCCTTCAGTAGATCGTGGGTGTTCAATGCACCGACCAGCACGCCCCCGTCCACCACCAGGATCTGGCTGATCTTGTACTGCTCCATCATCTGCGCCGCCTCGGCGGCCAGGCGGTCCGAACCGATGGTGCGCGGATTGCGCGTCATCACCTCGGTGACCGGCGTGCCCTTGAAGTCGGTAAGCTTTTCCAGCGCGCGCCGCAGGTCGCCGTCGGTGAAGATGCCGGCGACGGCGCGCGCCGGGGTGAGCACGGCGGTCATGCCCATGCCGCCGCGCGAGATGGCGAGGATGGCCTCGGCCACGGCGGCGTCTTGCGCCACCGCGGGCACGGCCGCCCCCTTGCGCATCACGTCGCGCACGTGGGTGAGCAGCCGGCGCCCGAGCAACCCGCCGGGGTGGGAGCGGGCGAAATC
Source organism: uncultured Rhodocyclaceae bacterium (assembly GCA_964479195.1). Lineage (GTDB taxonomy): Bacteria > Pseudomonadota > Gammaproteobacteria > Burkholderiales > Rhodocyclaceae > Desulfobacillus. The sequence continues at coordinate 3,380 of CAYZLI010000043.1, forward strand.
CTCGGCGCCGAAGCCGCGGGCATCCAACAAGGCCACGGCCAGCGCGTCGCCCATGGCCAGGGCGGCGGTGGTGCTGGCGGTGGGCGCCAGGTTGAGGGGGCAGGCCTCCTCGGCCACGCCGGCGTCCAGGTGCGCATCGGCCTCGCGCGCCAGCGAGGAGGCCGGGTTGCCGGTGATGGCGATGAGCTTGCCGCCCTGGCGCTTCACCACCGGGACGATGGTGAGCAGTTCCTGGCTTTCGCCCGAATTGGACAGGGCGATCAGCACGTCATCGCGGGTGATCATGCCCAGGTCGCCGTGGGCCGCCTCGGCCGCGTGCACGAAATAGGCCGGCGTGCCGGTGCTCGCCAGCGTGGCGGCGATCTTGCGCGCCACATGCCCCGACTTGCCCACGCCGGAGACGATGACGCGCCCGTGGCAGGCGAGGATCAGCTCGATGGCCCGCACGAAGGCGCCGTCCAGGCGCGCGCTCAGGGCGACCACGGCGTCGGCCTCGATGCGCAGCACCTTGCGCGCCAGTTCGAGCGCCTTATGGCTGGCCGGGATTTGGTTCATGAATGCGATTTGATTAGACTAGCGGAAAAGTATAGCAAACAACCCCGTCCACCCCGCACCGCGATGACCGGCACCCTCGAACTCGTTCTCCTGCTCCTCGCCTCCGCGGTGCTCGTGGTGGTGCTGTTCCGCTCGATGGGCCTGCCGCCGGTGCTGGGCTACCTCCTGGTGGGCGCGGCCATCGGGCCGCGGGCGCTGGACCTCATTCCGGACTCGGCCGCCGCCGGGCACCTGGCCGAGTTCGGCGTCGTCTTCCTGATGTTTTCCATCGGGCTGGAGTTCTCGCTGCCGCGCCTGTACAGCATGAAGCGCATCGTCTTCGGGCTGGGCCTGGCGCAAGTGCTGCTGATGATCCTCATTGTAACGCCGGCGGCCATGGCTATCGGGCTGAACTGGCGGGCGGGCCTGGCCCTGGGCGGCATCCTGGCCATGTCCTCGACGGCACTGCTCTCCAAGCTGCTTGCCGACCGCCTGGAGCTCGATTCCAAGCACGGCCGCGAAATCCTCGGCGTGCTGCTCTTCCAGGACCTGGCCGTGGTGCCCCTGCTCATCGTCGTCCCGGCCCTGTCCCAGGCGCCCGAGGCGATGGCCGGCACCCTCGGCCTGGCGGCCCTCAAGGCGGCGGTGGTGCTCTCGCTCATCCTGTTCTTCGGCCAGCGCCTGATGCGCGCCTGGTTCAATGTCGTCGCCCGGCGCCGCTCCGCCGAGCTGTTCATGCTCAACGTGCTGTTCATCACCCTGGGGCTGGCCTGGCTCACGGAGCTCGCCGGCCTGTCGCTGGCCCTGGGCGCCTTTCTCGCCGGCATGCTGATCTCCGAGACCGAGTACCGCTACCGGGTGGAGGAGGACATCAAGCCCTTCCGCGACGTGCTGCTGGGGCTGTTCTTCGTCACCGTGGGCATGTTCGTCGATATCCGGGCCATCGCCGCCCACTTCCCCGCCGTGCTGGGCCTGCTGGCGGCGCTCCTCCTGGGCAAGTTCGCCCTGGTGGCGGGGCTCTCCCGGCTCTTCGGCGCGCCCCCCGGCACGGCCATGCGCAGCGGCCTGTGGCTGGCCGCCGGCGGCGAGTTCGGCTTCGTGCTGGTGGCGCAGATCCGCGAGCTGCCCCTGTTCTCGGCAGCGGCCCTGCAGGTGGTGGTGGCGGCGCTGGTGCTGTCCATGATCGCCGCCCCCCTCATCGTCCAGCACAGCGAGAAGCTGGTGGTGCGCTTCTGCGCCTCGGAATGGATGCTGCGCGCCATGGAGCTGACCAAGGTCGCCGCCCAGTCCATGGCCACGGAAAAGCACGCCATCGTCTGCGGCTACGGGCGCAGCGGGCAATACCTGGCGCGCTTCCTCGAACAGGAGGGGGTGTCCTACGTCGCCCTCGACCTCGACCCGGAGCGGGTGCACGAGGCCGCCGCGGCGGGCGACACGGTGGTCTATGGTGACGCGGCGCGGCGCGAGACGCTGGTCGCCGCCGGCCTGATGCGGGCCAGCGTGCTGGTCATCTCCTACGCCGACCCGGATTCGGCCCTGCGCGTGCTCGCCCTGGTGCGCGAGCTGCGCCCGGAGCTGCCGGTGGTGGTGCGCGCCACCGACGAGGCGGATTTCGACCGGCTCTCCCGCGCCGGCGCGGCGGAGGTGGTGCCCGAGACCCTGGAGTCGAGCATCATGCTCGCCTCCCACGCCCTGGTGCTGCTCGGCGTGCCCATCAACCGGGTGGTCAAGCGCTTCCGCGAGGTGCGCGACCAGCGCTACGAGCTGCTGCGCGGCTTCTTCCACGGCGCCTCGGATGCGGCCGACGAACTGGACGAGAGCCGCCAGCCGCGCCTGCACACGGTGGTGCTCACCCCCGGCGCCTACGGCATCGGCCGCACCATCGAGGGCCTGCGCCTGGAGCTGCTCGGCGTCAGCGTGTCCGCCATCCGCCGGCGCAGCATCCGCGCCGTTGCCCCCGGCCCCGAAGCCCGCCTGGAAGTGGGCGACGTGGTCGTGCTCCTGGGCGTGCCGGCCAGCCTGGAGGCGGCGGAGAACCGGCTGCTGAAGGGCTAGGCTTTTCGGCCCCGGTCAGGCAGC
>CAYZLI010000043.1:6092-21041 GCA_964479195.1 uncultured Rhodocyclaceae bacterium
CTCAGGGCCGCTCGGACCTGTTTCGGCCAGTGGCCGCATCCCATCACAGCAGCTTGCAAAGGAGGTATTGGTTCTGCCCCGTCTCCGCGTAATTGGTGGTGGGCGCGGCGGTGCCGGTGTTGGGGTTGGAACTGGACTGCAACTGGCCGCGGATGTTGCCCGTGGTGGCGTTGCCGTCGTCCATCTGGCTGTCGATCGCGATGGCGATCTTGTCGGGCAGGTTCGAGGCGCAGACGATCAGGCCGGAGAAGCCCATGCCGTTGGTGCCGGGCACGCCCTGTTCGACGCCCAGGACGCCGCCCGATGCATTCTGCGGCTGCTGGCCGCTTTCCGCCCCGGTCGTCGCCCCGGCGATGAAGCCGGCCAGGCGCAGGTGCTGCCAGAACAGGTTGGATTCTTCCGCGGTGGCTGGGGCGGCGGTGATGGTGGCGTTGTACAGGCCGGCGATGAGGCCATTGCCGTTGCCGTTGGCCGGGGCCGCGGCCGTCCAGCGCGCCGCCGCCTGGGTGTCGTCGCCGGGGCGCGCCCGGTAGCGGTCGTTGTAGGACTGGTAGGCGGCCGTGATGCCGTTGAAGTCGTTGATGAGGTTCTTGATCCGGGCCTGGGCGATCATCTCCTGCCCCTTCAGCACGCCACCGAGAAGGAGGCCGACGATCACCAGCACGACGGCGATTTCCACGAGGGTAAAACCGGCTTGTTTTGGTCTCACGCTGTCCTCCTTCGAAAGAATTCAGTTGCGGCACGCAACGGTCAGGGATCGGGTCATGGGAGTTGGCCGGCGGCGATCATCAGGTTGAACAGAACGTGCAGCGACAGCCAGGTGGCGACGTCGTCGAACTCTCCGTTTGCCGCATCGGCGGGCGTGGGGTCATGAAAGACGAAGACCCGGTTGTTGTTGAGATTGGCCGCTTCGTCGGCAGCCGCGCCCCCCGAGGCGGCGTTCTTGCCCAGGGAAAAGATGACCGCCGGTGTCCGGCTGCTGAGCGCCGTGGCACTGCCGCAGCCGGAGCCGGTAATCCCCGTAGCAGTGGCACACACGGACAGCAGGGTTGCGCTGGAGATCTCGGACATGGTGGCGTTTCTCATGCCGTTGCTGCGGGTGAAGGGGGCGCTCACCGAGTTGATCGTTCCGGAAAACACGGCGTAGCGGAGGCGGTTTTGCGGCTGCGCCCAGGCGTCGAGGGCAAAGCCATTCTGGTCCGTGGGGCTCAAGCCGAGCGCGGCGGCGGGCAGAAAGCCGTCGTAGTAGTTGGAGCAGTTGCCGTTGCTCGCATCGCCGCCGGCGGCAAAGCTCTCCTGTCCGTTGCTGGTGTCGGACGCGGGGCAGGGCAGCCGGCCGTTGGCGGCGGCGAAGCCGATCAGGGCCTGCCGGGCCTGTTCCAGGAGTTGCCGGGTCTCTGCCACCTTGCGCTGCTCGTATTGGGTGGAAAGCGGCATCAGCAGTCCGCCGGCCAGCAAGGCCACGCCCAGGAGCACGATCGCGAGTTCGATGAGGGTGAAGCCCTCGTGCGTCGTTCGCTGTCGACGGTGTGGGGCCGGGCAAGGGGGGCGGGCGCGGGGTGTCAGGGGCATGGGGTCACCAGCGCGCCGGTGGTGCACAGCGTAAGGCTGCCAAAGGAAAGACGGGCTTGCGACCGATCCGGCGTCACCGCGTAGGCGGTCAGGGCGAACCAATCGTTGTTCTGCAGCCAAGCGAGCGTGGCCGGTGGGAAGGAGAGGACCGCGTCAGGGATCTGGCCGGAGATCTGCAGCGGATCGGGATCGTGGTCGGGGTCCGCGGCGGTATCGGCCCAGGGATAGGCGCCGTTGTCGGCGAAGTACTTGCGCAAGCCCTGCGCCGGCGGATCGCCGGGCCCGGCCAGTTCCGCCAATACGCGCCGGCCAACTGCCTGGAACAACTCGTCCCGCGACAGGGCGAGCGCACGATCGTTGAAGGCCTCGCCCGCCGGACCCGAGACGAAGGCGGAATCGCCGTCGGCATTCGTTCCGTCCAGGTAATGCGCCACGGTGTTGGAGGGGCGCCCGTTCTGATCGGCGCGGGGCGGCCCGGGAGAGAACACGATGGCAGCGACGTCCGCGTTCCCGTCCAAAGCCATCTGCATGGGCGTTTGGCTGTTCACCGGCTCGGCGCTGTCGTCGTCCCGCAGGCTGCGGGAAAGGGCATACCAGGGCCGCTCGCCGTAACCGTCGCGCAGGTCGGGCAGGCCCAGGGTTTTCCAGGGCAGGCGGCCGATGTAGGCCGGGCACTCGTTGCCGGAGAGCAGTTGGGCAACGCCATTGTCATCGGTGTCCGGGCAAGGCAGGCTGCCCGGCCGATTGCCGTCGCCCGTCGCCCGGCCGATGAGCGCCTGCTTGGCGAGCGCGAGGGCATCCGACGTGGCCCGATCCCGTTGCGTGCGCAGCTGCGCGGCGTCGAGCCGGCCGAGGAACAGGTAAAGCATAACCAGGGCGATTACCGCCAGGAAGGCGAGCAGGGCCATCCCTCGTTGCGCATCGAACTGCGAACCCGCCATTGGTGTCATGGACGGCGATTCTGCCCGGCAAGGCCGGCGCGGGTCGTAGGCTCGCCTGGATTCCCCCGGGCCATTTCCACGCGCCTGGGGCCGGCTGCGGCCTCTTCGTACTGAGGCACACCGTCGCGCCACGTCGTCGTGCCGCCACCGCTTCTCAGCACGATGCCTTGGACGGAGCGCGTGGCAGTCTTTCCCTTGGGCGCGCCTGGGGCCTCCAGCAACCGCTGGCGTTCCAGCGCGGCGCGCCGCTCCGGAGTGAAGAACAGCCGGCCCAGTTCTTCGGCGCGGACGGGCAGGGCCGCAAGCAGCAGGCCGGCGGCAAGCCATGCGGGAGCAAGCCGGTGGCTGGGTTTGCGCTGCGGCGGGGATGGCATGTTCGAGCCCACGGATGGCTTGTCGGGACAGTTCATGAGGCGGGCTTCGTTTCGCGGACGGTGATCCAGTCGATGGTGCAATCCGCCTTCAACTGCGGCGCCAGGGTTCCGGCTGCCTCCGCGTCCTGGGACAGGCGCGCCACCGTGCATTCGCGCAGGCGGATGTGGGCGGCCACCGCGGTGCGCAGGTCGGAGAGGAAGCCGAGCAGATCCGCCTCGTGCAGCAACTGCATCTGCAACTTCATGGTGCTCGCCCTGAAATCGTAGGCGCGGCTCGTGGCTGGTGCCGCCTCGGGGCCGAGCGGGTGCTCGGGCGAGAACTCATAGCGGACCTGGAAAAGCCTGCGCGCTTTCCCGATTTCCCGGATGCGCTCAACCCAGTCCAGGCGCGCTTCCTCGCCGAAGACGCCGCGGCCGGCCAGTTCGTTGAAGCGGGCGATCGTCTGCTTGATTTCCCGCTCCTCGCTGCGCACGTGCGCCAGCCTGCCCTGGATCTCGGCGCGCTTGGCCTGGGCCGCACGATGGGCCTCCCATTCGGCCTGGAGCAGCAGGGTCGATGCGGCCACGACCCCGGCGCCGCCGACGATCATGGCCAGCGCCAGCGCGAGGCTCGCGCGGATGCGGTGGAAATCGTCCCGGGAAATCAACGCGGCCACGTCACAGCTTCCGGCTGATCTGGACCACGAACCGGGGCTGGCCGGCGCCGGGGGCGCCGTCGCTGCCGCCCTTCAGCGGCTTGCCCGACCCGATGTCGAAGGGCAGGGACAGGATCGAAACGGTGAGCGAGGCATCGGCGCGCAAGGCGGCGGCGAAGCCGTTGATGGCCGCCAGTTGCCCCCGCGGGTCGCCGGCCGTCGACAGGGGAAGCATGCCGTGGATCACCGCGATCGCATGGATGGCATCCGGAGCGGCCGGGTCGCCGGCCCTGGCGGGGCGGCGGGCGGCATCCTGCTTCTGCTTGCCCTCGTCCGGGTCGCTGCGCAGCCGCCAGTCGAGCCGAGCGATGTCCACCTGCGGCGAGTCTTGCAGGCCGCGGCTGACGGCGAGATAAAGCGGTTCCAGCGGTGCGCTGCCCCGTTCCAGCAGCTCGTACCGGCCGATGACCTCGCGCAGCTTTTCCATGCTGGTGGGCATGGGGGGAAAACTTGCGCGGATCGCCGCATACTTTTCGGCGGCGGCCGCGGCTTCGGCGCGGGCTGGCGCCGTCCGTTCACGCAGCCCGAACGCCTCGTCGAGCTGCACGCCGGCGAAGAGAAGGCAGCCCGACAGGACCACGGCGCCGGCGCTCTTCAAGGCCAAGCGCGCCTGACCGTGGCGGAAATAACGGCGATCGGCGGGCTTGGCGAACTGCTCGCGCGGCGTGCGCCGGATGAGCAGGTGGAGGAAAAGCGTTTCGCTGCGCGAATCTCCGGGCAGCGAACCGAGCCGGCAGTCGCGGGCCAGGGCATGGAGGTCGACGACCTGGAAGTGGAGCCCCTCGTCGTTCCGGCATGCGGCCCGGAACGTGGCGACGTGATCCGGATGGGCGAGCACGATCGCCGCCAGCGGCGTGGCCGGTGCGACCAGGCGCTGACCGAGCAGGTAGCGGTGGGTTTTGGCCGCCTCGGCGGCGCAGGCGGCCCCGGTTTCCGGCGGGTCAGTCGTGCTGAAGGGTGTCAGCCGGCTGAATCGCACCTGGCGTCCCTCGTAGAAGCTCTGCCGGATGCCGCCGCGGCTGACCGTGACGAGCAGGCAGCGCGCGGGTGCCGGCCGGAGTTGGGCGAGCAGGGCGGAGCCCAGCAGGGGAACGGAGTAAATCCCGGCCAGTGCCGCCTCGGCGCTGCGCAGGATCGCAAGCCAGGGCGCCACCAGTTGCGGGTGCGTCAGCGCCGCGAACAGGACCAGCTCGTCGCGGCGGCCGGTGTTTTCACGGCCCAGGGACGTGGCCGTGGCCAGGGGCGAACCGTAGAAGTGCTGCTCAAGCTTGCGGGCGAGCAGGGCCTTGCGGTCGGCGCCCTGCACCCGGGGCACGGTTTCGATCCGGAAGCCTTCTTCGGCGAGGTCGACGAGCAGAAAGAACAGGCTTCCGCCATGCTTGCGCACGTAGGCGAAAAAGGCCGCCATGCCCTCGTCGTCCGGCCGGAAATGCGCTTCCTCACGCGGCGCGCCGGCTTGCCAGAAAAACGCCGTGAGGTGGTTGGCATCCAGATAAAGCAGGCGGCGTTGCACCATCAGAATCTGAGCCCGGCGATGACGTCGTAGATCGGGCCGAGCACCGAGAGCATGACCCAGCCGAGCATGGCCCCGAGGACGAGGGTCAACGTCGGCTCGACCATGGCCTGCGCCTTGTCGATCGACTCCTTCACGTCACGGTTGTAGAAATAGGCGACGTTGGCGAGCGCCGTATCCAGCCCCCCCGTGTTTTCACCCACGCGCAGCATGCGGATCACCAGGGGCGGGAAGAGACCGATGCCCTGGAAGGCGGCCGTGACGCTTTGCCCCTCGGCGATCAGCCGTCCGGCGCGCTTCAGGCCATCCTCTACCGCGGCGTTGCCGACGACCTGTTCGGTGGCGCGAATGGCCTCGGTAATGACAATGCCCGAGGCATACATCATGGCGAAGACGCCGGCGAAGCGGGACAGGATGATTTTCTGCAGGATCGGACCGACGACGGGCAGGCGCAGCTTGAGCGCGTCGAAACGCAAACGCGCGGCGGGGTCGGCGGCGAGGAGCAGCCTGGCGCCGGTTGTCGCGAGGAGGGGCAGGCCGGCGATCAGGTACCAGTACTGCCTGAGGACGTCCGCTGCCGCAAGGAGGAATTTCGTTTGGGTCGGCACTTCCTGGCCGATGTTCCTGATGAGGGCAGCCAACTGGGGCACCAGGTAGCTGACCAGGAAAACGGTGATGCCCACCAGCACGGTGCCGACGAAGGCCGGATACAGGAGGACCCGCGTGGTCTGGGCGGCCAGCTCATCTTGCCACTTGAGCGATTCGCTGAGGCCCTTCAGCACCGCCGGCAGATTGCCGCTGGTCTCGCCGGCGCGGACCAGGCTGCAAAAGACCTTGTTGAACACCTTCGGTTGCGCCTCCATCGCCTGGGAGAGCGTGCGCCCGCCCTCGATGGATTCGATCAGGCTGGCGACAACTTGCCGGAAGCGAGGGTTGGGGATGGCCTCGCGCAGATCCGTCAGCCCCTCCAGGATGGGCACGCCGCAATGGGTGAGCTGCTCCAGGTGGAAGCAGAAATTGATCAGCTCCCGCTTGGGCACTCCGGCGCCGCGCGACGGCCCGCCGGGCCTGCGCTCGGCCCCGTTGATGAGATCGAGCCCCATGCGCTTCAGGCGCATTTCCAGGTCGCCCGGGTTGGCGGCGTCGAGCTCCCCGCGTATCAGGCGGCCGCCGGCGTTCATCGCCTTGTACGAGAACAGGGCCATGCTACATCCGCTCCGTCAGGTCCACCACGCGAACCAGTTCCTCGAGGGAGGTGCTGCCTTGGCGCACGAGGCGCAAGCCGTCCTCGGCCAGGCTGCGGAAGCCCTTGGCCAGCGCCGCTTGCTTGATTTCCCGCGTCGTGGCGCCTCGCGCCACCAGATCGTCCAGGTCGGCGTCCAGGCGCAGCACCTCCATGATCGACAGCCGGCCCCGGAAGCCCTGGAATCCGCAGTGCTCGCAGCCGCCGGCGCGGTGCAGCGTGGGGGGCGGCGCATCCGCCGCCAGGCCGAGGAGACGCATCTCGTGGGCCTCGGCGGGGTAGTCCTGCCTGCAGCGGGGACAGAGCCGGCGCGCGAGGCGCTGGGCGATGATGCCGATGATGTTGCCGGCCATGATGCCGGGGAGGATGCCGATGTCGAGCAGCCGCGGGATGGCGCCGATGGCCGCGTTGGCATGCAAGGTGGCGTAGACCTGGTGGCCGGTCATGGCAGCGCGGAAGGCCATTTGGGCGGTGTCGGTGTCGCGGATCTCGCCCACCAGGATGACATCCGGGTCCTGGCGCATCATGCAGCGCACGCCGTTGGCGAAATCCAGCTTGGCGGCCTCCGCCACCGAAGTCTGGCGGATCAGGCTCATCGGATACTCGACCGGGTCCTCGAGGGTCATGATGTGGATGCCCTCCCGGTTGATGTGGTTGAGGATGGAGTAGAGGGTGGTGGTCTTGCCGCTGCCGGTGGGGCCGGTGACCAGGATGATGCCCTCGGGCCGGGCGATCATCAGCCGCAACTGCTCGAGCTGGGGAGCGTCCAGGCCGAGTTGGTCGAGGGGCACGATGCCCTTCTGCCGGTCCAGGACGCGCAAGACGATGTTCTCGCCGTGCAGCGTCGGCTGCACCGAGACGCGGAAGTCCACCGGCCGGCCGCTGATGTTGATGGAGATGCGGCCGTCCTGGGGCGCCCGGGTTTCGGCGATGTTCAAGGCGCTCATCACCTTGAGGCGCACGGCCATGGCGGGCCAGTAGGACTTGTGCAGGGCGCGGATCTGGCGCAGCAGGCCATCGATGCGGTAGCGGATGCGCAGGAAGTTCTGCTCCGGCTCGAAATGCACGTCGGAGGCGTCGTGCTTGACCGCATCGGTGAGGATGGCATCGATCAGGCGCACCACCGGCTGGCTGTACTCGTCGGCGGCGGTGGCGAGGCTGCGCCGGTCGATGACGCCGGTCTCGATCTCGTGGAGGATGCCGTCGATCGACAGCTCGTGCCCGTAGTGCTGATCGATGGCGCGGGCGATCTCGGATTCGCCGGCCAGCAGGGCTTCGATCTGCACGCCCTCGGGCGCCAGCGTGCGCAGCCGGTCCAGCGCGACGATGTCGTTGATGTCGGCCATGGCCACGGTCAGGCGGTGCCGGGTGGCATCGTAGTCCACGGGCAGCAGGCGGTGGCGCTTGGCGATTTCCCTGGGCACCAGGCTTAGCGCGCCCGGATCGATGATGGCGTGGGAGAGGTCGACGCTTTTCTGGCCCAGGCTTTCGGCGAGCGCATCGCGCAGCGTTGCTTCGGAGACGAAGCCCAGGCTTGCCAGGAGCGTTTCCACGGGCTGGCTGGACTTCATCTGCTCCAGCAGCGCGATGCGCAGTTGGTCTTCGCTGATGACCCCCTGCGCGATCAGGACCTGGCCGAGCGGCGGACGGTGCTGCGGTGTAGGCGGGTTCATCTCCATGGCAGCCGGGCGGGGATGGGAGCTATTGCGCCAGCTCGCGGATGCGGTCGGCCGCCAGGCTGCTGTCGAAGCTTGCCGGGCGGTGCGCGGCCGCGGCCAGCGCGCCTTGGTAGTAGGGCAGCGCCAGCTTCGGCTGGCGCAGGCGTTCCAGGCTGACGGCCAGGTTGAACTGGTAATCCGGGTGGTCGCTCTCCGCGGCGTAGGCGCGGAAGTAGGCCTGCTGCGCTTCCCTCCAGCGGCCCTGTCGGGCGTAAACGTTGCCGAGGGCGAAGTGGAGGACGGGCGAATCCGGCTGCTCGGCGAGCGCGCTCTTCAGCCGGCTCTCCGAATGGGCCGCATCCCCCTCGCCCCTGAGCCCCATCAGGCCCGCCCGGGCCGCGGGGTCCTTGGGGTCTGCCTCCAGCACCCGCGAATACAACTCCTCGGCCTCCTCCGGGCGTCCTTGGCGCAGGGCGATGGCGGCCAGGCCGTGGAGGGCGTCGGTGTTCTTCGGCTCCCGTTCCAGGGCCCGTTCGTAGTCGTGCCGGGCGGCGGCCAGGTCGCCCGCGGCGAAGGCCCGGTAGGCACGCTCGATGGCCGGGTGGACCTCCGGCATGCCGGTGGTGATGCGAATGGGACTGGCCGGCGGCGCCGGGGCTGCAGGGGGCGATTTGCCCGCCCGGGGCGCGGGGGCAGCAGTGTCGATATGGGGCGTGGAGAAAGGGGGCTGCGGCGCGGCGGCGGGTATTGCCGGCGCCGCATCGGCGGGCGGAACCCAAGGGTTGCGGGCAGTGGTGGAGTCGACGCTCCTTGGCGGGGTTTGCCACCACAAGTAGCCGCCGGTCCCCGCTGCGGCGAGCAGCGTGAACAGGCCGACGGCGATGGGCCATGCCGGCCATGGCGAGGTTTTCTCTGCCACGGAGAGATTCTGCGCGGCACTCCACTGCGCGGGTTCTTCCCGGGCGGGGGGAGGGGCCTGGCGCCTCGTCTCCTCCGCCTTTTTCAGGGCGCGCATAAGGAGGCTCACCGTGGCGTCCTGCCGATACCGAGTTCGGGCACCGGGGCCAGTCGCCCGTTGGCGGCGAAGAAATCCTTGCTCGGCAACTGGTCGCGGAGCCCGCGGAAGTCCCCGTCGATGCCCGCATGCCTGACCACCACCGGGCGCAGGAAGATGACCAGCTCGGTCTTGCGGCGCGTGTCGTCGCGATGGGTAAAGAGATTGCCGACGAGGGGTAGCTTGTGCAGGCCCGGCACGGCGTTGTCCCGGTTGTCGAGCATGTCCTCCATGAGGCCGCCCATCACGGCGATGTTGCCGTCCTGGACCCGGACCAGCGACTCCATTTCCCTGGTGCGGATGACCGGAATCTCGCTGACGACGCCGGCTTTCTTCAGGTCCGGATTCGGGTCGGCCACGGTGCCGATGATGCGGGAGACGCTGGGACGGACATTGAGCAGCACGGCATCGCCTTCGCCGATCTGGGGCGTCACGTTCATGACGAAGCCGACGGCAACCGTCTGCAGGTTGGTTGTAAAGGTCGTCAGGGCGGAGGTCTGGGTCTGGGTGGTGGTGGCCTGGACGGTGAAATAGACGGCGTTGTCCACCACCTTGAGCATGGCCGTCTGGTTGTTCAGCACCGTGAGCTTGGGGCTGGAGAGCACCTTGACGTTGCCGAAGGACTCGAGCAGCTTCGCCGTCGCGGTGATGCTGCCGAGCCGGGAATCCGGGTTGGTGTAGGTGATCTCCATCAGGGCGGAGGCGGGTGCGGCGATGTTGCCCACCGCCGTTTGCACCAGCCTGAAGCCGAGGGCGTCCAGCCGCAGCCGGCTCCAGTCGATGCCCTGCTGGTAGTTGTCGGAAAGCTGGACCTCGGCCACCGTCGCCTCGATCATCACCTGGCGCCGGGCGGCTGCCAGCACCCGATCGAGGAACTCCTGGATTTTCTCGTGCTGCCGCGAGGTGGCGCGCACGCTGATCACGCCGGTCTCCGGGTTGGCGATGACGGAGGCGGCAAGAAGGGTCTTGTAATCCTTGAAGTCGCGCTCGAGGGAGTCCTGCTGCGACGCGCCGGACCGGGCCTGGGCGGTCTGATTGCCCGCGCCCGCCACGGCCTGGCCGGCGGGGCCCGGTCCGGCCGCGGCGGCGGCCCCCTCGCCGCGTGCTGTGCTGCTGGCCTCCGCCGTGCGGTTGGTCTGCTCCTGGGCGGTCGCGGTCCGGCGCGAGATCACGATCTCCTTGTCCGTTTCCTGCAGGATGTCCTTGATGTTCTGCACCAGCGTGTCCCAGAAGCGGTTCTTCGCCGTGTTCTCCACCCGGGTGATCGAGGTGCTGCCGCCGCCCGCCGAGCCGCCGGCCGTGCCCGCGCCGGCGCCGGTGGCCGTGACCTGGGTGGAAACGGCCACCGTGGCGCTGGTGTCCCGCGCCATGTTCACGTAGTCGACCGGATAGGTGCGCAGGTGGGGCCGGTCCGGCATGACCGCCAGGTTCGGCCCGTCCAGCTCGAAGCGCAGATCGACCTGCCTGGACAGGCGCGTGAGCAGTTGCGGCAGGGTCTGGTCGATGGCGTTCAGCGTCACCGTGCCGGCGATGCCGGGATGGATGTCCACGTTCAGCTTGGCGTCGCGCGCCAGGGCGAAGAGCAGCTCGTGCACGGGTACATCCTTCACCACCACGCTGTAGGTCTCGGCCTTCGGCGCGGGCTTCGGTTTGGGCGGGACCGCCAGTTGCTGCACGGGCCGGGGGATCTTTTCCGGCGCCATAGCCGGGAGGTCTTCGGCGCGCAGGTGTCCGCTCGACGGCTGCGGCGCCGGGGCGACGGCGCAGGCGATCGCGAGCATGGCGGCGAGGGAGGCCGCGAGCGTTGTTCTAGGCGTCATGATGAGCCACAGGTTTTCCCCCTCACACCGGAAGCCGGGGTATCGGATATTAGCACAACAACATATTATTGCAACATCATTTTATGATGTGGGAATTAGCGCTGTCTATCGCTCCCGCCCCGCGTCGTGGAACGCCTTCCGGACGGGCGAGAGCAGGTATTCCATCACCGTGCGCCGCCCCTGGTGGACTTCGGCCACCACCTGCATGCCGGGGTGCAGCCGCAAGCGCTCCCCGTCGAGTTCCAGGTGCTGGGCCGTCAGTTGCACCAGGGCCTTGTAGGCAAGTGGCGAACCGGCTCCGGCCTCGCCTTCCGCTCCGGGGCTCGCCCCTTGCGTCGCATCGGCCCCGACATGGGTCACCGTGCCCTCGACCATTCCGTACTTCTGGAAGGGATAGGCCGCTACCTTGATCCGGGTCTTCTGGCCCGGATAGACGAAGCCCGCGTCCTCGTTTTTGACGAGCACCTCGGCCTGGAGCGGCTCGTCGTGGGGCACCAGCGTCATGAGCACGCTGCCCGGCGCGACCACGGTGCCGTGCGTGTGGGTGGCAAGGTCCTTGATGAGGCCCGCCTGGGGCGCCTTGAGCTCCAGCAGGCCGGTCCTGTGCTCGATCTTCGCCCACTCCTGCTCGAGCTTCTGGCGCTGCGCCTCGGCCTCCACCCGTTCGTTCTGCAACTGGGCGCGGTAATTGGACGTGATCTGCGCCAGGCGCTTCTCCGAGGCGGCAATGCTCGATCCAAGGCTCGCCACGGCGGATTCCTGGGCGCGCAGATCCTGCTCCTTTTCGATGCGCTCGCGCAGCTTCTCCTGGGCGCCCAGGGGGCTGACGAAGCCGTCGCCGGCCAGCTTCTCAAAGGCGGCCGCGCTCTTCCGGTACGTGGGCACCACCTGCTGGAGCTTGCTCAGCGTTTGCGTCGCCGCCCCGAGATCGTGCCGGGTCTTCTCCAGAATGGCAGTCTCCTGGGCGACGGCATCCAGATATGCCTGCCGGTGGGCGCGGTACTGCCCCTCGATCTGCCCATAGAGCGGCGACGGATCGCCGCTTCTCGATTGCATGGCCGAGCCCGCCAGCTCGGCGTCGATGCGCCGCAACTGCAGCGCCTTCAGCTGCAGCTCATGGCCAATCGTTCTTGCATCGGCCTCGGCGAGTCGGGCGTCCATGCGCATGAGCACCTGACCCGCGGCCACCGGCTGGCCTTCGCCGACCAGAATCTCCCGGACGATGCCGGCCTCGGCCGGCTGCACGATCTTCACATAGGTCTGCGGCACCAGGCGGCCCTCGGCGCTGGCGACGATGTCCAGCTTGCCGAGCAGCGCCCAGGCGAGCAGGATCGCCACGAGCGCCAGCACCGAGTGCATCACGACCCGCGGCAGGCGGGCCGGCGGGGATTCCTGGATGGCGAGCAGCCCCGGCGCAAACTCCAGGGCCTCGGGCGAGAGGGGTTGCGCTTTGGCGGGCAAGGCTGCGCTCCCTCAATGCTTGACGGCAGGAGGAACCGCCGGCCACTCGCGCACCGCCAGCCGGCCGCCCTGCTGGGGATCGGGCACCAGGGCCCGCAGCGCCTGGCCGGCCAGCACCGTCCCGCGCAGCTCGGCCAGCATCTCGTCGGGCGGACCGAAGGGCGAGACCAGGTCGATGAGCCACAGGTGCGGGCCGGATTTCCATTCGTGCGGGGCGATTTTCGGCACCCCCGAGCGCAGCCGCGCGTCGACCGCATCGCTCACCGTCGCCCAGGTGAAGAAGGCGAAAGGGATGCCTGCCTTCGTATAGAGCCGGCACTGGTCCAGCACGACCGGCGGCAGGACGAGCCATTCCGTGTCCGCGAGGAAGCTGTACTTGCGGTTCGGATCGCGCGCATAGAGCCATAGCGCCGGTCCCAGGATGGGCAGCTTGGCCAGCGCTTCCCGGGCCTGCTCCAGGCCCAGCTTCGCCAATTCCGCGGCGTCCGCTGCGAGGTCTACCGGGCCGGCCTTGCCGGCTTTCTTTCCTTTGCCTTCCATTGTCTTCTCCATTCAAATGAAGTCGCGTAGCGACTCACGACGCTCCCCTCGCCCGCTTGCGGGAGAGGGGTTGGGGGTGAGGGCTTAACCGAGGCGAACCGCCCCGGTGTTCAGTTGCGACCACTGGTGCACCGCCTGCGAGGCGATGCCGAACTGGGGGTCCTGCAGTACCTCCTGGGCCGCGCCGAGGCCCATGCCTTCCAGCGCGCCGGAGCGGCCGTAGTGGTAGGCCAGATCGCCGCCCAGGGCGGCCGTGTCGGAACTCCCCAAATGGGCATCCAGCAGGCCGTTCATCACGCTCCACCGGGACAGCCTGGAGTCGGCGGCGCGCGCCTGGTCGAATTGCGCCACCAGGGCCGCGAAGTCGAAGCTCTCGATCCGCACCTCGCCCGCGTCCGGCTGGCGGGCCTGCGGGTTCCACTGGCCATCGCCGACGACCTGGAGCGTGGCGAAGTTGCGGTTGGCCGCCGCCCCATACCAGTCCTTGAAGGTGACGCGGTCGCTGCGGCCGGCGTCCAGGACCAGGTCGCTGCCGCTCCGGCTGAATTCCAGGTCTTCGTATTCGATGCCGCCGCCGAGGGACAGGGTGTTGGTCCCCCCGTCGCCCGGCAGCACGGTGTCGCGCCCGTCCATGCGGTTGAAGGCGACCACGTTGGCGCCGCTCCCCGCCGCGATCGTGTCGTCGTGCCGGCCGCCGGCGATGAAGTCGTTGCCGGCGCCGCCTTCGAGCCGGTCCTCCTGGGCGCCGCCCAGCAGGGCGTTGGCTCCGGCGCCGGCGCGCAGCACGTCCTTGCCGTTCGCCCCGGAGAGGATGTCCAGGCCGCAGCCGCCGTCGAGCAGGTCGTCGCCGACGTCGCCCTGCAGGTAATCGTTGCCGCCTTCCCCGTAGGCCGCATCGGCCGAGGGGCCCGCATAGACGATGTCGTGGCCCGTGCCGGCGCGGACGCTGTCCCGGCCGCTCCCCGCATCGATCACGTCGTCGTCGCGTCCGGTGACGATGTCCCGCTCCCGCGGCGAAGGCTCGTAGTAGCGCGTCCTGATGAGCAGGTCGTCGAAGCCCTTCACGCCGCCGTCGGCGAATTCGAAGCGCTCAATGGGGGAGAGGAAGCGCCCGGCCGCATCGGCGCTCACCGCGAAGTCGAAGCCCTGATCGGGCTGTTCGCAGCCGCCGGCGTCGAGCGCGCGCACCTGGGCGACCAGGCCGCCGTTTTCCTCGACCACGCGCAGGGCCACGTTGTCCAGGGACAGGCCGGCGCCGAAGCGCACCGTGTCGGTGCCCGCCGTCTCCACGATGGCATCGATGCCATCGCCCAGCTCGTAGGCGTAGGTGTCGTCCCCTTCGCCGCCTTCGAGCCGGTCATCGCCGCGGCCGCCCGCGAGCAGGTTGTTGCCCGAGTTGCCGATCAGGAGGTTGTCGGCTGAGTTGCCCATGCCGCTGATGTCGGCCGAGCCGGTGAGGGCCAGGTTCTCCACGTGCTCCGGCAGCACGTAGGAGACCGAGCTGCAGATGGTATCCGTGCCTTCGCCTTGGCCCTCGGCGACGGCGTCGCCCGCATCGTCGACGACATAGCTGTCGTCCCCCGCACCGCCGGCCATGGCGTCGGCCCCGGCGCCGCCGTCGAGGCGGTTGGCGCCCGCGTTGCCGAGAATCTCGTTGTCCAGGGCGTTGCCCGTCCCGTCGATGGCCGCGCCGCCCGTGAGTACAAGCTTCTCCACGTGGCTGGATAGGGTGTGGGTGACCGAGCTGAAGACGGCATCGCGGCCTTCGCCCGCCTGCTCCGTGACCGTATCGCCGGCATCGTCGACGACGTAGCTGTCGTCGCCCGCCTCACCCGCCATCGCATCGGCTCCGGCGCCCCCATCGAGCCGGTTGGCGCCGGCGTTCCCAGTGAGGCGGTTGTCGAGCGCATTGCCCGTGGCATCGATTCCGGCCGTGCCCGTGAGCGTCAGGTTCTCCACGTGCTCGGGCAGGACGTAGCTGATTCGGGAGAAGACCGTGTCGTCCCCTTCGTCTTGCGCCTCGGCGACGGTGTCGCCGGCTGCATCGACGACATAGCTATCGTCCCCCGCGCCGCCGG
>CAYZLI010000043.1:21141-24322 GCA_964479195.1 uncultured Rhodocyclaceae bacterium
TGCCCGTGAGCACCAGCTTCTCGACATGGTCGCTCAGCGTGTGCGAGACCGAGGCGAAGACCGTGTCGTGACCGCCGTCTGCCGACTCGGCAACCGTGTCTGCGGCATCGTCGACGACGTAGCTGTCGTCGCCCGCGCCCCCGGCCATCGTGTCCGCCCCGGCGCCGCCGTCCAGGCGGTTGGCGCGGGCGTTGCCGGTGAGTCGGTTGTCCAGGCCGTTGCCCGTCGCGTCGATATCCGCCGTGCCGGCAAGCGTGAGGTTCTCCACGTGTTCGGGCAGAACATAGCTGACCCGGGCGAAGATCGTATCGGTCCCCTCGCCTGGCGCCTCGGTCACGGTGTCGGCTTCGTCGACGACATATTCGTCATCGCCCGCGCCCCCGGCCATGGTGTCCGCTCCGGCGCCGCCATCGAGACGGTTGGCGCCCCCGTTGCCGATGAGCTCGTTGTTCAGCGCGTTCCCGGTGCCGTCGATGTTGGCGCTGCCCGTGAGCACCAGCTTCTCGACGTTCTCAGCCAGCGCGTATGAAACGCCGGCGTGCGCTACATCGGTGCCCGCGTCCGCGTCCTCCGTGACGGCATCGCCCGCATCGTCGACCACATAGGTGTCGTCGCCCGCGCCGCCGGCCATCGCATCCGCCCCGGCGCCGCCGTCCAGGCGATTGTCCCCGGCGTTGCCGACGAGCTCGTTGGTCAGGGCGTTGCCCGTGCCGTCGATATCGGCGCTGCCCGTGAGCACCAGCTTCTCGACGTGATTGCTCAGCGCATAGGAGACCGAGCTGACGACGCCGTCGCTGCCTTCACCTTCGTTCTCCGTGACTACATCGCCGGCATTGTCGACCAGGTAAGTGTCGTCGCCCGCGCCGCCCGCCATGGTGTCCGCCCCGGCCCCGCCGTCGAGGCGGTTGGCGCCGGCGTTGCCGGCAAGCCGGTTGTCCCGTCCGTTCCCCGTGCCGGCGAGGTTGGCCCGTCCGCTCAGGACGAGATTCTCGACGTTGTCCGACAGCACATAGTCGATCGCGGCCTTCACCGTATCGTTGCCGCCGCCGTCTTCCACGACCACGTCGCCCGCATCGTCGATCATGTAGGTGTCGTCCCCGGCACCGCCTTCCAGACGGTCGGCGCCGGCCGCCCCGTCCAGCGTGTCATTGCCGTCCCCGCCGCGCAGGACGTTCGCGCCGCCGTTGCCGGTGAGCACGTTGTCCAGCCCATTGCCCGTGCCGGCGAGATCGCCCGTGCCGGTGAGGGTCAGGTTCTCCACCTCGGCTCCCAGCGTGTAAGCGATGGCGGCGCGCACGGTATCGGTGCCTTCGCCGGGGTTCTCGGCGACGGTGTCGCCCGCGTCGTCCACCACGTAGGTGTCGTCCCCCGCGCCGCCCACCATCTCGTCGGCATCCTCGCCGCCGTCCAGGAGGTCATTGCCCGCGCCGCCATCCAGGCGGTCGTGGCCGCCCATGCCGGCCAGCTCGTCGTCGCCATCCCCGCCGAACAAGGCGTCGTTGCCCGATTCGCCATAGACCTGGTCGTCGCCGTCGTCCCCCGAGAGCACGTCGCTGCCCGGGCCGCCCGAGACGAGATCGTTGCCGGCGCCGGCGAAAGCCACGTCGTTGCCCTCTTCCGCGAACAGGGCATCGTGCCCATCGCCGCCCAGGAGAAGGTCGTTGCCTGGGCCCGCATACACCACGTCGTCGCCGTCCCCGGCGATCACCAGGTCGTTGTCCGCGCCGGCATAGACGGCATCGTCGCCGGCACCGGCGTCGATGACGTCGTTGCCGCCGTCTTCCATGATCACATCGTCGCCCGCGTAGGCATACAGGATGTTGTCGCCGGTCTTGCCGAGGAGGAGGTCCGCGCCCTCCGTACCCTCGATCCGCTCGCCCGGCTGGGAGAAGCGGGGACGCTGGACGACGCTCGTCGTGCCGTCCTCGCCGTGCACCAGCACCTCGTTGGAATAGGCCAGGGTGACGTCGGCGATGCGCTTCTGCGTGGCGTCCGCCATGGTCATGCTGCCCAGGCCGTGCACGGTCTGCCCATCGATGATGGAGAATTGGCCGTCGCTGGCGAGCGAGACGGCGCGCACGCCCAGGTTGTCCAGCGTCTGGCGCTCGCCGGCGTCGACGATGCCGTCGGAATTGGCATCCCGCCAGATGCCGAACTTGGCCCATTTCGCGTCCTGGTTCGAGAGGACGCCGTCGCCGTTGCTGTCGAAGGCGGCCAGGGCCTCCAGGTCGCTCTGGGCACCGGGGCTGTATTGGACGAAGCTGATCTCGCCCGCCTGGTCGATCTCGCCGTCGCCGTTGGCATCGAAGGTGAGCAGGCCGTCGCCGGGCGCGACCCAGGCCATACGGTGCCTCCAGCCGTCGCCGTTCACGTCGAAGAAGACATTCGAGTCGTCCACGTCGATGAAGTCGAAGCCGTTGCCGTCCAGGTCGATGGCGATCGGCTTCCCGCCGCCCCCGCCGCCGGACGGGGCGTAGTAGGAGCCGTAGTGGGTGACGGACACGGTTTCCGTCGTGCTGCCGCCGCCGGGGTCGGATATGCGGACCTGGAAGGAGTCCTGCCGTTCCTCGGTGCCCTGGAGATTGGGGCCACTGGGCTGGTTCGGCGACTGCCAGCCGGTGTATTGGAAGCTGCCGTCGGCGGCGACTGTCACCGCGCCCCACTGGGGCTGCCCGACGATTTCGTAGCGAAGCGAGCCGGCCGCGTCATCCACGTCCGTGGCGGAAACGCGACCGGCGCCGGTGTCCTCGTAGGCGATGGGGGCTACGTGATAATTGGATGGATATGCCCATAGCGGCGAAGTCAATTGAGCCGGGTCCAGCGGAACGATCTGCGGCCAGATGAACTCGCCCTCCACCGCCACGTAAGGCTGATAAATCGGTTCGCCGCCGTGGACGCCGCCCTCATCCGCATACTGGAATGTATAGCCGTAGATCGGCCGCGTCGTATGGGATACCCCGCTCACCGCTGGCGCATCATTGACGTTCTGCACGGTGACATCCACGGTAGCCGTGGCGCGCTGCCCATCGGAGGCCTGCACCGTGTAGGTGAAGCTGGCCGGCCCGTAGTAGTTGGCCTCGGCCAGGTAATGCACGGACCCATTGCCGTCCAGCCATCCCGAGCCATGGGTGAAGCCGGACGCGCCGGTGAGGCTGAGGCCCTGGCCGGAGGTGCTGCCATA
>CAYZLI010000044.1:0-15421 GCA_964479195.1 uncultured Rhodocyclaceae bacterium
ACCGGGATGGCGCCCATGGAATCGGTTTCGCTGCGCGTGGCGGGCATGGCGGCTCTCGGGAGGGTGGCCACCTACCCAATATAGCCGATCTACCCGAAGCGCATGATCTCCGGCGGGATGGCGCCCAGGGCCAGGCTCCGCTCGGCGGCGCCCAGCTTCACCGCCTCCTTGGGCATGCCATACACCACGCAGGAGGCCTCGTCCTGGGCCACGGTATGGGCGCCGGCGTCATGCATCTCCTTCAGGCCGCGCGCCCCGTCGTCGCCCATGCCGGTCATGATGACGCCCAGGGCATTCTTGCCCGCGCTCTTCGCCACCGAGCGGAACAGTACGTCCACCGAGGGCCGGTGGCGGTTGACCAGGGGGCCATCCACCACCTCGACGTAGTATTGCGCACCGCTACGCTTGACCAGCATGTGCCGGCCGCCCGGCGCGATCAAGGCGCGCCCCGGCATGACCCGGTCGTTGCTCTGCGCCTCGCGCACCTCGATCTGGCACAGGGCGTCCAGCCGGGCGGCGAAGGAAGCGGTGAACTTCTCCGGCATGTGCTGGACGATGACGATGCCCGGAGCGGTGCGGGGCAAGGGGGTCAGTACGGCTTCCAGGGCCTGCGTGCCGCCGGTGGAGGTGCCTATGGCGACGATGCGCTCCGTGGTCTGGGTCATCGCCCGCTCGGACTTGGGCAGGATGGCGTTGGCCGTGAGCTTCGCCGTCGCGGCCGGCGGCGTCTGCCCGTTCGGCATGCGCCTGACGCGGGCGCCCGCCGCCGCCTTGACCGCCTGCACCAGGTCGGAGGCGGCGTCCTCCATGAGGAAACGGCGCACGCCGATGCCCGGCTTGGTGACGATGCTCACGGCCCCTGCCGCCAGGGCCTCGATGGTCGTCTCGGCGCCCTTTTCCGTGAGCGAGGAGCAGATCACCACCGGGGTCGGATGCTCGGCCATCAGCTTCTTGAGGAAGGTGATGCCGTCCATGCGCGGCATCTCGATGTCCAGCACGATCACGTCCGGCCAGCCCCGGTTCATCTTGTCCAGGGCGAAGATCGGGTCGGTGGCCGTGCCGATGACCTCGATGGAGGGGTCGGCGCCCAGCACCTCGGAGGCGACCTGGCGCACCACAGCCGAGTCGTCGACGATGAAAACCTTTATGCCGCGCGACGGCATGCCGTTCCCCCCTCGCAGGCGATGCATTGGCCCGGCGTTTCCGGAGGCATGCTGCGCTTGACCCAGACGTGGCCGCTCCAGATGTCGAACATCACATTGCGGTAGCCCGTCCCGTCCAGGTCCTCGCCCACATGGCGCATGCCGTGCCCCCGCACCAGGCCGCGCCCCGCCTCCACATTCTTCCTGCCCACGTGATCCTTGCGGCAGGAGTCCGCCCCGGGGAACATGTTGCCCCCGCCGAACATCTTCACCTCGTACTCCCGCACCCGCGTGCCGCTGCGGGCGATCTCCCGCAGCAGCAGCTGCAGCGCTTCGTCGGCATATCGGGCGTCGAAAGGTTCATTCCCGCTCCGCCGCCGCCCCGGAAGCATGTAGTGGCACATGCCGCCGATGAGCAGGCGGGGATGCCACAGGGTGATCGCCACGCAGGAGCCCAGCAGCGTGCGGATGCGCGTATCCCGGTCCCCGAAGTAGCATTCCCCGGGTTTCAGGAAGATATCGATGACGTGGGGCGGCTTTCTCATTCTTTCCGGTAGATCGAAGGGGAAACGGGCCGCAGGTCGTCCGTGACGCCGTTCAAGCTCTCGGAATGCCCGACCATCAGGTATCCGCCCGGCCTGATCACTGGCAGGAGCCGCTGCACGAGCTTGCGCTTCGTCTCCATCTCGAAGTAGATCATCACGTTGCGCAGGAACACGACATCGAACTCGCCCAGTTGGGGCAGCGGCTCGTTAAGGTTCACCTGGCGGAAATCGACTTTCGCGCGCAGGGCCCGCTCGACAAGGAAGGTCCCCTCCTGCGCGCCCACGCCCTTCATGCAGAAGGGTCGGAGGTAGGCCTCCGGAATGTGCCGGGCGCGCTCCAGCGGATAGTGGCCCCGGCGCGCCCGTTCGAGCACCCGCGTGCTGATGTCGGAGGCAAGGATTTCCCAGGGCGCGCCGCCGAGACGGTCGGCGAGCAGCATGGCGAGACTGTAGGGCTCCTCGCCGCTGGAGCAGGCCGCGCTCCAGACGCGGAAGGTGATGCCGGGCCGCCGCGCCGGCAGGATGCGGTCGCGCAGGAAGGCGAAATGCTTCGGCTCGCGGAAGAAATACGTCTCGTTGGTGGTCAGGAGATCGAGGGCGACCTGCATTTCCGCCGGCTCCTGACCGCCGGTGAGGAGCCGGAAATATTCCCCGTAGCTCGCCAGCCCGTAATGCCGCAAGCGCTTGCCCAGCCGCCCGCACACCAGCGCCTTCTTCGCCTGGGAGAGATGGATGCCCGCCAGGCGCCGCAAGAGCGCCTGGAACTGGGCGAATTCCCCGTTGGTCAGGCCCCGTGCCGCCGCCTGTCCGACTTGCGCCGCATCCACGGTTGCCTCTCCCCTCACGCCGCCGCGTCCTGCAGGGCCAAGGGCTCGTGGACCGCGGCCGCCGCCTGGGCGACCGCTGCCAGGTCGTCGAGGGACAGCACCCGGTCCACGTTCAGGATGATGACGAAGCGGCCGTCGATCTTGCCCATGCCGGCGATGAAGTCCGTGCGGATGCGGGAGCCGAAGGCGGGCGGCGGCTCGATCTGGTCGTGGCGGATCTCCACCACCTCGCTCACCGCATCGACGATGACACCCACGTCCTGCTTCTCCCCGTCCCCCTCGGTCTCGATGATGACGATGCAACTTCGCCGCCCGATGTCCGTCTGGCGGCTGGAGAAGCGGCGCGCGAGATCGACCACCGGCACGACGGCGCCGCGCAGGTTGATCACGCCGCGGATGCAGTCGGGCATCATCGGCACCACCGTGAGGTTGCCGTACTCGATGATCTCCTTGACGCTGAGGATGACGATGGCGAACATCTCGCCCCCCAGCACGAAGGTAAGATGCTGCTGCTGGTCGACGCCCGCGGCCTGTTCCACCTTGACTAATGCGCCCATGGCGGCGGCCTCCTAGAACCGGACGAAGTCCGCTTCGGCCAGCGCCGGCTGGGGCAGGCCGGCGGCGAGCTTGCCGCCCTTCTCGATCATGCGCCCGACCGCGCCCTTGGCCTTGGCCGCCGCCTTGCGCGGAGCCGCCGCGGCAGTGCCCGCCGCGCCCGTCCTGAAGAAGGCCATGGTCTGTTGCAGCTGCTCGGCCTGGCTGCCCATCTCCTCGGCAGTGGCCGCCAGCTCCTCGGAGGCGGAGGCGCTCTGCTGCGTGGTCTGGTTCAGCTGGGCCATGGCCGTGTTGATCTGCCCAACCCCGGCCGACTGCTCCTCGGAGGCGGCCGTGATCTCCTGCACCAGGTCCGAGGTCTTGCGGATGGAGGGCACGATCTCGTCAAGCAGCCGGCCCGCCTTCTCCGCCAGGGATACGCTGTCCCCGGCCACTTCGCCGATTTCCTGCGCCGCCACCTGGCTGCGCTCGGCGAGCTTGCGCACCTCGGCAGCGACGACGGCGAAGCCCTTGCCGTGCTCGCCGGCGCGGGCCGCCTCAATGGCGGCGTTCAGGGCTAGCATGTTGGTCTGGTAGGCGATGTCGTCGATGATGCCGATCTTCTCGGCGATGCTCTTCATGGCCGCCACGGTCTGGCCCACCGCCTCGCCGCCTTCGCCCGCCTCCTTGGCCGCCTTGGAGGCCATGCCGTCGGTGACCTTGGCGTTCTCGGTGTTCTGGTTGATCGAAGCCGACATCTGCTCGATGGAGGCGCTGGTCTCCTCGACACTTGCCGCCTGCTCGCTCGAGCCCTGGGACAGGGACTGGGCCGTCGCGCTCACTTCCTCGGCGGCGCTCGAGAGGTTGTCGGCGGCGGCGCGCACCTCGGTGATGATGTCGGAGAGCTTCTCGACCATGTTCTTCATGGCGGCCAGCAGCATGCCGGTCTCGTCCCGGGAATCGACCTCGATCCGCGCCGTGAGGTCCCCTTCCGCAAGCTGGTTGGCCACGGCCACCGCCTGGGACAGGGGGCGGGTGACGCTCAGGGTGATCCACAACCCGATGACCACCGCCAGGAGGAAGGCGGCGCCCGCCATGGCCAGCATCAGGTTGCGGCCCGAGTCGTAATTGTGGTTCGCCTCCTCGCCGGCCTTGCGCATCAGCTCTTCCTGGAACTCGACGAGGGAATACACCGACTCGTTGTAGGCCCGCAGGATGGGGATCAGCTCGGCGTTGAGGAAACGGATCGCCTCGTCCTTCTTGCCGTCCAACGCTGCCTTCATCAGGTAGTCGCTGCCCTGGATGTACTTGACCCGGTTGTCCTTGATGGTCTTCAGGATGGCCTTGCCCTTTTCCAGGACGATCAGCTTTTCCGTTTTCTCCAAGTTTTCCGCAATGACCTTGCGGGACTCCTGGACCTTGTTCATTTCCTCACGGATCCGGGCCGGATCGTTCGTGAGCAGCATATTGCGCAGGTTGCGGGCGATGTTGCCCACCTCCGCGTTGATCCTGTAGGCCATCGAAGCCTTGGCGTAGCGGTCCTTCACGATCAGGTTCAAGTCGTCGTTCAGGCCGCCCAGCCGGGTGATGCCCACGTAGGCGACGGCGATGAGGAGCAGGACCACCAGCCCGAACCCAAGGCCCAGGCGCACGCCGATCTTCATGTTCTTGAACATATCGAATCTCCTTGCTCAGTTGACTGCGGAGGGCAGCGCCGGCGCTGCCTGGTTGGATAACACGTTGCGGACCGTCTCCTGGTTCTCTCGGCTCGCCGCGTGCTGCACGGCGGCCGGCACGTCCAGGATCAGGGCCACCTCGCCGGTGCCGAGGATGGTGGACCCGGAGATGCCGCGCAGGTGGCGGAAGACTTCGCCCAGGGGCTTGATGACCGTCTGGAACTCGCCCAGCAGCCGGTCCACCACCAGCCCGGCCTTCTGGCCGCCGCAATTGACGACGACCACGTTCTCGCGCCGCCCCGCCTGCCCTTCGATGTGGAAGAGCTCGCGCAGGCGCACGAATGGCAGCACTTCGCCGCGCAGGTTGAGGTAGCGGCGCGTGCAGGCCGCCTGCCGCTCGGCCTCCGGCAGCTCCAGGCACTCGACGACCATGTCCAGCGGGACGACGAAGGAGGACCTGCCCACTTCGATCAGGAAGCCGTCGATGATGGCGAGGGTCAGCGGCAGGCGGATGCGCACCGTCGTGCCTGCCCCCTCCCGGCTCTCCAGCTCGATGCTGCCGCGCAGGGCCTCGATGTTCCGGCGCACCACGTCCATGCCCACGCCGCGGCCGGAGAGGTTGGTCACCTGCTCCGCGGTCGAGAAGCCCGGCTCGAAGATGAGGTTGAAGAGTTCCTTGTCGGACAGGTTCTGTCCCGGCGCGGCCAGGCCACGCTCCAGGGCCTTGGCCAGCAGCCTGTCCCGTTTCAGCCCGCCGCCGTCGTCGGCCACTTCGATGACGATGCTGCCCGACTCGTGGCAGGCGTTGAGCATGACCTTGCCGGCGGCCGGCTTGCCCCGGGACAGGCGCAGTTCCGCCGGCTCGATGCCGTGGTCCATGGCGTTGCGCACCAGGTGCATGAGGGGGTCGTTGATCTTCTCCACCACCATCTTGTCCAGCTCGGTCTCGTCGCCGCTGGTGTGGAGCTCGATGTCCTTGCCCAGCTCACGGCTCACGTCCCGCACCACCCGCTGGAAGCGGTGGAAGGTCTCGCCGATCTCCACCATGCGCAGGGACAGGGCCCGGTCGCGGATTTCCTCCACCAGCCGCCCCATCAGGGACATGGCCTCGTTGAGCGCCCCGTCGCCGCTCTTCCTCGCCCGCAGGCTGGCCGAGGCGCCGGCGATGACCATCTCGCCTACCTGGTTGATGAGGTCCTCCAGCTTGGCGGCATCGACCCGCACGAACTTGGCCTCCTGGCTGCGCTTGTCCTTGATCTTCTGCTGCCTGCCCAGCGCCGCATCGACTACGGCCTCATGCACCACCCGGTCCTGCACGAGCATCTCGCCCAGGGGGGCCGGCTGCGGCGCCTGGGCCTGCTCCTGCAGCGCCCCGTCCAGTTCCGTCCGGGTGAGGGCACCGCTGGCCACCAGGATGTCGCCGATGCGCTCGTTCTCTTCCGGCAGCTCCTCGATCAGGCGGCGGTACTCCGCGATGCGGCTGTGGGGCGGCAGGATGCGAATGCGGCAGTCCTCGCGCACGAACTCGAAGACCGCCTCGATGGCCTCTTTAGTGGCGTCGCTGCGGAAGTCGATCTCGAAGCCGAGGTAGCAGGTTTCCGGGTCCATCGCGCCCGCCGGCGGCATGGCGTCCCACAGGGTCGCCGTGTTGGCCACCTCCCCCAGGGTCGCCAGATAGCGCAGGAAGGAGGCCGGGTCCATGCCGTTTTTCAGCACCTCCGGCCCAAAGCGCAGGGAGATGTGCCAGGTGTCGCTGGCCACCTCCCCGCCGCCGCTGGCCTCCACTTGCCCGATGCGCTCGCCCGGCGCCGAAGACGCGGAAGCAGGCGCCGGCATCGACGCGGGGGACAGCCGGCCCAGCCGCTCCAGCAGTTGTGCGGCGCGTCCGGCCAGGACTTCCGGCTCATGCTGCTGGTCACCGGCCACCTGCCCAACGAGGTGGCCGATGTGGTCGGCGCAATCGAGCATGACCGCCGTAAACGCGGCGTCGATGGGCAGCTCGTTGCCCCGGGCCCGGTCGAGCACGTTCTCCACCACATGGGCGAAGCGCACGATGTCGTCCAGGCCGAACAGGCCGGCGGAGCCTTTGATGGTGTGGATGGCGCGGAAGGTCGCGTTGATGGCGTCGGCATTGTCCGGCTCCCGCTCCAATCGGAGGAGACAGTCTTCCATGTTGAGCAGCCGCTCGCGGGCTTCGGCGATGAAAATCGGCAGGGCCTGGTCGAGGTTCATAGCTCGCCTCCGTTGCGCCGGGAACCGGCCTCCCGCGCGCTGATGACCATGGGATCGCCGAAAAAGGCCGCCAGGTTGTACAGCTCGATCAGTTCCAGCACCGGCCGGCTGTGCCCGGCCAGGCGCAGGCTCTTGCCGGCGGAAATCGCCTGCCGCTTGGCCAGGATCAGCAGCTGCAGGCCGGCGGTGTCGATCTCGGCGACGCCGGACAGGTCGACCTCGATCTCGGCGCAGGACTCGATGGGACCGAGCAGCCTGGGCTTGAGCTCGGCGGCGGCGTAGATCGTCATTTCCCCGGCCAGGGTCAGGCGGGCCGGGCATGCGGTGGTATCTAGTCTGGCGTCCATTGCGCTCTCCCGCTCACGGCAGCACCAGCTTCGAGACGGCGGCCAGCATCTGGGCGGGCTGGAAGGGCTTCACCACCCAGGCCTTGGCCCCCGCCGCCTGGCCTTCCAGCTTCCTGGCCTCCTGGGACTCGGTGGTGAGCATGATCACGGGGGTGAACTTGTGCGTGGCCAGCTTCTTCACCTCCTTCACGAAGGTAATGCCGTCCATGTTGGGCATGTTCACGTCGCTGATGATCAGGTGGACCTTGCGGCCGTCGATCTTGCCCAGCGCATCCTTGCCGTCGCAGGCCTCGATCACTTCGTAGCCGGCGCCCTTCAACGCGATGCCGACCACCTGGCGCAGCGAACTGGAGTCGTCCACAACGAGTATCGTTTTTGCCATCGTCTTTCCCCTAGAAAAAGGTGATCTCGCTTTCCTGCCGGCGGCTCGCCTGCCCGCCCGCGTGCAGCACCCTCTGCTCCTTCGTCGTATAGGTGCGCGCCAGGGCGGCCAGCCAGCCGCTCACGTCGAAGCGCCGGGCGCCCTCCGCCGCGGACTGGGCGCGCTTCTCCGCCACCTGCCTTTCCAGCTTCTCCAGGTCGTCCTGCACGTGGCCGAGGATCTGGCTCACCCGGTCCTGGAACTGCAGCGAGACGAGGATGTCGACGACCTCGTCGCGGATGCCGCCGCTTTCCTTCTGCAGGATCGCGGCCGATTCCGCGAGCCCGTCCGTCGCCCCCTGGAAGGCGCCGAGGATCGAGGCGACCCCGGCCTCGGCCGTCCCGATGGTCGTGGCGTCGAGTTTCGCGCTCTGCTCGGCGGCGGCGAGGGTGCCGGCGATGGCGGCGTTGACCGCTTCGACCTTCTCGGCGATGCGCTTGCCGGTCTCGCCGGATTGCGTCGACAGCTTGCGCACCGCGTCCGCCACCACGGCAAAGCCCCGCCCGGCCTCCCCGGCCCGGGCCGCCTCGATGGCCGCGTTCAGCGCCAGCAGGTTGGTCTGTCCCGCGATGCTGCCGACGTCCTCGGCCATCTTGCGCAGTTCGTCCGTGAAGCCCGCGAGACGCGCCACCGCGTCGAGCATGGCGCGCTTGTTCTCCAGCGCGAGCCGCAGGGAGGAAGTGATGCCGTCCAGCTCGCGCCGGCTCGAGTCCAGCATCGCCACCATGCCGCCGCTGCCCTCGATGCCGGCGGCGGCGCTGCGCGAGGCAGCCACCGCCGCATCCAGTTTCCCGGTGATCCCGGAAAAGCGCGTGGACAGGGTCGTGATGGCCTCTTCGGTTTGCGCCCGGGCCGCTCCGATCTGCCGGGCCCACACCGGCAGCACGCCGCAGCACAACACGTCCAGGCCCTGCCCCGCGCCCGCCAGTTCCGCCGACTCCGCCTCGGCGCGGGCCTTGCGTTCGCCGACGTCGAAGGCCAGGCGCAGCCTCGCCGCACAGGCCCTCCGGGCCAGCCGCCCGGCGACGGTTCCGGCTGCCAGCAATGCCGCCGCCGCGGCGATGCCGAAGCCGTTGATGCCCCCCGCGGCGAGCACCAGCACCGCGCCCGCGATCGCTACGCCGAGCGGATGGAGCCAGAGGCGGCCGGCATCCGGGCAGATGGTCGAGTCTTCCTGGCGCATCATGCTCTTACCTCCGCAAAGATCCTGACTGTGGTCAGCAAAGCGTCGAAATCCATGGACTTGTCGAAAAAGCAGTCGGCGCCGCCGGCCAGGCACCGCTTGCGGTAGAAAGCGTGGTTGCTGAATATCAGCACCCGGGTGGCCGGTTCCTCCCGCTTGATCTGTTCCAGGAGATCCAGGCCGCTCGCGTCCGGCAGTTGCAGATCCAGCACCACGACCTCGGGCCGGAACGCCTGCCAGTGCTCCAGGCCCTGCCGCACGGTGCGGGCCGCCTCGACCCGCACCCCCGGCAGCTCGGCGAAAATGCGCCGCAGGCGGTCGCTCACGGCGTGCGAATCGTCGACTATCAGCAGCTTCATCGTCATCCCGCGGCCCTCGTTACGGATGCACTGACGGCCCGGGCGAGGCGTGCCTGAAGTCAGGAAAGACTGGTTGTGTTTGGGGAAATACCGAAGGGCGTGTAGGGAAATCCCTACACGGATCAATCCTGCACGATGCCGTGCTTGAGGGCGTAGCGCACCAGATCGGCGTTGTTGTGTATGCCCAGCTTCTGCATCAGCCGCATCTTGTGGGTGCTGATGGTCTTGGCGCTGAGAAAGAGGGATTCGCCGATGTCGTTGATGCTACGGCCGGCGGCGAGCAGCTTCAGCACCTGCAGCTCCCGCTCGGAAAGCATTTCGTGGAGCGAGTGGCCCGCATCGCCGACCTCGAAGACCATCGCATCCACCAGGGCGGGGTCGATGAATTTCCTGCCGGCAGCCACCTTGCGGATGGCCGACAACAGGACTTCCGGCTCGCTGTCCTTGGTGACGTACCCGGAAGCCCCGGCCCGCAGGGCACGGGAGACCACCTGCCCTTCGTTGTGCATGCTCAGCACCAGGATGGGCAGATCCGGCCATTCGGCCCGCAGGCGCCTTATGAGCTCGACGCCGCTGATGCCCGGCATGGTCATGTCCAGGAGCAGCAGATCCACGGCCGTCCGGCGCAGCTTCTCGGCCACTTCCCCGCCCTGGGTCGCCTCGCCGGTGACGACGATGTCCGTATTGGTCGCAATGATCTGCTTCAGCCCGGCGCGCACCATGGCGTGGTCATCGGCGATGAGTATCTTGATCATGGCTGTTCGCAAACTGTAAGGGGAATGCGGATCGACAGGGTGCTCCCCCGGCCGGGCATGCTGTCTATCTTCAGCTCGCCCCCGAGAACCAGCGTCCGTTCGCGGATGCCGAGCAGACCGAAGCTGCGGCCCCGCCGCGCCCCCTCCGGATCGAATCCCCGCCCATTGTCGCGGATTTCCAGCCGGATGGCATCGTCCGTGCGTTCCAGGGAGACCTGCGCCAACGACGCCCCGGCGTGCCGCGCCACGTTCGTCAGGGACTCCTGGACGATGCGGAACAGGGCGGTGGCGCGCACGTCGTCGAAGGCGATGTCCCCGCCGGACAGGTTCAGCTCATAGGCGATGCCCGAATGCTGGCCGAAATTCTCCACCAGCCATTCCAGGGCCGGCACCAGCCCCAGGTCGAGGGCGGCGGGCCGCAGGTTGGCCGCCACCTGGCGCACCGTGCGTATGCTTTGCTCCACCATCTCGCGCATGTCGTGCACCTTCGCCATCAGTTCGGCGTCGCCCTCGCACTTCATGCGCAGCAGCGAGATGTCCATCTTCAGCGCCGTCAGCATCTGCCCCAGCTCGTCATGGATTTCCAGGGCGATGCGCTTGCGCTCCTCCTCCCGCACCGTGTCGTGGTGCGCCACCAGTTCCCGCAGCCTCTCGCGGGATTCGATGAGGTCGTCCCGGATGCGCTTGCGCTGCTCCTCGGCCAATTTCCGCGCCGAGATGTCGGTGAACTGGCCGATGAAATACAGGGGCGCGCCGTCCTTGCCGCGCACGAGCGCCGCGGACAGGAGCACCCAGACCACGTAGCCGCGCCTGTGCAGGCAGCGTTTCTCGATCTGGTAGCTGGCGCGGCGGCCAACGACCGTCTCCTTGATGAGATCGGCATCGACGGCAAGGTCGTCCCCATGGACGATGTCCTTGAGGGATTTCTGCAGCAGTTCTTCCCCCGGATAACCCACCGTCTCGCACAGCGCCCGGTTGACCATGAGGAAGCGGCCGGACAGGTCGGTCAGCGTCATGCCGACCGAGGCGGAATCGAAGGTGGCCTGGAATAGCTCCTTGCTCACCCGCAGCTCCTCGGCGGCGCGCTGGCGCTCCGCCACTTGAGCGGCGATCCGGCTCATATCGCGCTGGATTTCCTCGGCCATCTGGTCGAACGCCCTGGCCAGGTCGCCGATCTCGTCGGCGGAGCGGTAGGCGACGCGCTCGCCGTAATGCCCGGCGGCGAACTGCCGGCTCGCCGCGGCAAGATCGCGCAGGGGGCGGACGATGCGCGTGCGGATGGCGAACAGCAGGGACAGGAGAATGGCGAGATCAAGCCCCACCAGCCCGTAGAGGCTCGCCGTGGCATCCTTTTCGATGGCGGCGATCTCGGCGCTCAGCGCCCGCGCGACGGCATTGGCGGCGGCCAGGATGTCGTCCCCATCCCTGTACAGCTGCTCGAGATCGCCGTCGATGGACCGGCCCGCCTCGATCGTGTCGAGCGCCGCCTGCACCTCGCGGCGGTAGCGGGCCACCGCATCCCGAATGGCCTGGAGCGACGGGCGCAACTTGGCCGGAGAGGGCTCGAGAACGTCCAGGCCGAGGGCGCTTCCTCCGTCCATCACCGCCCCGATGACCGCATCGAGCTTGTCGAGCACCTCCTGCACCGCGGCCCTGTCGCCGCGTCCCTGGGCAACCCGTAGGGTGTCCAGTTGCACCCGCTGGCTCATCCAGCGGATGCTGCCGATCAGGTTGGTGAGGGTGGCCGCCCCCTTGAGCCGCGACAGGGTGGATTCGACGGCGAGCCAGTTGGCCACCCCGACGAGCACCAATGCCAGGAAGGCCAGCAGGAATTTCCCGCTGATGCCCGGGCGCAGCAGGCGGCGCATCGCTTCAATCATGCGCCAAGGTTACGGCAGCGGGGAAGCGGCGACAAGCGGCCGTTCCGTACTGTATACTTGTACAGTCTTCGCGCTTTCCCACCATGCGCCCGAGCTACGCCGAACTCCATTGCCTGTCCAACTTCACCTTCCTGCGCGGTGCCTCGCGCCCGGAGGAATTGGTGGCCCGCGCCCGGGAACTGGGCTACGCGGCGCTGGCCATCACGGACGAATGCTCGCTCGCCGGGGCGGCCCGCGCCCATCTCGCGGCAAGGCAAGCGGGCCTCAAGCTCCTTGTCGGCGCCGAGATCCGGCTGGCCGAGGGGCCCAGGCTGGTGCTGCTGGCCTGCGACCGGGAGGGGTACGGCAACCTCAGCGAGTTGATCACCCGCGGGCGACGGCAGGCGGCGAAGGGGGAATACCGGCTGGCGCGGGAGGATATGGAGCAGGGGGTGGCGGGGTGTTTGGCCCTGCTGGTGCCAGGGCAGGCTCGCCCTTCGACAAGCTCAGGGCGAACGGCTTCCGTTCGTGGTGAGCCCGTCGAACCACGAACGGAGTTGGAGGACGCCCGCTGGCTGGCGGAGCGCTTCCCCGGCCGCGCCTGGCTGGCGGTGGAACTCCACTGCGGGCCGGATGATCGGGGGCGGCTGGCGCGGCTTTCGGAACTCGGCAAGACGGCCCGGCTGCCCCTGGTGGCCGCCGGGGATGTGCACATGCACACGCGCGGCCGGCGGGCGCTGCAGGACAGCCTCACGGCCATCCGCCTGCGCACCACCGTGGCCGCGGCCGGCCCTGCGCTCCACCCCAACGGCGAACGGCATCTGCGCCCCCTCGACCGTCTGGCCCGGCTCTATCCGCCGGAACTGCTGATCGAGACGGTAAACATCGCCAGCCGTTGCAGCTTTTCGCTTGACGAGCTGCGCTACGAGTATCCGGAAGAGCTGGTGCCGGCGGGGGAGACGCCGGCGGGCTGGCTGCGCAAGCTGGTGGAGGAGGGGCTGGCGCGGCGCTACCCAGGAGCCGGAGTGCCACCCGAAGTGCGCGCCCTCGTCGAGCACGAACTCGCCCTCATCGCCGAACTCGACTACGAGCCCTATTTCCTCACCGTGCAGGACATCGTCGCCTTCGCCCGAAGCCAAGGCATCCTCTGCCAGGGGCGGGGTTCCGCGGCCAACTCGGCGGTGTGCTACGCCCTGGGCATCACCGAGGTGGACCCGTCGCGCATGAGCATGCTCTTCGAGCGCTTCATCTCGCGGGAGCGCAACGAGCCGCCGGACATCGACGTGGATTTCGAGCACGAGCGGCGCGAGGAGGTGATCCAATATCTCTACGGCAAGTACGGCCGCGAGCGGGCGGCGCTCGCCGCCACGGTCATCAGCTACCGGCCGAAGAGCGCCCTGCGCGACGTGGGCAAGGCCCTGGGCTTCGACCTGGCGCAGCTCGACCACCTCAGCCGCAACCTCGCCTGGTGGGACGGCCGCCGCGTGCTCCCGGAGCGCTTGGCCGAGGCGGGCCTCGACCCGCGCTCGCCCCCCGTGCGCCGCCTCATCGCCCTGGTCGATGAGCTGATCGGCTTTCCCCGCCACCTCTCCCAGCATGTGGGCGGCTTCGTCATCTCCCGCGGGCCGCTCTCGCGCCTGGTGCCCATCGAGAACGCCGCCACGCCCGAGCGCACGGTAATCCAGTGGGACAAGGACGACCTGGATGCCCTGGGGCTACTCAAGGTGGATGTGCTGGCCCTGGGCATGCTCACGGCGATCCGGCGCACGCTGGACCTCGTCGCGCGGCGCCGCGGCGCCCCCTTCACCCTCGCCGACATCCCCCCCGAGGACCCTGCCGTCTATGAGATGCTCGGCCACGCCGATTCCGTGGGCGTGTTCCAGGTGGAGTCCCGCGCCCAGATGGCCATGCTGCCGAGGATGCGGCCACGGCGCTTCTACGACCTGGTGATCGAGGTGGCCATCGTCCGCCCCGGCCCCATCCAGGGCGGCATGGTGCACCCCTACCTGCGCCGGCGGCAGGGGCTGGAGCCGGTGACCTACCCTTCCGAAGCGGTGCAGCAGGTGCTGGAGCGCACCCTGGGCGTGCCCATCTTCCAGGAGCAGGTGATGCAGCTCGCCGTGGTCGCCGCCGGCTTCACGCCGGGCGAGGCGGACCGGTTGCGCCGCTCCATGGCGGCCTGGAAGCGCAAGGGCGGGCTGGAGCCCTTCGAGCAGAAGCTGATCGACGGCATGCGCGCCCGCGGCTACACCCTGGAATTCGCCCAGGCCCTCTTCCGCCAGATCCAGGGCTTCGGCGAATACGGCTTTCCCGAATCCCACGCCGCCAGTTTCGCCCTGCTCGCCTACGCCTCGGCCTGGCTCAAGCGCCATGAGCCGGCGGCCTTCCTTTGCGCGCTCCTCAACTCCCAGCCCATGGGCTTCTACAGCCCCTCGCAGCTCATCCAGGACGCCCGGCGGCACGGGGTGGAAGTGCTGCCGGTGGAGGTGACGGCGAGCGGCTGGGAGTGCGAGCTGGAACACGATGCCGCCCGCCTCGGCCTCCTCATGGTGGGCGGCCTCCCCCAGGACGCCGCGGAGCGCATCGTCGCCTGCCGCACCGAAGGCCCGTTCGTCGGTGTGGAGGACCTCGCCCGCCGCGCGGCCCTCGGCAGCCGCGAGCTGAAGCTGCTCGCCGCCGCCGACGCCCTCGCCCCGCTGGCCGGCCACCGCCGCCAGGCCCACTGGCAGGCGGCCGGGGCCGCGCCCCTGCCCGGCATGCTGTCTGCCGCGCGCTTCGACGAGGCGGCCCTGCCCCTGCCGGCGCCCGGCGAGGGCGAGGATCTCGTCACCGATTACGCCACCCTCGGCTTCACCCTGGGCCGCCATCCCCTCGCCCTGCTGCGGGACCGGCTGCGGGCCTTGCGCTTCCTCAGCGCCGGGGAAGCCGCCGCCTGTCCCGACCGCAAGCTGGCGCGGGTGGCCGGGCTGGTCACCGGGCGCCAGCGGCCCGGCACCGCCAGCGGGGTGGTCTTCGTCACCCTGGAGGACGAGACCGGCTGCACCAACGTCATCGTCCATGGCGCCCTGGCGGAAAAGCAGCGGCGCGAACTGCTGGGCTCGCGGCTGCTGGGCGTCTATGGCGTGATGCAGCGCGAGGGGGAGGTGGTGCACCTGGTCGCCAAACGGCTGGTGGACCACAGCCGTCTGCTCGGCGCCCTGGTCACCAGCAGCCGGGACTTTCACTGAACCTCGTCATCGGGCGGCACTCTGATGCGTTAACAGCATGTGTCATCCCCGCGAATGCGGGAGGATCCAGCGTCGTCAGGCAAGCCACTGGATTCCCGCTTGCGCGGGAATGACAGCACGGATGTCTCTTCACATGCCAGCCCACCTTCGCACCGCCCTCCTGCTCCTGGCCACGGCGCTTTTCGCCGGCTGCGCATCCACACGCATCGCCTCCACCTGGAAGGACGCCCAGGATGCCGGGGCGCCGGTGAAGAAACTGATCGTCTTCGTCGTCGCCAAGGACCCGGCGGTGCGCGGCTTCGCCGAGAACCAGG
>CAYZLI010000044.1:15521-24099 GCA_964479195.1 uncultured Rhodocyclaceae bacterium
ATCGTCTTCGTCGTCGCCAAGGACCCGGCGGTGCGCGGCTTCGCCGAGAACCAGGCGGTGCACAGCCTGCCCGCGGGCACCGCGGGGGTGGCGAGCCACACCCTCTTCGAGCAGGCGGCACCGGACATGCAGAAGCTGCGGGCGCGGCTGGAACAGGAGGGCTTCGACGGCGCCCTGGTCTCGCGCCTGGTCTCCGTGGACAAGACGCGCATCTACCATCCGCCGCAAGTGCAGTACCTGCCCGACCCCTGGCCCTCCTACCGCTCCTTCTACTGGTACTACCCCTGGGTCTACAGCTACGCGACGCCGGGCTACACGACGGAGCAGACCAAGGTGATCGTCGAGACCATGCTCTACCGCCTGCCCGACGGCCGTTCGGTCTGGTCGGCGGTGAGCGAGACGGTGAACCCGGACTCCACCCTGGCGCTGGTGGATGAGCTGATCCGCATCCTCGGCCGCGCCCTGCGCGACGAGGGCCTGATCGCCCAACGCTGAGGACCTCCGTGGAAACCGGACTGCAAGTCAAGCAGGGCGACATCACCCGGCTTCCGGTGGACGCCATCGTCAACGCCGCCAACGAAACGCTGCTGGGCGGCGGCGGCGTCGATGGCGCCATCCACCGGGCGGCCGGGCCCGAGCTGCTCGCCTTTTGCCGCACGTTGGGCGGTTGCCCGACCGGCCAGGCGAAACTCACGCCGGGCTTCCGCCTGCCCGCCAAGCACATCCTGCACGCCGTCGGCCCGGTCTGGCGCGGCGGCAGCCACGGCGAAGCGGAACTGCTCGCCTCCTGCTACCGCAGCGTGTTCCGGCTGGCGCGGGAGCACGCCATTCGCACCCTCGCCTTCCCCGCCATCAGTTGCGGCGCGTATGGCTATCCGCACGAGGCGGCGGCGAAGATCGCCGTGGCGGAGTGCCGCAAGGCGCTGGCGGAAAACGACAAGCTGGAGACGGTGTATCTCATGGCCTTCGACACGGAGATGGCGGAGGTCCTGCGCCGGGCTCTGGGCTAGCGGGCGCGTTGTGGGAGCGGGTTGCCCGCCCCCACTTATGGTGTCTGCCGCGGCTCCTCGATCATGTAGCCGAAGCCGCGCACGGTGCGTATGGCCAGGCCCGCGTCCTGCAGCTTGGCGCGCAACCGCGACACATAGACCTCGATGGCGTTGTCGCTGAGGTTCTGCTCCCAGTCGCAGAGGGCCTGCATGAGCTGGGCCTTGCTCACCACCTGGCCGACGCGCGTGAGCAGGAACTCCAGCACGGCCCACTCGCGGGCCGTCAGCTCCAGGGGCTTGCGCCCGATCCAGGCGCGCTTGCCGGCCAGGTCCACCGCGAGCGTGCCGATCTCCATGCGCGCGTGTTGCGCCGCCTGGCTGCGGCGCAGGAGGGCGCGCACGCGGGCCTCCAGTTCGGCCAGGGCGAACGGCTTGACGAGATAGTCGTCGGCACCCAGGTCGAGGCCCTGGACGCGGTCCTCCACCGCATCGCGCGCCGTCAGGATGCAGATGGCGCCGGGGCCGGGCACGCGGCGCAGTTGGCGCATGACCTCGAAGCCGTCGAAATCCGGCAGCCCGATGTCCAGGATGACCAGGTCGTAGTGCCCGCGCGCACAGGCCGCGACCGCCTCGCCGCCCGCCGCCGCGTGGTCCACGGTGTAACCGCCGCGGCGCAGCGAACGGCACACGCCATCGGCCAGGGCCTGATCGTCTTCCACCACGAGAATCTTCATCGCCGCCAAGCATAACGTATCGAGGCGGCAGCCCGCCACGGCCACGCCTCCCCATCGGACGCCGGTTCCAAGGGAACTTCGGGCAGGATTGCGGTCGGATAGAGAGATCGTTTGCCTTGGCAGGAGGTGGCCAAGATGAAGAAACCGAGGACCGGCGAGCCCGCCCCGGACTTTTCCTGCAGCACCACCGACGGCCGCTCGGTCCGCCTGTCGGACTTCCGCGGCAGGAAGCTTGTGCTCTATTTCTACCCCATGGACGACACGCCCGGCTGCACCGCCCAGGCCTGCAGCCTGCGCGATCGCAATGCCGAGATCGCCGCCCGGGGCGCCGCCATCCTGGGCGTCTCGGCCCAGGACGAGGCATCCCACCGCCGGTTCACCGCCCGGCACCAGCTCACTTTCCCCCTGCTTGCCGATACGAAACGGGAGATCGCCAAGGCCTATGGCGTCGCCGGCTCCGGGCTGTTCGGCGTGGCGCGCGGCCTGCTCGGCATGAACGAGCGCGTGACCTTCATCATCGACGAGCAGGGCCGGATCGCCCATGTCCTCGACGATCCGCACTGCAACCACCACGGGGAGGAAGTGCTGGAGCTCCTCTGACTGGGACGGATCGGGCTAGGCGGCCAGCGGGACCAGCAGCCACAGGGCGGCGGACAGCCCCGCGGTCGTCCAGAAAACCACGGCGTCCGGGTTGGGCCAGACCGGCGCGCGGACCACAGCTTCGTCGGAATTCATGTTCTCTCTCCTTGGACCAGGCAATGCTTTGCATGGTAAGGAGTGTCTGGCTCAGGGAATGAGCCACTGCGGGGTCAATAGCGGTCCAGCGCCTTCTTCAGCTCGGCGGCGACTTCGCGGCGCAGGGCCGCTGGCGCCAGCACCTCGACGTCGGCGCCATGCCGGAGCACATCCATGACCAGTTCCCGGCTGTCCGAATAGGGGATCTCCAGCACGTAGGCGCCGTCCGCCGCGAAGCGGGATTTTTGCCGCGGATGCCATTGTTCCGCCGCTACCCAGCGCGCCCGCGAAGGCGAAAATCTAAGCTTGGCCCATGTCACCTTCTTCCCCGAGAAGATGCCGTAGCCCGCGCCCAGCACGGCATCCAGGGTCTTCTCCGGCACGTTGCGCGCGTGCTGCTCGATGATTTCCGCGCGGCGGATGGCGTCCACGGCGAAGCTGCGCAAGTCGTTGCGCAGATGGCACCAGGCGTCCAGGTACCAGTTGTCCCGGTAATGGACCAGCCGTTGCGGCGAGACTTCGCGCTCGATGGTTTCGTCGCGGGCGCGCACGTAGTGGGCGATGAGCAGGCGCTTGCGCCGCAGAAGCGCCGAACCCAGCACGGCGAAATGATCCAGGGCCAGGTGCCGCGAGGCCATGCCGAGGATGCGGATGCGCTTGTGGATCTCCTCCGACTCGTTCTCGCCGGTGCCAAGCAGGGCCTTGAGGCGGGAGAGCAGGGGCTGGATGTGCGGCCCCAGCAGCCCGCCGCTGTCCAGGCCCGTCAGCAGGTGCTGCATGGTGAGCAGCGCGTGCACCTCCTGGGCCGAGAACCACAGGCCGGGCAGCTCATACTGCGCCGCCCCGCGCTCCGGACCGGCGAAGCGGTAGCCACCCTCCTCCCGGTCCCAGACGATGGGCGCATTGAGCCGGTTGCGCATGTACTCCAGGTCGCGCTTGATGGTGGCGCGGGAGACCTCCAGCTTCTCCATCAGTTGGGAGAAGGGGACGATCTGCCGGTCATTGAGCAACTGATCGATGCGATAGAAGCGCTCGGTGCGGTCCATTGGCGATCTAGCGCTCCTCGGCGAAGCTCCAGCCGTTGCGTCCGGCTTCCTTGGCCCGGTACATGGCCGCGTCGGCCTTGCGCACCAGCGCGCCGATTTCCTCCCCGTCGGCCGGATAGATGGCGATGCCCACGCTGATCGTGGTGCTCACCGTCTGCGCACCCAGCGCGATCGGCCGGGTCATGGCGGCGACGATTTTCTCGGCCACCCCCGCCGCATCCCGGGCGTCCCGCAGCTCGGTCAGCACGACGACGAACTCGTCGCCGCCGAACCGGGCAACGATGTCGCTGGCGCGCACAGACTCCAGCAGGCAGTCGGCAGCACTCCTCAGCAGTTCGTCGCCGGCATGGTGCCCCAGCGTGTCGTTGATCTGCTTGAAGCGGTCCAGGTCCACGAACAGGACGGCGAACTGCCGGCGGTAGCGTTTCGCCTCGAACAGGGTCTGATCGAGCAGCTCCAGCAGCAGGCTTCGATTGGGCAGGTTGGTGAGCGCATCGAAATGGGCGAGCCGGCGGATGCGCTCCTCGGCCTGCTTGCGCTCCGTGACGTCCCGGGCGATGGCGAGAGCATGCGGCGCGCCGTTCCAGTCGAACAGCCGCACGCTCACTTCCACGGGGATGCGCATACCGTCCTTCGCCACGTGCTCGGTGTCGAAGACGACGTAGCGTTCGTTGCGCAGCTTCTCGCCGATCGCCTGGAGGCTTCCCCGGCAGTCGTCCGCCTCGATGTCGCAGGGCGTCATCCCGAGCAGCTCGTCACGGGTGTAGCCAAGCCGCTGGCAGGCCATCTCGTTGACCTCGTCGAAGCGGCCCGGCCCGTCCGGCGCCAGCGCATACAGGAAGATCGCATCGTGACTGCTGTTGAACAGCATGCGGTAGCGCTCTTCGCTCTCCCCCAACGCCGCCTCGGCACGCTTGCGCTGGCTGATGTCCGAGAACGTGGCCACGTAGTTGGTGGTTGCCCCTTCCACGTCGCGCAAGGCCCGGATGGCCAGCCATTTCGGATAGACCTCGCCGTTCTTGCGCCGGTCCCAGATCTCGCCCTGCCAGCGGCCCTCGGCCAGCAGCGCGGCCCACAGGCTCCGGTAGAACTCCGCGCCGTGCCGCCCCGAACTCAGCACGCGCGGCGTCTTGCCGGTCACCTCTTGGGGTTCATACCCGGTGATCTCCG
Source organism: uncultured Rhodocyclaceae bacterium (assembly GCA_964479195.1). Taxonomy (GTDB): domain Bacteria; phylum Pseudomonadota; class Gammaproteobacteria; order Burkholderiales; family Rhodocyclaceae; genus Desulfobacillus. The sequence goes on from CAYZLI010000044.1 coordinate 20,196, forward strand.
TGAACGCGCGATTCACCGACTGGATCACGCCCTGGGCGTCGGTGATCAGGATGCCTTCGAGCGTCGTTTCGAATACCTTGCCTGCGAGAAGAAGATCGTGCTTGGCGAGGTCGAGCTTGGCCGTAAAGTCCTTCAGGGCCTGGCGCAACTCCTGGGCGTAGTCCTGGGCGGCACTGGCCAGAAGGTCGGAAAAGGCAAGGATGCCGATAAGGGCGCCGTCGCGCCCGGTCACCCCGAGGTGGCGGATCCCCCGGTCGCCGGCGAGCCTGCGCGCATAGTAGAGGCTGGCGTTCTCCGTCACGCTCACCAGCGGCCTGGAGGCGATTTCCCCGACCGTGCGATCGGCGCGTCCGGCGCTGATGGCGCGGACGATGTCCCGTTCCGTGAGGATGCCCAGTTCCCCGCCCAAGTCCGCCACCACCGCCTCGGCTGCGTGCTCGCACATCCGCCTCGCCGCGGCCGGCAGGGAGAGCGACGGGGCGAGTTCCAGGGGCGGCCCCTTCAGCAGCGACCTGACCTCCTTCAGGCTGAGGTAGGCCTCGACCCCCTGGTTCTGGATCACGTCGGTCTGGGTGAGCAGCCCCATCCGCTTGCCTTCGTCGTCCACCACCAGGAAATGACGTATGCCCGCGGCCTTGAAGTGCAGGGCGGCCTCCCCGATGGACGTCTTGCAGGGCAGGGTGCGCACCGGGGAACTCATCACCCGGGAAATGGGCTGGTCCAGGGCGGACGGATCGGCGAAATCGACGGCAAGCGCGTCCCTTTCGGTCCAGATGCCGACCGCCTGGTCTGCGTCGATGACGAGTATGGAGCTGCAGTGGGCTTCGCTCATGGCCTTGGCCGCCTGCCGGATCGGCGTACCCGGGGAGCAGGCGACGATGTCCGGCCGGACCAGGCACTCCACGGGCAAGTCGTAAGGCATCCCAAAGTTCCTTCCTGAGCGGCATTCCGCGACGGGGCGCCGCAGCGTATGCCGGCCAGTGTACCGCTACCGGTCCAGTTCCGGATAATGCCGGAAGATGTCCTCCTGATTGAAGGGCAGGCGCCGCTCGGAGGCCAGGTAGGCGGCGATGTGCGGGCGCGCCGCCACGCGCTCGTACAGCGCCGCCAGCCGGGGATGGGCCGGGTCCAGGCGCGCCATGCTCCGGGGGAAGGCGTAGCGCAGCCCGGCGATCAACTGGAAGACGGACAGGTCGGCGTAGGAAAGGGCGCCGCCGACCATGTAGCCCCTGGCGCGCCGGTTGCGCACCAGCACGCCCTCGAAATACCCGAGATATTTCGGCAGGCGCTCGGCGCAAAAATGGGCGGCGCGTCGCCGTGCTTCGCGCTTCTGCTCCTCGTAATAGAGGCCGGCCGAGATGGGGTGATGGGTGTCGTGCGCCTCGGCCACCAGGTCGGCGACAGTCAGTTGCAACTGGTGCACCCAGAGCCGGCCCGCCTCGCTCTTGGGCGCGAGACCCAGCCGGGGACCGAGAAACAGCAGGATGTTGGCCGTCTGGGCGATGACCCGCGGGCCGGCCTTGAGAAAGGGCGGCGCAAAGGGTGGGCGCTCCAGCAACGGTGTCTCGAGCAGGCGCAGGAGCGCCGGCATGCCGCGACCGGCGCGCTTGGGCAGACGCGCCACGTCCAGATAGTCGGCCCCCGCCGCCTCCAGGGCGAGCCGGACGAATTCCCCGCGGCCCTGAATGGACGGCCAGTAGTACAGTTCATAGCGCATGCCCGCCGCCTCCGCGTCCCCGGCCCTGATTGCAAGGCTACCCGGATGGCAAGAATAATGCTAAACAGGATGGCAAAATGACGCCGATGCAAGGCACCCAAGAAAGCCGACACCCATGAGCGATATTGAAAGTTTTGCCAACAACGCCCGAGCCGTGGAGAGGGAGATCGAGCGCTGGGGCATCGTTCTGGGCATCGACTGGACCGACGAGCCCCGGGTGCGCGCCCTGGCCCGCGAGGCCCTGACCCACGACTGGGGCGCGCAGAAGACGGCGCGCCAGCGCCGGGACTGGGAGGCGCTGGCCAAGTTCGAGCTCTTCGGGCTGGCCGCCCTGATGCTCAAGACGATGGAGGGAAGCGCCGAGGCGGGTTACCTGACCCACGGCGGCACGGCGTGGAAGGCGTTCGCGCGGGCGCTGTGGGCGGAGTCCGGCCAGTCCGACGGCAACACCAACTTCTGACCGGCGGCGGCCCTATTCCCTGAGGATCGTGAAGGTGAGCAGCGCCACCAGCCCGCCCACCAGGACCCACACGACCGCCTCCACGGCAATCCAGCCCCAGGAAATCCATCCCGCCCTCGGCTCGATGCTGAGCGTCCAGGTCGCGTTGGGAACCTCGATCTCATGGGTGATGGGCGAAGCGAGAACGGCCCCGGCCGACGAGGCGAAGATGTGGCGCGCCCCGCTGTCCGGGTGCACGCGCCACAGTTCGAAGACATAGCCCGCGTCCGATATCTCCTCGATCCGCGTCCGTTTCAACAGGCCCGGAATGCGGATCAACGCCGTGGAGAAGCCCCAGAAGCGGTCCTTGCCCTCCGGCTCCTGCAGGAAGATCGGCAGGCGGCCGATGATCGCCACGCCCCCCTGGAGCAGCTCGAAGGGGCCGGCCAGGGTCAGCTTGCGGGTGTTCATGGCGGCGATCGCTTCCTTGTTCCGTTTCTCGTCCTTCAGCAGGTCATGCCCCACCGCCTTCTCGTTGCCCGCCAGCGGCACCACATACGTGATGACCCCGCCGGGTGCCAGCTGCAGGCTGTCGATGTCGCCGTACAGCTTCAGCATGTCCGTGGCGATGGATTCGAAGTGGACGACCTTGCCCTTCGCCTGCCGCACCATCGCCGCCAGGGCGTAGGTCGCGGAAAGGGAACGGCTGATGTGCACCTCCAGGCGCTGCGCGTAGTTGGCGGCAATGGTGCGCGCCATGGCCTGCTTGGCCGCCATCCGGTTGCGCTCCGCCACGAAGCTCTGGGCGGCACCGACGGCGACGATCGCCAGGAAGGCGAGCGCGGCGAACAGGCCGGCAGGGCGCGTCTTGCGGCGCGAAGGAACGAGGGGCGGCAAGGTCATTCGTATCCGGAAAAACAATGTTGGAAAAGGCCATGGGCGCGCCCGCGGCCCCGAAAATGGCGACAAGCATAACAAACTGACCGCTATTGCCTAATAACGATTGACAATACTATCGCCATACAATAGCATTTCCCGGTGATCAAGACATTCGCCGACAAGCGTACCGCCGCGATCTTCCAAGGCCACCAGGTGCGCAAGCTGCCCAAGGAGATCCAGGAAAACGCCCGGCGGAAATTGAAGCAGATCGACGCGGCGGCAACGCTCGACACCCTGCGGGTTCCGCCGGGCAACCGGCTGGAACCGCTCAAGGGGGATCGGGCCGGACAATGGAGCATCCGCATCAACGACCAGTGGCGCATCTGCTTCGAATGGGCCGGCGGCGACGCCTTCGATGTCGAAATCGCGGACTATCACTAGGAGGCACCATGGCAATCAAGCGTGAGGAATTGAAAGGGTTGAGCTTCCGGGACGTTTCCACCGGCCGGCGCCTTGCGCCGGTGCATCCCGGCGACGTGCTGATGAAGGATTTCATCGAGCCGATGGAACTCACCCGCTACAAGGTCGCCAAGCTCGCCGGCGTGCAGCAGCGGCGCATCGATGAAATCTGCACCGGCCAGCGCGCGATCACCGCCGACACAGCGCTGCGCCTGGCGCGCCTGTTCGGCACCGATGCGCAATTCTGGATGAACCTGCAGGCGCAGTACGACCTGGAAACCACCGAGCGGGAAATGCACAAGCGGATCGAGCAGGAAGTGACGCCGCTGGCCGCTTAGGCGGATCGGCGGGACACGCCCTCATTCACAGAAATGAAAATGGGCACCCTGAAGGTGCCCACTTCCATATCA
>CAYZLI010000045.1:0-23931 GCA_964479195.1 uncultured Rhodocyclaceae bacterium
CGAACGGCCAAGCGATTGTGTCCGAAGCCATTCTCCTCGCCCGCGACGGCGCCATCGCCACCGTCACCCTGAACAATCCGTCCAAGCTCAACGCGGTGAACGCCGCCATGTGGCGCCGCCTGCGGGAGGTGATGGTCGAACTCTCCGCCGACGAGAGCCTGCGCTGCGTGGTGCTGCGCGGGGCGGGCGGCAAGGCTTTCGCCGCGGGGGGCGACATCGAGGAATTCGCCACCCTGCGCGACACCCTGGAGCAGGCGCTCGTCTATCACGAGGAATGGGTGGCCGGGGCGTTGAACGCCGTGCGCGATTGCCTGCACCCGACCGTGGCGATGATCCACGGCGCCTGCATCGGCGGCGGGCTGGAGATCGCCGGCCAGTGCGATCTGCGCATCGCCGCCGCCTCCGCGAAGTTCGGTGCCCCCATCAACAGGCTGGGCTTTTCCATGGCGCCGGGGGAACTGAGCGGCCTGCTCGCCCTGGCCGGTCCGGCGGTGGCGCTGGAGATTCTGCTCGAAGGCCGCATCCTGGGTGCCGACGAAGCCTGCGCCAAGGGGCTGGTGACCCGCATCGTTGCCGACGAAGAGCTGGAAAGCGAGACCTACGCTGCCGCACGGCGCATCGCTGCCGGCGCGCCCCTGGTGGCCCGCGCCCACAAGACGCTGGTGCGGCGGCTGATGCCTGCCCCACCGCCCCTCTCCGCCGCAGAGCTCGAAGCCTGCTTCGCCTACCTCGATACCGAGGACTACCGCACGGGCATGGCCGCCTTCCTGGCCAAACGGGCGCCCGAATTCCGCGGACGCTGAGGCCGAAACCCAACGGAAAGGATAGGCTCTTCCCGAGCTTGACAGCGCCGGCCATCAAGGACTATCTTGTATACACCATGCACCATACAAACGAGATTGTTGTTTGAAAACAAATATCAACAATTCGTCCTTGTCCCATCAGGCCGTGGATTTGCTGCGCAGCCGGATCTACAACCACGTTCTGCTGCCGGGCCAGCGGCTCGATGAGGCGGCGCTGGCGGCGGATCTGGGCATCAGCCGTACGCCGCTGCGGGAAGCCCTGCGCGTCCTGGTGGCCGAGGGGCTCGTCCATCTCAAGCCGCGCCGCGGCTGTTTCGTCGCCGAACTGACCCTGCAGGACCTCGAGGAAATCTTCCCGATCATGGCCATGCTCGAGGGGCGCGTGGCCTTCGAGGCGGCGGCCAAGGCGACTGCCGCCGATCTCAAGCGCCTCGACGCCCTGCACGACAAGCTGGAGAAGCACGCCGCTTCGGGCGATGTCGACCACTACTACGACGTCAATTACGTCTTCCATGACGCCTTGCAGGCGATGGCGGGCAGCCGCTGGCTGCAGCAGATGATCGGCGACCTGAGGAAGCTGCTGAAGCTGTCCCGCTACCGTTCGCTCAAGCTGGAGGGGCGGCTCGGGGATTCCCTCGCCGAGCACCGCGCTCTGATGCAGGCGCTGCACCGGCGCGACACGGATGCCGCCCAGCGCGTCATGCACGATCATCTGCTGGCCCAGTTGGCGGCGCTGCGCCGCATGGCCGGAGCCCCGGAGACCGGCCGTGAATGACAACCTCTTCGCCGGCGGCTTGCGCCGGGTGCGCGCCCTGGTGCTGCCCACGCGCGATCGGGCGTCGGCGCTTGCGCCCAGGCAGATGGGCCAACTGCGCCAGCAGCTCCGCGAATGCGCCCAGGGCACCGGAGGCGAAGTGTCGGCGCGCGTTCGCGCCGTGCGACTGGGGGAGACATACCTGCGCCTGAGCGATGCGGGCCGTCGCGAATTCCTGCGCCTCATCGCCCTCGAGTTCGGGCCGGATCCGAAAAAAGTGGCGAAGGCCCAGGAGGCCTATCAACGGGCCGTCGGCACGCCCGGGCAGTGGGATGCCGAAAGCGGGCTGCGCGCGGCGCTGCGCTCCTCGCGCACCCGCATCCTGACGCAACTGAACGCCCAGCCCCAGGGCGTCAAGTTCCTGGTGGACCTGCGCGCCGACTTGCTGCGCTACCTGGACGACGCCCCCGAACTGGCCGCCCTCGACCGGGAACTGGAAGCGCGCCTGACCGCCTGGTTCGACGTCGGCTTCCTGGAACTGCAGCGCATCACCTGGAACTCGCCGGCGGCGCTGCTCGAAAAGCTGATCCAGTACGAGGCGGTGCATGAGATCCGCTCCTGGGCCGACCTCAAGAACCGGCTCGATTCCGACCGCCGCCTGTACGCCTTCTTCCATCCGCGCATGCCGATGGAACCGCTGATCTTCGTCGAGGTCGCCCTGACGGACAAGCTGGCCGACAATGTGCAGACGCTGCTCGACGAGTCCGCACCGGTGTTCGATGCGCGCCGCGCCGACACGGCGATCTTCTACTCGATTTCGAACACCCAGGTGGGCTTGCGCGGCGTGTCTTTCGGCAATTTCCTGCTGAAACGCGTGATCGACGATCTGAAGCGCGATTTCCCGCGGCTGAATACTTTCGCCACGCTCTCGCCGCTGCCGCAACTGCGGCGCTGGGCCGAGAAGAACCCGGAAGCCCTCGACCAGGCGCTGGCGGAAACCGATCGCAGCCGACTGCGCGCCGCCGGCGTGGCGCCGGATGCCGCCCGGCTGCCTATCCGGCTGGCCACGCCGGACTGGCACAAGAACGCCCCGCTCGCGCGCGCCCTGCGCGACCCGCTCTTGAAGCTCGCCGCCCGCTATCTGGTGCAGGCCAAGTCGGGCAATCGGCCCCACGATCCGGTGGCGCGCTTCCATCTCGGCAACGGCGCCCGCATCGAACGCATCAACTGGCTGGGCGATACTTCGGCCAAAGGCCTGCAGCAGTCCTTCGGCCTGATGGTGAACTACCTGTACGACCCGGACGCCATCGAGGAGAACGTCGAAGCCTTCGTCGCTGCGGGACGCGTTGCGGCGGCGGCCGGCGTGCGCCGGAAAGGGAAATAGAAGGACGGACCGCCAGCCGGCGGATCTGGGACAGGAGCGAAGAGCCCCACTATTGGAGGAGGAGACATCATGGATAGCACCCGACGTCGCATCGTTCTCGGCAGCTTGGCCGCCGCACCCCTGCTGGCCCTCGGCCGCAACGCCTGGGCCCAGGCCGCGAAGACCCTGAAGATCTCGCACCAGTTCCCCGGAGGCACCATCGACGAGGGCGACTTCCGCGACCGCATGCTGCGCAAGTTCGCCCAGGAGGTGGAAAAACGCAGCAACGGCCAGCTCAAGTTCGAAATCTATCCGGGCGGCTCCCTGGTCAAGCCGGTGGAGCAGTGGGGGGCCATGGCCAACGGCTCCCTCGATCTGTCCTTGTATCCGCTGGCCTATGCCGGCGGGCGGGTGGCGGAGCTGAACATCGGCCTGATGCCCGCCCTGGTCACCAGCTACGAGCAGGGCCTGCGCTGGAAGGACGCGCCCATCGGCAAGGAGCTCAGCCGCATCGTCGAAGAGAAGGGCGTCAAGATCATCACCTGGGTGTGGCAGGCCGGGGGCATCGCCTCCCGCGGCAAGCCCATCATCAACCCGGACGACGTGAAGGGCCTGAAGTTCCGCGGCGGCAGCAAGGAAATGGACATGATGCTCAAGGCCGCCGGCGCCTCCCCGACCAACGTGCCCTCGAGCGAGATCTACAATGCCATGCAGTCGGGCGTGCTGGACGCGGCGCTCACCTCCAGCACCTCCCTCATCTCCTTCCGCCTGCACGAGCACGCCAAGCACGTCACCACGGCGCGGGACAAGACCTTCTGGTTCATGTTCGAGCCCATCATGATGTCCAAGGCGAGCTTCGACAAGTTGACGCCGGAACAGCAGAAGATCGTCCTGGAGGTGGGCGCGAGCCTGGAGAAGTTCGGCATGGACTCCGCCCGGGCCGACGACCAGAAGCTGGCCCAGGTCTACACGCAAGCCGGCGACGCGGTGCATGACATGAACGAGGCCGCCTTCGCCAAGTGGCGCGACGTCGCCCGGGCCTCGGCCTGGAAGGATTTCGAGGAGAGGGTGCCCAACGGCAAGCGGTTGCTCGAAATGGCCGTCGCCGTGAAATGAGCTCCCCCCGAAAACACCACTTCGCGGCGTTCTCCCCCCAGGGGGCCAAGAAACACTTGGGGCGGCCCGGCGTGTTTCTTGTGAGCGGGACCGTGGCTTGCATCTGGCAGGCGTTCGGCAGGGCGCTCGCCTCCCTCAACCTGGGCATGGGCTATGCCGCCGGGCTGCTGGTGGCGGTCTCGGCCCTGGTGCTCACCGGTGAGGTGCTGATGCGCTACTTCCTGGGCCAGCCCTCGGACTGGGCGCTGGAGCTGTCCATCCTGATGCTCATCGCCTCCACCTTCATGGCGGCGGCCTACACCCTGGCCGCCCGCGGCCACGTGAACATCGACATCGTCGATGCCCTGCTGCCCGACGGGATGAACCGCTGGCGGCTGCTGCTCGCCGATGTGGGCGCCGCGGGCCTGTGCGGCTTCGTGGCGGCCAACGCCTGGCGCTTCACCGCCCAGGCCTGGGCCGAGGGCTGGGTGAGCAATTCCACCTGGGCCCCCAAGCTGTGGATCCCCTTCGGCTTCATCGCCCTGGGCATGACCGCGCTCGCGCTGCAGTACCTGGTGCAGATCGTGGATGGGCGGCTCGGCGCGATTCTGGCGGGAGGGCGCAATGGGCGTGCTTGAAATCGGCCTCCTCTATCTGGGCGTCGCGCTGCTGCTGCTCTTCTCGGGCATGCCCATCGCTTTCGCCCTCGGCGGCGTGGCCCTGGCCTTCATGTTCGCGTTCATGCCGCCCAGCAATCTGGAGAACATCACCGAGACCCTGTACAGCGAGCTGAACAACTTCACCCTGCTCACCATCCCCCTGTTCATCCTGATGGGGGCGGCCATCGGCAAGACGCGCGCCGCGGCCGATCTCTACGAGGCGGCCCACCGCTGGCTCTACAAGCTGCCGGGCAGCCTGGGGGTGGCCAACGTCTTCGGCTGTTCGGTGTTCGCCGCCATGTGCGGCTCCAGCCCCGCCACCTGCGCCGCCATGGGCGGCATGGGCATTCCGGAGATGCGCAAGCGCGGCTACTCGGAGGAGCTGGCCACCGGGCTGATCGCCGCCGGCGGCACCCTGGGCATCCTCATTCCGCCTTCGCTCACGCTGATCATCTACGGCATCATCACCGAGCAGTCCATCGGCAAGCTGTTCATTGCCGGCGTCATCCCCGGCGTGCTGCTCGCCGTGATTTTCGCCCTGTGGGTGATGGTGGCGGCTTGGCGGGAAAGGCGGGCGGCCCTGGCGGGGGCGGCCGGCGCCGCCCGCGAACTGCTGCGCGCCGAGGCCTTCACCTGGCGGCAGCGCTTCGAGACCCTGCCGCGGCTGCTGCCCTTTGTGCTGCTGATCGCCCTGGTGATGGTCGCCCTCTACGACGGCTGGGGCACGCCGTCCGAGGTGGCGGGCGTGGGCGCGGCCGGCTCCCTGGCGCTGGTGGTGGGCATCTACGGCGTATGGCGCTGGCGCGATCTCAAGGAGATCCTGCTGGGCACGGCCCGGGAGTCCTGCATGATCATGATGATCATCGCCATGGCCTTCCTGTTCACCTACGTGATGAGCTACCTGCACATCACCCAGAGCATGGCCCAGTGGCTGGTCGGGCTGGGGCTGTCCAAGTGGGCCTACCTCTTCTGGGTGAACGTGCTGCTCCTGGTGCTCGGCTGCTTCCTGCCGCCGGTGGCCATCATCCTCATGGTGACACCGGTCATCATGCCGGGCATGCTGGCCGCCGGCTTCGATCCGATCTGGTTCGGCATCGTGCTCACCGTCAACATGGAGCTCGGGCTCATTACCCCGCCGGTGGGCCTCAACCTGTTCGTCATCAACGGCATCGCCCCCGACATCAGCTTCCGCCAGATCATGCGCGGGGTGATGCCGTTCATCGCCATCATGGGCCTCTACATCGTGCTGCTGGCGGTCTTTCCCGAGATCGTCATGTGGCTGCCCGACAACGTGAAGTAACGCAATGAACGAGAATATCTACGCCATCCTGGCCTCGGGCTTTCCGCAAGACCCCGACGCCCCCTGCCTGATCCTGCCGAACGGGACGGTGCGCAGCTACGGCGATCTGGACCGGGCGAGCGCACGCTACGCCAACCTGCTGGTCGAGGCGGGACTGAAGAAGGGCGACCGGGTCGCGGTGCAGGTGGAGAAGTCGCCGGAGGCGCTCTATCTGTATCTCGGCTGCGTGCGCGCCGGCTGCGTCTTCCTGCCCCTGAATCCGGCCTATCAGCGGGGCGAGGTCGAGTACTTCCTCAACGACGCCAAGCCCGGGCTTTTCGTCTGCAAGCCGGATGCCGTCGAGACGGCCCAGGAACTGGCCTGGGCGGCGCGGGTGCCCCTGGTCCATGACCTGGGCACGCGGGGCGAGGGCAGCCTGCCCGTTGCGGCCGCGGAAGCGGCCGATGCCTTCACCACGGTGGACTGCGCCGGCGAGGACCTGGCGGCGATCCTCTACACCTCGGGCACCACGGGCCGCTCCAAGGGGGCGATGCTCTCGCACCGCAACCTGTCCGCCAATGGGCTGGTGCTGCACCGCTACTGGGGCTTCCGCGAGGGCGACGTGCTGCTGCACATGCTGCCCATCTTCCACGTGCATGGCCTGTTCGTCGCCGTCCACTGCGCGCTCCTCAACGGCAGCCCCATCTTGTTCGAGCCCAAGTTCGATCCGCAGCGCGCCCTGAAGCTCCTGCCCGGGGCCACGGTATTCATGGGCGTGCCGACCTTCTACACGCGCCTGCTCCAGGAGCCCGGGCTCGATCGCGCGGCCTGCGCGCACATGCGGCTGTTCGTCTCCGGCTCGGCGCCGCTGCTCATGGACACCTTCAACGCGTTCAAGGCGCGCACCGGCCACACCATCCTGGAGCGCTACGGCATGACCGAGGGGGGCATGTTCACCTCGAATCCTTACGAGGGCGAGCGGCGCGGCGGCACGGTGGGCTTCCCGCTGCCGGGCACCGAGCTGCGCGTCGTGGACGAGGCGGACAAGCCGGTGAAGGCCGGCGAGCCGGGCCAGATCCAGGTGCGCGGCGGGAATGTGTTCTCCGGCTATTGGCAGATGCCGGAAAAAACGAAGGAGGAGTTCACGCCGGACGGCTTCTTCAGGACCGGCGACATGGGCTGCTTCGACGCCGACGGCTATCTTTCCATCATCGGCCGCTCCAAGGACCTTATCATCACCGGCGGGCTGAACGTCTATCCCAAGGAGATCGAGGCCGCCATCGATGCCCTGCCCGGCGTGGTGGAATCCGCCGTGATCGGCCTGCCGCACCCGGATTTCGGCGAGGCCGTCACCGCCGTGGTGGTGCGCCAACAGAACGCAGCGGGCGAGGCGCTGACCGAGGCCGGGATCATCGCGGCGTTGAAGTCCCATCTGGCCAATTTCAAGATCCCGAAACAGGTGGTTTTCGTCGTTGACTTGCCGCGCAACACCATGGGCAAGGTGCAGAAAAACATGTTGCGCAACCAGTACTCGCCTTGAGCGGCACCCATCCAACCGCCAGCTCATTAACGAATGGTGCCGATGATGAAACCAGTCAACGAATTGACGGCGGTCGAGGCCGCCCGCTTGATGGCCCGGCGCGAACTGACGGCCGAAGCGCTGGTGCGCGCCTGCCTGGAACGCATCGCCGCCCGCGAAGCCGTTGTCGGCGCATGGAAGTTCCTCGATCCCGAGCGCGCACTGGCCCAGGCCCGCAGCCTCGACGGCGGCCCCGTCCGCGGGCTCCTGCATGGCCTGCCGGTGGGCGTGAAGGACATCATCGACACCGTCGACATGCCGACCGAATACGGCGCGGCCGTCTATCCCGGCCACCGTCCCGCCTGGGATGCCGCCTGCGTCGCCGCGGTGCGCGCCGCGGGCGGGATTGTCATGGGCAAGACCGTAACCACCGAATTCGCCACCTACCAGCCGGGCAAGACCAGCAACCCGCACAACCCGCTGCATACGCCGGGCGGCTCGTCGAGCGGATCCGCCGCGGCGGTGGCGAGCGGGATGGTGCCCCTGGCGTTCGGCACGCAAACCGCCGGCTCGGTCATCCGGCCGGCGGCGTTCTGCGGCGTGGTCGGCTACAAGCCGAGCCATGGGCTGATCTGTCGGGCCGGCACCAAGCCGCTGTCCGAGACGCTGGACACGCTCGGCGTCTTCGCGCGCAGCGTCGAGGATGCGGCACTGTTTGTCGCGGCACTGACGGGACGCGGCGCACTGCAAACGGACACCGCCGCCATCGGCACCGCACCGCGCATCGGCTTTTGCCGCACCTACGAGTGGGAGTCGGCGCAGCCGGAGGCCCGTGCCGCCTGGGAGTCGGCCGCGCGCTTGCTGTCGCGTGCCGGGGCCGGCGTGACCGAGATGGCGCTGCCGCCGGACTTCGCCGGACTGGCGGCGGCGCAGACGGAGATCATGGCCTGCGAGACGGCCGGGTGTCTTGCCCACGAGCGGCTGGCCCATGGCGACAAGCTCAGCGCCAGGCTGAAGGAGCTGATGGGACAGGGGCTGGCGCTGGCGCCGGAGCGCTACGACGCGGATCTCGCGCTGGCGCAGCGGTGCCGGCTGCAAGCGCAGGACCTGTTCGCCGACTGCGACCTGCTTATCGCGCCGAGCGCACCGGGAGAGGCGCCGCGGGGGCTGGCTGCCACCGGCGACCCGGTGTTCAACCGCATCTGGACCCTGCTCGGACTGCCTTGCGTGCACCTGCCCTTCGCGCAGGGACCGAACGGCCTGCCGGTGGGCGTGCAGGCGATCGGTCCCTTCGGCTCGGACGGGCGCACGCTGTCCGCTGCCCGCTGGGCCCATACGGCCTTGTGTGGCGACGATTAATTTAAGCATAAAATACTTTGTTCTTGCCGGCTTTCCCGCCGGCGTATCGTAGTGGCACTGTGCCGACGAGCGCAGGCACCCCAATACCAACAGAGGAGACACGCGATGCCCCGTTCGATCCGTCAGGTTCGTATCGCCCCCGCCATGCCAAAAGCCAAGGCGCTGCTCGCCTTGCTCGCCCTGTGCCTGGCCGCGTCTTTTTCCGGGATCGGCTATGCGGCCGAAAAGGACAAGGTCGTGTTCCAGGTCAGCGACGCCGACTCGAAGAAATGGAACCTCACGCTCAACAACGTCAAGAACGTCCAGGCGGACCTGGGCAAGGACAAGGTGGATGTGGAGATCGTCGTCTATGGCCCCGGGATCGGCATGCTGAAGGCGGAATCGGAAGTGGGCAACCGCATCGAGGATGCCTTGGCCAGCGGCGTGCAGGTGGTCGCCTGCGAAAACACCATGAAGGCGCAGAAGCTCACCAGGGACGACATGCTGCCGAAAATCGGCTACGTGCCGGCGGGCGTGGTGGAGTTGATGCGCAAGCAGCAACAGGGTTACGCTTACATCCGGCCTTGATCCCAGCGCTGGAGGATAGTCATGAAAGCCATTCGTCACGTCGCGGTGGTGCTCGCCCTGTCCCTAGTCCCGGGCCCGCCTGGCCTGGCCCAGGCCGCCCAGCCCGCCGGGGCCGCCGCCAAGGCGAAGAAACCGTCGCCGGTCAAGGTCGTCTATCACGTCAACGAGGGCCTGGAGCAGGCCTCCAACGGCCTGCGCAACATCCGCAACCACCTGGCGGCCGATCCGACGGCCAAGATTGTCGTCGTCACCCATTTCAAGGGCATCGACTTCCTGCTCGAAGGCGCCGAGGACAAGAACGGCAATCCCTATGACGCCATGGTGGACGAACTGGTAGCGCAGGGCGTGGAATTCCGCGTCTGCAACTTCACCCTGCAGGGCCGCAACATCGACAAGGCCAAGGTCCACCCCGAAGCCAAGATCGTGCCCTCGGGCGTGGCCGAGGTGAGCCGGCTGCAGGCGCAGGAAGGCTACGTCTACCTGAAGCCCTGATCGATTTTCCCCACCCACCAACAGAGGAGGATATAACAATGAAAAGTCTGATCACCGCGGTCACCCTGTCCGCTGTGCTCGCCGGTCCCGCGCTGGCCCAAAGCGCCGAATCCCCCTACGGCACCGCCAAGTTCAGTCCCTACGCGGATATCGACGCGGTCAAACAGCTGAAGATGGTCTGGGACTTCAATTTCGTCGATCCCAAGGCGGTGGGCATGGTGTTCAACAACCTGAATGCCCTGCTGCGGGCAACCAGCGAGTTCGGCCCGCGCGAGCTCGACCCGCTGAAGGTGGTGATCGTCTCCCACGGCCCCGAGGTGGTGGTCTTCGACAAGAAGAACTACGGCAAATACAAGGAGATCGTGGACCGCGCCGCGAGCTTCGCCAAGCAAGGGGTGGTCTTCGAGATCTGCCGCAACGCCGCCGCTGCCCAGGGCATCGCCCCGGAAGACCTGCACGGCTTCGTCACCGTGGTGCCGGCCGGCCCCTATGCGCTCGCCTACTGGCAGGCGAAGGGCTATGCCCTGAATGCGGTGGGCGCCACCATGCCGACGCCGCCGATCAGCGAGCTGAACCGGGCGGACATCCGCAAGAAATAGCCCCCCGGCCGTCCCTTTCGGGCCGGCCACTGCACGGAAACCCGCGCTTCCACGCGCGGGTTTCCCTACCGCACGCCTACAGCATCCCACCTACGGCATTCTGCGTAGTTCCGCTACGTACGAAGTCGGAAAATCCAGCCTTGACCTGATAACCGCTCTCGACTCTTCCAGCTACACCGTGGGATATGGACTCCCGTTGCAGACCTTGCGGCGGGAGTTCCCTGTCCCTCCAACTGAAGAAAGGTGAAAGTCATGAAGATCGAGCGAAAGTCGAGCGCGTTGCGCAATGCCGCGAGTGTCTTTGTCCTCATGGCCGCGGGCGTTTGTGTCCAGGCGGCCAACCACCGGGAAGCGCCGATCACCGCCCTGGACCACAAGGCCGACATCACCGACGTCTATGCCTTCCGCAGCTACGGCGGCGATGCGTCCGTACCGCGGGTCACCCTGATCATGAGCGTGGATCCCTTCCTCGAGCCGGGCAACGGCCCGAACTGGTTCCCCTTCGACGAGGACATCCTCTACGAGATCAACGTGGATAACGACCACGATGCGAAAGAAGATGTGGTCTTCCAGTTTCGCTTCCGCACCGAGCAGCGCCTGCCCAATCTGTTCCAGGTCTACGCCGGCGTGGGCGGGGGCGTCAATGCGCCCGCCAATGCGCCTCCGGACCTGAACGGCAATCCGACCGCCGGCAGCCCGGTCATCCCGCCGCAGATCACCGGGTTCGACAGCGCCGGCCTGGGCCAGCGCCAGCGCTACACGGTCACCCTGCGCAAGAGAGGACCGGACGGGCCGGAAACCATCGCCAACCCGAGCGGCGCCCCCTTCTTCGCCGTGCCCGCCAATGTCGGGCCGCGCACCATGGATTATTCGGCCCTGTTCGATGCCGGCACCTACGACACGACGATACCCAACGTTCGCGTCTTCGCCGGCACCACCGACGACGCTTTCTGGATCGACCTGGGCGGGTTCTTCGACACCGTCAACACCCATGTCTCGCCCGTGCTGAGCGCCTCCCAGGACGCGGCCGCGCGCAATTTCGCCGCGGATTTCGTCTCGGGCTACGCCGTCAATTCCATCGCCATCGAGGTGCCCGTCGCCCTGCTCACCAGGACCGGCCAGGCGGAGCCGGCCAACTCGAGATGGGCGACCATCGGCGTCTGGGCCACCACCTCGCGCCCGCGCACGACGGTGCGCCGCTCGCCCCAGCCGGCGCACAGCACCGGCGAGTTCCGCCAGGTGCAGCGCATGGGCAATCCGCTGATCAACGAGCTCATCGTCGGTACCGGCTTCAAGGACCGCTTCAGCATGGACGAGCCGAGAAAGGACAGCCAGTTCGCCAACTTCTTCCTCGATCCGACCCTGGCCCGCATCCTCAACGCCGCCACCAATGGGGCGATCCAGATTCCGCCGCCCCCGCGCACCGACCTCCTGCCCCTGGTGACCTACGCGGCGCCCATCGCCGCGGCGGGCACGCCGGCGGGACCGGTCGCGGATCTGCTGCGGCTCAATACGGGTGTCGCGCCCACGCCGCCCGGCTCCGCCAGCCGTCTCGGCTTGCTGGGCGGCGATGCCGCCGGCTATCCGAACGGCCGGCGCGTCTTCGACGACGTCACCGACATCTCGCTGCGGGCGGTGGCGGGCGTGCTAGCCGGCCCGCCCTTTTCCACCGGGATCAACGCGCAACTGGGGGACGGCGTCAACGTGAATGACGTCCCCTATCGCACCGACTTCCCCTATCTCGCCGACGCGCCCAGCGGCCGGGATCGGCGCCATATCGATCCGGGGGAAGCCCACTGCACGGGGGATAGCGGACCGCCGTGCGCGCCGTGATGCGAACGACCTTCGCGCGCCTGGCCGCCGGCCTGTGCCTGCTGCTGGGCGCCGTCGCGCCGGGGCAGGCCGCCTCGCCTGCCGAGGAGAAGATGGTCGTGGCGCGCAAGGCGATCGCCGCCGACCCCGCGCGCCACCAAGCCTATGCCGATCTCGCCCTGGCGCTGGCCCGGCGCGCCCGGGAGACTTCCGACCCCGCCTATTACGATCGGGCCGAGGAGGCGGTCGCCAAGTCGCTGGCCATCGCCCCGGACAACCTCGAAGCGCAACGGGCCCGCATCTGGGTGGCTCTCGGCAAGCACGAATTCGCCAAGGCGCTCGAACTGGCCACCGCCCTCAACCGGCGGATGCCGGACGATCTCATGACCTACGGCTTTCTCGTGGACGCCAACGCCGAACTGGGCAACTACGCGGCGGCCGAGGAAGCCGCCCAGTGGCTGCTCGATCTGCGCCCCGGCAACATCCCGGGGCTCACCCGCGCCGCCTATCTGCGCGAGCTGTTCGGCGATGTGGACGGCGCGCTGGAGCTGATGCGCATGGCGCTCGCGCGCACGCCGCCGGCGGAGGTCGAGGACCGCGCCTGGATCCTGACGCAAATGGCGCATCTGCGCCTGATGGCGGGCGGCGTCGAGGCGGCGGACGGCTTGCTCGCCCAGGCGCTGGCGCTGTTCCCCGACTATCACTATGCCCTGGGCAATCAGGCGCGGGTGCGCGCCGCCCAGGGCCGCCACGAGGAGGCCTTGGCGCTGCTCGAGCGGCGCTTCCGCCTCGCGCCCTACTCGGAAAACCTCTACGCGGTGGGCGAGGCCCTCGTGCGGCTCGGCCGCAAGCGTGAGGCGCGCAAGGCCTTCGCGGAGTTCGAACGCATGGCGCGCGTCGAGATGCCCAAGGCCGATAACGCCAACCGCGAGCTCGTCTTCTACTACGCCGATTACGCCCTTAAGCCGAGCGAGGCCCTCGAAGTGGCCGAGCGCGAGCTCGCCCAGCGCCATGACCTCTATACGCTGGACGCCCATGCCTGGGCCCTGTACCGCAACGGCCGTTATGAAGAGGCGCGCCGCCAGATCGCGCGCGCCCTCGAGGTGGGCATCCGCGACGCGGCGATCCTCTACCGGGCCGCAGCCATCGCCCTGAAGGTGAACGACCGGCGCGCGGCCAGGATGCACCTGCAAGACTCGCTCGCCCTCGCGCCGCGCTCCGAGGTGGCCGCATCGGCGCGCCGGCTGCTGGCCGGGCTGGCGCGTCCCGTCTCGCACCGGGGCGAAAAGGAATAGCGGACGCCTCGCCCGTCCGAGGGGGTCGTCGGGAGAATCAGCCGATCAGGCTCGTCAGCATCTTCGTTGCCAGCAGGGCGAGGAAAATGCCGAAGGCGCGCTTCAACTGCTGCACGGGCAGCCGGTGCGCCGTCTTGGCGCCCAGGGGTGCGATGAGCATGGTCATGGCGGCCACGCCGATGAACGCGGGCAGATAGACGTAGCCCAGGGAAAACGCCGGCAGCCCCGGGGTGGTCCAGCCCGCGGCGAGATAGCCGATCGTCCCCGCCACCGCGATGGGAAAGCCCAGGGCCGCCGAGGTGCCCACCGCTTGGCGGATCACCACATTGTGCCAAACCATGAAGGGGATGGAGAGGAAGCCGCCGCCGGCCGCCACGAGGCTGGAGACGGCGCCGATCACCCCGCCTGTCAGGAAGATCACGGCGGCTCCGGGCAGGCCGCGCGAGGCCTTGGGCTTGAAGTCCAGCACCATCTGCACCGAGGCGTAATAGACGATGGCGGTGAAGGCGGCGGCGAGCGGGCGCGTCGGCACCAGGCTGGCGAAGAAGGAGCCGCTCAGGGTACCCAGGACCAGCCCCGGCGCCATGGCCCGGACGATTTCCCAGCGCACGGCGCCGTGGAGGTGGTGCGCCCGCATGCTGGCGATGGAAGTGACGATGATGGTCGCCATGGAGGTGCCCAGCGACAGAAGCATGACCTGTTCCGAGGGGACGCCCTGCGCCGACAACAGCATGAACAGCACCGGCACGATGGTCAGGCCGCCGCCCACGCCGAACAGGCCGGCGATGAAGCCCGAAAAGCAGCCGACCAGGGGATAGACAAGCCACCACAGGCTGACGGCGCTCAAGCCTTCTCCCCCAGCAGCTTCTCGCAGATGAAGCGCCACTCCGCCGGGTCGACCGGGGTTACCGACAGGCGGTTGCCCTTGGCCAGGATGCGCATTCGGGCGAGCTGCGGATGGGCGCGCAGTTCACTCAGGCCGACGGGCTGGGTCTTCGCCATGAATCGCACGTCCACATTGACCCAGCGCGGGTTCTCGGGCGTCGCCTTCGGGTCGTAGTAATGGCTCTTCTTGTCGAACTGGGTGGCATCGGGGTAGGCCGCGCGGGCGATTTCGACGATGCCGGCGATGCCGGGCTGCGCGCAGTTGGAATGGTAGAAGAAGGCCCGGTCGCCCGGCCGCATCTGGTCGCGCATGAAGTTGCGCGCCTGGTAGTTGCGCACCCCCGTCCAGGCGGTGACCTTGTCCCGCGCCAGGTCGTCGATGCCATAGGCATCCGGTTCGGACTTCAGCAGCCAATAGCGCATGGCGAACTCCAAACTCCATAAACAACGAAGCGCGGCATGAGCCGCGCTTCGTTTGGGGATCCCCCGCCAGTGCCGTCTGGCCGGCATCCTGAACCTTCCGTTCAGGTCGGTCGCTTTCCGGTCACCGCAGGTGCATCCGAGCCCAACGTGGGGGATGCTCACAAAAGTGACGCTTTGGTCCGCGGCCAATGCCAACAATGTTGGTTCAAGGAATGTATGGCCTTGACGAACACCGCAGGGGAAATCTTGGCGCCGGGCTGCGGGTCGCGATGGCTAGAACAGTTTTTCCTGGTTGGCCATCGCGGCGTCGAGCCGCGCCTGCATGGCAAGAATTCTACGCCGGAACTCCTGCATGTCAAACCCGCCGGGCAGCCTCACGGACAGCAGTTCGTGGGCGAGGTTCAGGGCCGTCATGACGGCGAGCCGCTCGCCGCTGGACTTGGTCTTGGCGCCCAGCTCGCGCATCTTTTCATCCACGTAGGCCACGGCCTCCTGCAGGGCCTCGCGCTCTTCCGGGGCGCAGGCGACGCGGTACTCGCGGCCCATGAGGACGATGTCCAGGGTGTTGTTCGGCTTGGCGTTCATTACTCGGGAATGTGCTCCATGAGGGTCTCGAGCCGGCTGCAGGCCGCCTCGATCTTCTCATTCAGGCGGGCTCGCTCGGCCTCCAGGCCGGCCACACGGGTGCGCAGTTCCTGGTTCTCGGCGCGCAGGCTCTGGCACAGGGCGATGAACTGCTCGAGGCGCTCTTCCAGGGCGAAAAGTTCGCGGTCCATATTTACAAACTAACGGAAAAGCCGTTTGAGGTCAAGCAATAACGCAACATTTTGAATGTGGATTGTAAGAGCCTTGAAGCCGAACCCCAGTGATCTCCCCGTGCTCCCCGTGTGCCCCGTGGTTATAATGCTTTTTGCCGCGCGACCCACAGCCGCGCGGCCATCCTGTTCCAGGTGCCCTGCCGGTCCTCCGCCGGCGGGTTAAACGGGAATGAGGTGCGCCGAGTCCCTCGGCAAAGCCTCAGCTGCCCCCGCAACGGTCAGCGAGTGTGGGCGCGTCACGACGCCACTGTGAGCAATCATGGGAAGGCGGCGCGCCAAGACTCGCGAGCCCGGATACCGGCCTCGGACAGACCAGTTCGGAAGCGTCGCGGGGAGCGGCAGCCGGCACCGGGTCCCGTCCCGCGCCCTCCCTCCCCCGAGCTTCCGTGTTCGCAACCATCCGGTGCGCGGGGACGCGGGCCGGATCACGGAAGGAGTCCATCCATGCAGCCATTCCTCCGGCGCACGGCGCTTGCCGTTGCCCTAACCTGCGCCTTTTCCACCTCATGGGCCGTCGACGAAACCACCGTCGTCGTCACCGCCACCCGGCAGGCCATGCGCACCAGCGAACTGCTGAGCGACGTCTCGGTCGTTACGCGCGAAGAGATCGACCGGGCCGGCCAGACCACGCTCGAACAACTGCTGGCCCGCCAGCCCGGTCTCGAATACGTGGCCAACGGCGGTCCGGGCACCAACAGCAACATCTTCATCCGCGGTGCCGGCACGCGCCAGACCATCGTCCTCATCGACGGCTTGCGCGTCGGCTCGGCGAGCAGCGGCGACGTCGCTTTCTCGCGCATTCCCCTGGCGCAGATCGAGCGCATCGAAATCCTGCGCGGCCCGGCCTCCTCGCTCTACGGCGCGGATGCCATCGGCGGCGTGATCCAGGTCTTCACGCGGCGGGGCGAGGGCGCGCCGCGCTTCAACGCCAGCGCCGGCTACGGCAGCTACAACACCACGGATGCCAGCGCCGGTGTCTCCGGCGGCACGGAGAGCATTTCTTACAGCCTGCAGGCCGGCCACTACCAAACGGACGGGTTCAGCGCCATCCGCAACCCGGCCAACTTCGCCTTCAGCCCCGACCGCGACGGCTACCGCAACAGCAGCGTCAGCGGGCATGTGGCCGTGCGCCCCGCGCCAGGCCACGAGCTCGGACTGAATCTGCTGCACAGCGACGGCACCAGCAAGTACGACTCCTTCCCCACGACCAGCGACTTCGCGAACGAGCAGACGCTCGACACCTACTCGGTCTATTCCCGCAATCGCCTGGGGCAGGCCTGGACCAGCACCCTGCGGCTGGGCCGCAGCACCGACGACGCGACCAACCGCACCGACGGCCTCGCCTCCAGCGTCTTCCACACGGACCAGGACCAGGCCTCCTGGCAGAATGACTTCAGGCTGCCGGTCGGCCGCGCCCTGCTCGCCGCCGAATACCTGAGGCAGCACCTGCTGAGCACCACCGCCTACCCGGTGACCGAGCGCAGTATCGGCTCGCTGCTTGCCGGCTGGAACGGCAGCCTCGGCGAGCATCGGCTCCAGTTCAACCTGCGCCGCGACGACAACTCCCAGTTCGGGGCCAAGACCACGGGCCTCGCCGCCTACGGCTACCAGTTCACCCCGGAATGGCGGGCGCATGTCTCCTACGGCACGGCGTTCCGGGCGCCGAGCTTCAACGAGCTCTATTTCCCCGACATCTTCGGGGCGCTCTTCGCCGGCAACCCGAACCTGAAGCCCGAGTTCGCGCGCAACCGGGAGGTCGGGCTCGACTGGGAGCGGGGCCGGCACCGCTTCTCCGCCGTCTATTTCAACAACAAGGTGAGCGATCTGATCGTCGGCTTCCCGCTGCGGAACGTGGCGAGTGCGACGCTTTCCGGCACCTCGCTCAGTTACGCCGCGAGTCTGGGCAACTGGAGCGGCGGCCTGATCCTCGACCTGCAGCGGCCGCGCGACGATGCCACCGGCAAACGCCTGGCGCGCCGCGCCGACGAGCAGTTGAAGGCGCATCTCGGCTATGCCGCCGGCCCCTGGAGTGTGACGGGCGAATGGCAACTGGTGGGCGAACGCTACGAGAACGCGGCGAACACCCAGCGTCTCGGCGGCTACGGCCTGGTCAATCTGCTTGCCGACTATCGGGTGCAGAAGGACTGGACCGTGTTCGCCCGGGCCAACAACATTTTCGACAAGCAGTATGAACTGGCCAAGGACTTCGCCACGGCCGGTGCCAGCCTGTTCGTCGGCGTGCGCTACAGCCCGCAGTAGCCTGCCCATGCCCACCCGCCGCCGCGCCTTGCTGGTGCTCTCGCTGCTTGCCGTCCTCGGCCTGGCCAGCCTGCTGCTGGCGCTGGGGGTGGGCAGCCTGGCGGTGGCGCCGGCGGAGGTGGGGCGGGCGCTGCTGGGTGAGGCGGACGGCGTGGCCGCCGAGGTGGTGCGCGGGCTGCGCCTGCCCCGCGCCCTGGCCGCCTTCGCCTGCGGCGGCCTGCTCGCCCTGGCCGGGGCGCTCATGCAGGTGCTGCTGCGCAATCCCCTGGCCGATCCCTACGTGCTGGGGGTGTCCGGCGGGGCGGCGGTGGGGGCGCTCTCCGCCATGCTCATCGGCCTGCCCCTGGCGCTCGTGCACGGGGGGGCCTTCGCCGGGGCGCTGGCGGCGATGCTGCTGGTGTTCGGGCTGGCCCACGGCGAAGGCTCGTGGACCCAGACGCGGCTGCTGCTCACGGGCGTCATCGTCGCCGCCGGCTGCGGGGCGGCGGTGGCGCTCATCCTCTCCATCGCCCCCGAGAACAAGCTGCGCGGCATGCTCTTCTGGCTGATGGGCGATGTCTCTCACGCCGGCTCGCCCTGGCCGGCGCTCGGCGTGCTGGCGGCCGGGCTCGTGCTCGCCACGCCCTTCGCCCGCGACCTCAACCTGCTGGCCCGGGGCGACCTCACCGCGCGCGCCCTGGGCGTGCCGGTATCGAGGCTGCGTGGTTTGGTCTACGTGCTGGCCTCGCTCCTCACGGCGGCGGCGGTGACCACCACCGGCTCCGTCGGCTTCGTCGGCCTCATTGTGCCGCACCTGGTGCGGCTGGCCATCGGCAACGACCAGCGGGTGCTGCTGCCGGCGTCGCTCCTGGCGGGCGGGGCGCTGCTCACCCTGGCCGACACCCTGGCGCGCACCGTCGTCGCCCCGCAGCAGTTGCCCGTCGGCGTGCTCACGGCCCTGATCGGCGTGCCCGTGTTCCTCTTTCTGCTCACGCGCCAGCCGCGCGGAGGCCTGGCGTGAGCGTACCCTTGCTTGCAGTGCGTGGGCTGGAGGTGGAGATCGGCGCTGTCCATGTCACTGCCGGTCTCGACCTCAGCCTGGCGGCGGGCGAGCGGCTGGTGATCCTCGGCCGCAACGGCGCGGGCAAGACCACGCTGCTGCACACCCTGGCCGGCCTGCGCCCGCCGCGCGCCGGCGTGGTGGAGCTCTGCGGCCGGCCCTACGCGGCGCTCGACGGCCGGCAGGCGGCGCGGCTGCGGGGGCTGCTGCCCCAGAGCCAGACCGACGCCTTCCAGTCCACCGTCCTGGAGACCGCCCTCATCGGCCGCCATCCCCACCTCGGCCGCTGGGCCTGGGAGAGCGGGGCGGACGAGCGCTTCGCCCGCGAGGCGCTGGCGGCGGTCGGCCTCGCCGAGCTGGCCGATCGCGAGCTGCACACCCTGTCCGGGGGCGAGCGCCAGCGCGTGGCCGTCGCCGCCCTGCTGGCCCAGCAGCCCGCGGTGTACCTGCTCGACGAGCCGCTCGCCCACCTCGACCTCAACCACCAGATTGCGCTGCTCAACCTGCTCGCGGAGCGGGCCAGGCGCGACGGCGTGGGCATTGTTCTGGTGCTGCACGACATCAACCTGGCGCTGCGCTTCGCCGACCGGGCGCTGCTGCTCTTCGGCGACGGCAGCACGCGTGAAGGCCCGGTGGATGCGGTGCTCGAGGCCGAGGCGCTGTCGCGCCTCTACGGTCACCCCTTGCGGGAATTGCGCGAAGCCGACACCCGCCATTTCGTGCCGATGTGAGGAGTAGAGCGTGAGTGACGAAGACGGGCGCCATGCCGCCCGCATGCAGCGCAAGAAGGCCGTGATCGGCGACAGGATCGCGCACGCGAAAGCGCAACGGGGAGTGCTCCTCGTCCACACCGGCACCGGCAAGGGCAAGTCCTCCGCCGCCTTCGGCCTCGTCGCCCGCGCCCTCGGCCATGGCCTCAAGGTGGCCGTGGTCCAGTTCGTCAAGAGCCGTTCCGACACCGGCGAGGAAGGCTTCTTCCGGCGCTGCGCGGACGTCGCCTGGCATGTCATGGGCGGAGGCTTCACCTGGGAAACCCAGGACCGGGCGCGCGATGCGGCGGCGGCGCAGGCGGCGTGGGCGCTCGCGCGCGGCTATCTCGCCGACCCGGCCGTGGGCCTCGTCGTGCTCGACGAGATGACCTACGCCTTCAAGTACGGCTGGCTCGATCTCGCCGAGGTGCTCGCCGCCCTGGCCGCGCGGCCGCCGCTGCAGCACGTCGTCGTCACCGGCCGCGCCGCGCCCGCCGCGCTCATCGAGGCGGCCGACACCGTCACCGAGATGGGCCTGGTCAAGCACGCCTTCCAGTCCGGCGTGCAGGCGATGCCCGGGATCGAATTCTGAAGACCATGCGCGTCCTGCGGGCCGCCGCCGCGCTGCTGCTGACTTTGGCCCAGCCGGCGCTCGCCGCGACCCTGTTCGGCGTCGTCAGCGAGCGGGCGGCGCCCGCCGCCGTCGAGGCGGCGCGCGAGCACGCCGCGCGCCGCCCCGGCGACCGCCTCATCCTGCGCACGCCGGCGCAGTTGATGGCCGCCTCCGAGCGCCAGCTCGGGCAGTGGCTGGGCGAGGCCGACGCGGTGCTCGCCGTGGCGGTGTTCGGCGATCCGGCGCGGCGCCTGCGCGAGATCCTGCCCCGGCACGTGCGCCGCGACGCGCGGGTGTTCGCCTTCAACGGCGAGCAGACGCTGACCGTGCTGTCGCGGCGCGGCGCGGCCTCGCTCGCCGATTTTCCCGTCGATAGCTTGCGCGCGCTGGCCCTCGAGGCGCCGCCGGCCGAGGCGCTCGCCCGCGCCCAGGCCCATCCCATGGCGCGCGACTGGCTCGCCGCGCGCGCCCTCTGGCAGGGCGGCGGCGCCGGCAACACGGCCGCGCTCTTCCGCTTCCTGCTCGACGAGCGCAGCGCAGCGGCGCAGCCGGTCCCCGAGCCGGTGCTGCGCCTGCGCGTCGACGGCCGCGAAGCCTACGCAGGGCAGGGCGACGACGCCTGGCGCGGCGGCCTGCTGCCGGCCGCTCCGGCCCTGGTCGTGCTCGACTACGCCAACACCGACCCGGCGCCGGCCGACGCGCTGTGCGCCGAATCGCGCCGCCAGGGGCTCGCCTGTGCCGCCGTGCTGGCGCGCTGGAGCACGACGTCGCGCGCCGCCGTCGAACGCCTGCGCGAACTCGTCGCCCCGGCGCGGCCGGTGGCGCTGGTGGTGCTGCAGGACTTCGTCGTCGGCGCCGCCGAAGGGCGCGAAGCCGTCACCCAGGCGCTCACCCAGTTGAACCTGCCGGTGTTCAAGGCGATCCGCCTCACCGAGCGCAACGCCCTGCAGTGGCGCCTGTCGCCCGACGGCCTGCCGCCCGATTCGGTGCAATACCGCGTCGCCCTGCCCGAGCTGCAGGGCACGGGCCAGCCGGTGGTGGTCGCCGCCGCGGGCAAGAGCCGCGCCGACCGCCTCACCGGCCTCGAATACAAGCCGCCCCAGGTGCTCGCCGAGGAGGCGCGGCGCCTGATCGCGCGCGCCGTGCGCTGGCAGCGCCTGGCTGGCGTGCCGAACCGGGACAAGCGGCTCGCCATCGTCTACTACAACCACCCGCCGGGCCGCCAGAACATCGGCGCCGACAACCTCGACGTGCCGGCGTCGCTGTTCGACATGCTGCATGCGCTGAAGCGCGCCGGCTACACGGTGGGCGAGCTGCCGGAGAGTCCCGCCGCGCTGCTCGACCGCATCATGGCGCGCGGCGTGAACCTGCCTGAAGACCGGCAGGCGCTGCGCGATCTGGCGCGCGAGGTGGGGAGCGTCGGCGCCGCCGACTACGCGCGCTGGTTCGCCGCACTGCCGCCGCGCTTGCGCGGCGAGATGGTGGACGGCCCGCTCGGCCGGCTGCACGCGGAGGTGCTCGAAGCCGAGCGCGTCGCCGAGCGGGCCGTCGGCCGCAAGCGCGTCGAGGCCACCCTCAAGGAACTGCACCACCTCGCCGAGGGCGCCGGGCATCCGCGCCGCCAGGAGGCCATCGGCGGCCTGCGCAGGCTGGAGGCGGGCTATCTCGCCTGCCTGTCCGATCCGGGACCGCGGCATCAGCCGCCGCCCTGTGCGCGGCTCGGCGCGCTCAAGGACCGGCTCGTCGCGTTCGGCGTCGAGGGCCTGCGCGGCTGGGGCGCGGCGCCCGGTACGGTGATGGTGGACGGCACGGGGAAAGATGCGCGCCTGCTCGTGCCCGGCCTCGTCTTCGGCAACGTCTTCGTCGGCCCGCAGCCGCCGCGCGGCTGGGAGGTCGACGAGGAACTGCTGCACGCCAACACCAGCGTGCCGCCGCCGCACCAGTACCTCGCCTTCTACCACTGGCTGCGCAACCGCTTCAGGGCCGACGCGCTCATCCACCTCGGCCGCCACTCCACCTACGAGTTCCTGCCCGGCAAGGCCGTCGGCCTCACCGCCGACGACTACCCCAGCCTCATCGCCGGCGACCTGCCGGGCATCTATCCCTACATCGTCGACGGCGTCGGCGAAGGCATCCAGGCCAAGCGGCGCGGCCTCGCGGTGATGGTGGACCACCTCACGCCGCCCATCGCCACCACGCCGCTCTACGACCAGTTGCTGGTGCTGCGCCAAATCGTCGAGAGCTACGAAGCCGCCGGCTCCGACACGCTGCGCGCCGAGGCCGCGCGCGCCATGCGCGCCCAGGTGGAGGCGCTGCACCTGAAGGCCGAGCTGGAAGCCTCGATGGGCGACGTGCTGAAGGTGCGCGGCATCGGCGTCGACCAGGCCGACGACGACCTGCTGGCGCACGAGGTGGGCCACTACCTGACCAAGCTGCAGGAGAAGTTCATGCCTTACGGCCTGCACGTCTTCGGCCGCCCCTGGTCGGCGGAGAACCTCGCGCTGATGCTCGATTCCATGAAGAAGGGCGGGCTCGACAGCGCCGCCCTCGCCGGGCCGCTGGCCGATTCGCCGCGCCAGGAAATGACCGGCCTGCTCAACGCGCTGGCCGGCGGCTTCGTGCCGCCGGGCAAGGGCAACGACCCGCTGCGCTCGCCCGAATCCCTGCCTACCGGCCGCAACTTCCACGCCGTCGACGGCGATATCCTGCCCACGCGGCTGGGATATGCGCTGGGCGCGGAGATGGCGGCCAAGGCCGTCGCCCGCCATCCTTCGAGCCTCCGCGAGGAGGCGAGCCGGAATGGTCGCCTCCCCCGCTCGGCGGGGGAGGATGGGAGGGGGTGCGGTCCAGGAGCAGGGGACTGCCTCGCTGCCGAAGGAAGCGAGGCAGTCATCCTGTGGGCTTCCGACGCGGTGCGCGACGAGGGCGTCATGGTCGCCTTCAGCCTCGCCCTGATGGGGGTCGAGCCGGTGTGGAACGCGCGCGGCATCGTCACCGACGTGCGCCTGCGCGCCGAAGGAACCTCTGAACAAGCAACCGCCCCCCTGCGCCGCGACGTGCTGGTTACCACCTCCGGCCTCTTCCGCGACCTCTACCCCAACCTCATCCGCCTCATCGACCGCGCCGGCCGCCTCGCCCTGGCTGCGAGCGCGCAGCGCCTGGCGGAGGAACGGCCCGAGCTGCGCGAGGCCCTCGAGGCCGTGCTGGCGCCGCTGGGCAAGGCCGCGCGCGGCGAGGAGGCGCTGGCGCACAACCTCGTCGCGGCGCGCTGGCTGGCGCGCACCGAGGCGCTGACGGCGCAGGGCCAGCCGGCCGCCGCCGCCGGGCGCGCCGCCGCCCAGCGCATCTTCGGCGACGCGCCGGGCGCCTACGGCGCCGGCGTCAACCGCCTCACCGAGCGCTCGGGCGCCTGGCGCGAGCGGGCCGAGATCGGCCGCGCCTACCGCAGCCGCATGGGCCACGCCTACGGCCTCGAGGCCGAGGGCGAGGCCGCGCACGCCGCCTTCGATCTCGCCCTGCGCGGCATCGCGCGCAGCTACCACGGCCGCG
>CAYZLI010000046.1:0-23215 GCA_964479195.1 uncultured Rhodocyclaceae bacterium
CAAGGACTACGTCGTCCACGATGGCGACGTCATGCATTTCCGCTTCAACGTCTGACCCGGCTCGGCGTTTCCCGCCTCACCGTCTCTGAACTGTTGCATGAAAAGCGCGGCGTGTCCGCCGACATGGCGCTGCGCCTGGGGCGGCTCCTAGGCAACGGCCCCGGTGTGTGGCTGCGCATGCAGCAGGCCGTAGACCTGTGGGAGCTGGAGCACAGCCGCGCCGCCGAGTATGCGCGGATTGAGAAAGTGGCGGCGTAACGCCGGCGGACAACGTACGTCGGCAAGAGGAAGGGCGTGCAGCTACACTGTGCCCCCTGGCCCCTCGCGGGAGGAGTCGAGCCCGCCTCCCCCCGCGCGGGGCCTGCCGAGGCGACGTGGCATTTCCGGTCGCCGGTGGCTTCGCCCCGGATGCCTTGCCGGTTAGGCCCGGGGCTGCTCCTGCTGCGCCACGTCCCGGCGTACCTGCTCCATGTCCAGGGCGCGCGCCTGGGCGATCAGTTGTTCGAGGGCCTGGCCGGGCAGCGCACCGGCTTCCGCGTAGATGACGATCTGCTCGCGAAACACCATGAGCGTCGGGATGGAGCGCACGGCGAAGGCGGCCGCCAGCCCTTGCTCGTTCTCGGTGTTCACCTTGGCGAACACGATGTCTTCGTGACGCTCCGACGCCGCCTCGTAGGTCGGCGCAAAGGAGCGGCAGGGGGCGCACCACGGCGCCCAGAAATCGACCACGACGAAGTCGTTGCCGGTGATGACCTGGTCGAAATTGGCCTGGTTGAGCTCGAGCGTTGCCATGTGGGCCGTCCCCGCAAATAAAAAAATCATAGCCCGGGCCGGCCCCGACTGCCGTGACATTAGTCACATCGGGGCGCGTGGCGGCTGCCACGGCCTGCGCCGTCCGGCCCCGGGCCCGTGCCGTCCCGCTATCATTGCGCCATGCCCGCTTCGGAACCACCCGCCGCATCCTACCGCGGACGCTTCGCGCCCTCGCCGACCGGACCGCTGCACTTCGGTTCGCTGCTCGCCGCCGTCGGCAGCTACCTCGATGCGCGGGCGGCGGGGGGCGAATGGCTGCTGCGCATGGAGGACGTGGATGCGCCGCGGGCTTTGCCCGGGGCCGCCGAGGACATCCTGCGCACGCTGGAACGGTTCGGCCTGGGCTGGGATGGGGAGGTCGTTTGGCAGAGCAAACGAACCAGGCGCTACCGTGCGGCGTTCGAGCGGCTGCGCCTGGCCGGCCAGGTCTTCGCCTGCGCGTGCACGCGGCGCGAGATCGGCGACTCCCGATTGGCCGCGGAGGCCACCCTCCGCTATCCGGGGACTTGCCGTGAGCGGGCGGCGGCCGGGCGCGAGGCGCGTGCCTGGCGGTTGAAGGTGGAGCCGGAGACCGTGTGCCTGGACGACGCCCTGCAGGGCCGGCTCTGCCAGGATGTGGCGGCGGAGGTGGGCGATTTCGTCGTGCTGCGGGCCGACGGCCTGTTCGCCTACCAACTGGCGGTGGTGGTGGACGACGCCGCCGAGGGCATCACCCACGTGGTGCGCGGCGCCGACCTGCTCGATTCCACGCCGCGGCAGATTCTCCTGCAGCGCCGCCTCGGCCTGCCGCAGCCGGCCTATCTGCACCTGCCGGCGGCGGTCAATGCCCGGGGCGAGAAGCTATCGAAGCAGACGCGGGCCCGGCCCGTCGACGGCGCGCGGCCCCAGGGCGCGCTGGTCGTCGCGCTGGCCTGCCTGGGCCAGGCCCCGCCGCCCGGGCTGCAGGAGGCCGACCTGGACAGCCTGTGGCGCTGGGCGATCGGCCACTGGGACCGGAGCCGGCTGCCCCGTTGCCGAAGCTTGCCGGCTCCGGCAGAGTACTGACTCCAATCGAAGGAGCCTTGCCCATGGTCGATGACATTCCCGGCCTGCGCCGCGTCCTGATGCACAACCGCGTTATCGCCGTGGTCGGGCTGTCGGCCCATTGGTACCGGCCGAGCCACTTCGCGGCCAAGTACCTGCTGGACCACGGCTACACGGTGATTCCGGTCAATCCGGCCTACCCCGAGGTGCTGGGGCAGAAGTGCTACGCCTCGCTGCGCGACATACCGGTAAAGGTGGATATCGTGGACTGCTTTCGTCGCGCCGCGGACATCCCGCCCCTCGTGGACGACGCCATCGCCATCGGCGCCAAGGTGCTCTGGCTGCAGCTCGGCGTGGTTCATCCCGAGGCGGCGCATAAGGCCGAGGCGGCCGGCCTCGAGGTGGTCATGGACCGCTGCGTCAAGATCGAGTACGCGCGGCTTTTCGGCGGCCTGAACTGGGTGGGGGTCAATACCGGCGTCATCTCGGCGCGACGGCCGCCCTGCCCGCCCGTCCCATGAAGTCGCTCTAGCGACTGACGAAGCTCCCCTCTCCCGCGCCCGGGAGAGGGGCAGGGGGTGAGGGCGCCTGGCTAGTGCTTGCCGGAATAGCCGGCGATGCCGATCATCAGGCGCACGAGGGAGTAGGCCAGCCAGCTTGCCAGGCGCGCCGGCCACGGTTTGCGTTTCCAATCGTCGCGTTTCAGTTCCCGCGAGCCGTTCGCCAGGGCCGCCTCGATGCTGGCGCGCAATTGGGCGGCAAAGCCGGCATCGCGCACGACGATGTTGGCCTCGCGCGCCAGGAGCAGGCTGAAGGGATCGATGTTGCTCGAGCCGACCGTGGCCCAACGCCCGTCCACCACGGCGACCTTGGCATGCAGGAAGCTGCGGTGGTACTCGAAGATGCGGATGCCGCCGCCCAGCAGGGCCTCGTAGAGGGCCTGGCTGGCGTAGTGGAACAGGAGGTACTCGACCCGGCCCTGCAGCAGGACGATCACCCGTACGCCCCGTTGCGCGGCCGCCATGAGCGCATGGCGGAAGCGCAGGCCGGGCAGGAAATAGGCGCTGGCCAGCACCACCTCGCTCCTGGCGCGGCCGATGGCCTCCAGATAGGCCTCCTCGATGTCGCGGCGGTGGCGCAGGTTGTCGCGGATGAGGAAGGCGGCGCGCACGTTGCCGCAGGGGCCGGCGGCCACCGGGGCGGGGACCACCGCGCGCAGGCGCCGCTTGAAGTTGGCCCAGGCGACCAGCTCCCACAGCTTGTGCGCCGAGTCGTGGATGGCGGCGAGCAGGGGGCCTTCCACGCGCACCGCATAGTCGTGGCGCGGCGGCGTGTGGTGCGGCGTGTTCTCGTCGTCGATGATGTTGATGCCGCCGACGAAGGCGACGCGCCCATCGATCACGGCGAGCTTGCGGTGTAGCCGCCGCAGGCGGTGGCGGCGGATGCGCAAAGGCGCCAGCTCCGGCCTGTAGACCAGCACCTGCACGCCGTCCGCCTCCAGGGCGGGCATGAACTGCTGCGGGAATTCGCGTGCGCCGAACCCATCCACCAGCAGGCGTACCGCCACGCCCCGCTTGGCGGCGCGGGAGAGCGCCGCCGCGATCATGCGCCCGGTGTCGTCGTCCTCGAAGATGTAGGTCTCGAGATACAGTTCCCGCTGCGCGCCGTCGATCGCCTCGCGCAGGGCCGGGAAATAGGCACCGCCGCTCACGAGCAGGGTGATGCGGTTGCCGGGCAGGAATTCCGCCTTCATAGCGGCGAATGTTACTCGATCGCGATATGGGCGGACAGGGCGGCGTGGTCGGAGATGGTCGACCAGGGCGGACCGAAATGCACCTCGGAGCGCTCGATGGCGAAGCCGCGCACGTAGATGCGGTCCAGGCGGAAGACGGGCAGCGTCGCCGGGAAGCTGCGCGCCGGACGGCCGTTTACGCCGCCGAACACTTCCACCATGCCGAGGCGTTCGGCGATCAGGTCGCCGGCGCGGTTGCGCCAGTCGTTGAAGTCGCCGGCGATGATCAGCGGCGCGTCGTTCGGCGCCACTGCCTCCATGCGCTCGGCGAGGACCTGCATCTGGCGGCGGCGGGCGGCGGCCGTGAGGCCGAGATGCACGCAGACGCAGTGCAGCGGCTGCGTCCAGCCGGGCACGGCCACCTCGCAGTGGAGCATGCCGCGGCGCTCGAAGACCAGCTCGGAGATATCCTGGTTGTGGGAGGAGAGGATGGGAAAGCGCGACAGGATGGCGTTGCCATGATGGCCGTGGTCGTAGAGGGCGTTGCCGCCATAGGCGGTGTCGTGCCAGACGTCCTCGGCGAGGAATTCGTGCTGCGGCTCCTCCGGCCAGTCCCGGTGCTGCTCGGCATGGCCCAGGTGCAGGCCCTGCACCTCCTGCAGGAAGACGATGTCCGGGTTCAGCCCGCGCAGCCGCTCCCGCAGCTCATGCACCATCATGCGGCGGTTGAACTGGGAGAAGCCCTTGTGGATGTTGTACGTGCAGACGTGCAGCCGCGGCACGGCCTCCCGCGAGCGGGCCGTGTGAGCCTTGCGGCAGCGGGTGACTGCGGGCTTGACCACCGCGGGGTCAGGACGCGTCGAGCATGCGGTTGAGGGCGATGCGCGCCAGTTCCGCTTCGTGCGGCGGCACGCTGATGCGATTGACCACGTTGCCCTCGGCCAGGTTCTCCAGGCACCAGGCCAGGTGCTGGGGGTCGATGCGGCCCATGGTCGAGCACATGCAGACCATGGGGGCCATGAACTGGATGATCTTGCCTTCCGGCTTGAACTCCTCGGCGATGCGGTTCACCAGGTTCAGTTCCGTCCCCACGAGCCACCTGGTATTCGCCGGCGCTTCGCGGATGGTCTTGATGATGTACTCGGTGGAGCCGACGTAGTCCGACAGGCGGCAGACGTCGAAATTGCATTCCGGGTGCGAGATCACCAGGCCGCCCGGATGCTCGTTGCGGAAGCGCAGGATGTGCCCGGCCTGGAACATCTGGTGCACCGAACAGTGGCCCTTCCACAGCAGGATTTTCGCCTTCCGGATTTGCGCGGCGGTGAGCCCGCCGTACTCCAGGTCCGGGTCCCAGACCACCATCTCGTCCAGGGCCAGGCCCATCTTGTGGCCGCTCCAGCGCCCCAGGTGTTGGTCGGGGAAGAACAGCACCTTCCCGCGCCGGGCGAAGGACCATCGCAGGATATTGGGCGCGTTGCTGGAGGTGCACACGATGCCCCCGTGCGCGCCGCAGAAGGCCTTCAGGTCGGCGCTGGAGTTGATGTAGGTGACCGGCGTGATCAGTTCATCCGGATCGCCGACGATTTCCGCCAGCTCGCGCCAGCAGCGTTCCACCTTGGCCAGGCTCGCCATGTCCGCCATGGAGCAGCCGGCGGCCAGGTCCGGCAGGATGGCGACCTGCTCCGGCTTGGACAGGATGTCGGCCACCTCGGCCATGAAATGCACGCCGCAGAAGACGATGTACTCGGCATCGCTCCCGGCGGCCAGGCGCGACAGCTTGAGGGAGTCGCCGGTCAGGTCGGCGTAGGCGTAGACCTCGGCGCGCTGGTAGTGGTGGCACAGGATGACGGCGCGTTTGCCGAGCCGGGCCCGCGCCGCGCGGATGCGCTCCTGGGCTGCCGCGTCGGCGAGGCTGTTGAAGCGGTCGAACTGGATGGCGGCATGCATGGCTTGCGATTCGTGGCGGGTTGGACGGTTATATCGGTGCGCTGGACCGGGGTTCAAGACTGCTGCCACGGCAGGCCGGCCAGGCGCCAGCCGCCGGCCTTGCCGCGCTGGCCCGTGGCATCCCGGTCGCCCTCGAAGCCTTCCAGCACGTTATAGCAGTCCGCGAAGCCCGCCTCGGTCGCCGTGGCCGCGGCGCGGTGCGAGCGGTGGCCGCTGCGGCAGATGAACATGACCAGCGACTCGTGATCCACCTGATGCTTGAGCTCCGCGAGGAAATGTGGGTTGCGGGGGTAGCCGGGGTAGCCCTGCCACTCGATCTCGACGGCGCCCGGGATGCGGCCGACGAAGTCCAGTTCCGCCCGGGTGCGCACGTCCACCAGCCGGGCTCCCGGCGCCAGTTGCCAGACCTCAAAAGCCTCTTGGGGGGTCAGGGCGCCCTCGTAGGGCAGGTTCAGTTCCCGGGCGCGGCCCTGCGCCAGGGAGAGGATTTCGCTCAGTTTGCCCACTGCTCGACTACGCTTACAATCGCGGAACAAAAGTATACGTGAAAGCCCCATGGCCGTCGAAGAAGTCATGCCGCGCGCCGAGCCGGCCGATGCCGACCGCTTCCTGGCGGTGCGGCGTTCGGGCCGCGTCAGCGTGGCGGTCAATTTCACCCTGACCGTGCTCCAGATCGCGGTCGGCATTGCCGCCAACGCCCAGAGCCTGGTGGCCGACGCCATCCATACCCTGTCCGACATGCTGGGGGACTTCCTCGTCCTGTGGGCCAACCGCAAGGGCGCGGATCCGGCCGACGCGGCGCATCCCTACGGCCACCGGCGCATCGAGACCGTCGCCTCCCTGCTGCTCGGCGCCGGCCTGCTCGTCACGGGGCTGGGCATCCTGTGGGCGGCGGTGGATCGCCTGCGGCATGTGGGGGAACTGCCGCCCATCGGCATACTCGCCCTGTGGATGGCGCTGGCCACCCTGGCGGCGAAGGAGGTCCTGTTCCGCTACATCCTGCGCATCGCCGAGAGCACCCGCTCGCCCATGCTGGTGGCTAATGCCTGGCATGCCCGTTCCGACGCCGCCTCCTCGCTCGTGGTGGCAGTGGGCATCGGCGGGGCCCTGCTGGGCTACCGCTACCTCGACCCCCTGGCCGCGGCGCTGGTGGCCTTCCTCATCGTCCGCATGGGGGTGAAGTTCGGCTACGACGCCCTGCAGGAACTGGTGGACACCGGCCTGAACGAGAAGGAGGTGGGCCACATCCGTGCCACCCTGTTGGCTACTCCCGGCGTGCTGGGCCTGCACGAATTGCGCACCCGGCGCATGGCGCACCGGGCGCTGGTGGATGCCCATGTGCTGGTGGATGCCCGGATCAGCGTGTCGGAGGGTCACCGCATCGGCGATGCGGCGCGCGCCCGCGTGTTGCGCCGGCATCCGGAAGTGCTGGATGTGCTGGTGCATGTGGACGCCGAGGAGGACCAGTTGCTGCGCACCGACAGCACCGGGCTGCCGGACCGGGAGGTGCTGCTCACCCATCTGCGCACCCTCTTGGGAGAGGGTGCGCCGACCTTCGAGAAGACGCTGCTGCATTACCTGGGCAACCGGGTCGAAGCCGAGGTCTTCCTGCCCTGGGAGGCCTGTCGCGATGCCGGCCGGATGGCGGCCCTGGAGCAGCGCCTCGCCGAGCGGCTGCCCGGCGACCCCTTCTTTCACCGCATCTCCATCAACTGCCGGGTTGCACCAAAATAGGGCGCATAGAGGCCATGGCGCACCGTAATGGTGCGCTTGTTTCGGCACAGCGTAGCGTTATCCCTTGTGGCACAATGGCATCTTTTTTCCCGGCCTTGGCACAAAATCTGCTATTAGGAGCAGACGCTTTTTTTGCTTCCCGGATACAACTCGTTAGGAGAGCCTCATGTCCCCTCAAGACGTTCTGAAACTGATCAAGGACAAGGAAGTCAAGTTCGTCGACTTCCGTTTCACCGATACCCGCGGCAAGGAACAGCACGTGGGCGTGCCGGTCAAGGCGTTCGACGCCGACAAGTTC
Source organism: uncultured Rhodocyclaceae bacterium (assembly GCA_964479195.1). Classification (GTDB taxonomy): domain Bacteria; phylum Pseudomonadota; class Gammaproteobacteria; order Burkholderiales; family Rhodocyclaceae; genus Desulfobacillus. The sequence goes on from CAYZLI010000046.1 coordinate 7,548, forward strand.
GAGTCCGGCCATGCCTTCGACGGCTCGTCCATCGCCGGCTGGAAGGGCATCCAGGCCTCCGACATGCTGCTCATGCCCGATGCGGCGACCGCCTACATCGATCCGTTCATGGACGAGACGACCCTGATCCTCACCTGCGACGTGGTGGAGCCGTCCGACGGCAAGGGCTATGACCGCGACCCGCGTTCCCTCGCCAAGCGCGGCGAGGCCTACCTGAAATCCACCGGCCTGGGCGACACCTGCTTCTTCGGTCCCGAGCCCGAGTTCTTCATTTTCGACTCCGTCGAGTGGAGCGTGGACATGTCCGGCTCCTACTCCAAGGTGTTCTCCGAGGAAGCCGCCTGGGCCTCCGGCGAGAAATTCGAAGGCGGCAACATCGGCCACCGTCCCACCGTCAAGGGCGGCTACTTCCCCGTCCCGCCGGTCGATTCCCTGAATGACATCCGCGCCGCCATGTGCCTGGCGCTGGAGCAGTGCGGCGTCGAGGTGGAAGTGCATCACCACGAAGTGGCCACTGCCGGCCAGTGCGAACTGGGCACCAAGTTCGGTCCCCTGGTGCGCCGCGCCGACATGACCCAGGTGCTCAAGTACATCGTGCACAACGTGGCCCACAGTTACGGCAAGACCGCCACCTTCATGCCCAAGCCCATCGTCGGCGACAACGGCTCCGGCATGCACGTGCACCAGTCGATCTGGAAGGACGGCAAGAACCTGTTCGCCGGCAACGGCTACGCCGGCCTGTCCGAGTTCGCCCTGTACTACATCGGCGGCATCATCAAGCACGCCCGGGCGCTCAACGCCATCACCAACCCGGGCACCAACTCCTACAAGCGCCTGGTCCCCGGCTTCGAGGCCCCGGTGAAGCTGGCCTACTCGGCCCGCAACCGTTCCGCCTCCATCCGCATCCCCTATGTGTCGAGCGACAAGGCCCGCCGCATCGAGGTGCGCTTCCCGGATCCCACCGCCAATCCCTACCTGGCCTTCACCGCCATGATGATGGCCGGCCTGGACGGCATTCAGAACAAGATCCACCCCGGCGATCCGGCCGACAAGAACCTGTACGATCTGCCGCCGGAAGAGGATGCCAAGATTCCGACCGTGTGCTCCAGCCTCGACCAGGCGCTGGACTACCTGGACAAGGACCGCGAGTTCCTCACCCGCGGCGGCGTATTCTCCAACGAGATGATCGATGCCTACATCGAGCTCAAGATGGAGGAGGTCACCCGCTTCCGCATGACGACCCACCCGGTCGAGTACGACATGTATTACTCGCTATAACGGACAGCGTAGCTGCCGTTATAGCTGCCCGGATTGAAGCGGACACGGCTGCGCCGTGCCGCTTAATCCGGGCGACAAACGGGGCGGCCTTGGCCGCCCCGTTTGTTTGTCAAGGGCGGGCGGTTCGCATAGACTTACAGAAGACCATGAAAGCCCGGAACAAATTCGCGCTGATCGCGGCGCTGGCCGCCCTTCCCGCCCATGCGGACGTCTACAAGTGCGTCGATGCCGACGGCCACGTCACCTACACCAACGCCAAGGGCGTGGCCAAGGGCTGCAAGCTGCTGAGCCAGGACCAGCGGGTGTCCACCGTGCCCGGCCGGACGGCGGCCGCGCCGGCCGGCTTCCCCAAGGTGGATGGGGACACGCAGCGGGCGCGGGACAGCGAGCGGCGCAAGATTCTCGAACGGGAACTAGCCACCGAGCAGAACCAGCTGGAGCTGGCGCAGAAGGAGCTGGCCGAGCAGGAGCAAACCGTCCTGCCGGCGGAACGCAACGCGAAGACCATCACCGTTACCGGCAAAGACGGCAAGCCGGTCACCCAGACCGTGCCGGGCGGCACGATCAATCAAGCGAAAGTCCAGGAGCGGGTGCAGCCGTACAGGGACAAGGTGGCCTTGCACGAGCGCAACATCGAAGCCCTGAAGAAGGAAATCGGCAACCTGCGGTAGTCGGGCGCCCCAGGGCAGGGCGCAACGTGGTGCGGTTTTTGCTAATCTGCAAACATGACCGCACGCGACACCCTTTCCGCCCCGGCTTTCGGCGGGCTTGACCTGCTCTCCTCGGCCGTCATCCTCCTGGACGAGGGACTGCGCATCCAGTACCTCAATCCCGCGGCGGAGAACCTGTTCGCCCTGAGCGCCAAGCAGATCCTGCACAAGCCCCTGGCCCAACTGCTGGGTGAGCCGCCCGGCCTGGCGGCGGCCCTGGACAACGCCCTGGGCAACAACTGGAGCTACACGGGGCAGAACATCACCGCGCTGCGCCACGGCCAGGTGGCCCTGCATCTCGATTGCACGGTGACGCCGGTCGACACGGGGCGCATCCGGGTGCTGATCGAATTCCGGCCCATCGACCAGCAGCTCAAGACCGCCCGCGAGGAGCGCCTGGCGGAGCAGCAGCAGGCCAATCGCGAGCTGATCCGCAACCTGGCCCACGAGATCAAGAATCCCCTGGGCGGCATCCGCGGCTCCGCCCAGCTCCTGGAGCGCGAACTGAACAATCCGCAGTTGCGCGAATACACCCAGGTGATCATCAAGGAGGCGGACCGCCTGCAGGAGCTGATGAATCGGCTGCTCACCTCGCACCGCCTGATGCAGCCCCAGCCGATGAACGTGCACGAGATCCTGGAACGGGTGCGCCATCTCATCCACGCCGAATTTCCCGACGTGCGGGTGAAGCGCGACTACGACACCAGCCTGCCCGACCTGACCGGCGACCGTGAGCAGCTGATCCAGGCCATCCTGAACATCGCCCGCAACGCCGCCCAGGCCCTGGAAGGCAGCGGCGAGATCGTCCTGCGCACCCGCGCCGCCCGCCAGGCGACGCTGGCCAAGCGCCGCTACCGCCTGGCCCTGGCGCTGGATATCATCGACAACGGCCCGGGCATCCCCGAATCGATCCGCCACCAGATGTTCTATCCGCTCGTCTCCGGCCGCGAGGGCGGCAGCGGGCTGGGGCTGACCCTGGCGCAGAATTTCATCCAGCAGCACCACGGCACCATCGAGGTGGACAGCAAGCCGGGACGCACCTGCTTCACCGTGCTGCTGCCCCTGCACACGCCAACGGAGGAATCCCGATGAACCCCGTCTGGATCATCGACGACGACCGCTCCATCCGCTGGGTCTTCGAGAAGGCCCTGGCGCGGGAGGAGATATCCTTCAAGAGTTTCAGCTCGGCGGCCGAGGCGCTCGCCACCCTGGACGGCGGTGCGCCGCCGCCCCAGGTGCTGGTGTCCGACATCCGCATGCCCGGCGAGTCGGGCCTGTCGCTGCTGCAGAAGGTGAAGAGCCGTTTCCCCCAGTTGCCCGTCATCATCATGACGGCCTATTCCGACCTGGAGAGCGCTGTCGCCGCCTTCCAGGGCGGCGCCTTCGAATACCTGCCCAAGCCCTTCGACATCGACCAGGCCCTCGACTTGGTGCGCCGCGCCCTCGACGAGAGCACGCGCCAGGAGGCGGTGCCGGAGACCGCCGCCATGGCGCCGGAGATCCTGGGCAAGGCCGCCTCCATGCAGGAGGTGTTCCGCGCCATCGGCCGCTTGAGCCAATCGCACGCGACCGTGCTCATCAACGGCGAGTCGGGCACCGGCAAGGAGCTCGTCGCCCGGGCGCTGCACCGCCACAGCCCGCGCGCCGACAAGCCCTTCGTCGCCATCAACACCGCGGCCATCCCGCGCGACCTGCTGGAATCCGAGCTCTTCGGCCACGAGCGCGGCGCATTCACCGGCGCGGCCACCATGCGCCGCGGGCGCTTCGAGCAGGCCGAGGGCGGCACGCTGTTCCTCGACGAGATCGGCGACATGCCGGCGGAACTGCAGACGCGCCTGCTGCGGGTGCTCTCCGACGGCCACTTCTACCGCGTCGGCGGCCACCAGCCCATCAAGGCCAATGTGCGCGTCATCGCCGCCACCCACCAGAACCTGGAGGACCGGGTGAAGCAGGGCCTGTTCCGCGAGGACCTGTTCCATCGCCTCAACGTCATTCGGCTCCGCCTGCCGCCCCTGCGCGAGCGGCGCGACGACGTGCCGCTGCTGGCCAAGCACTTCCTGCAGAAGAGCGCCCAGGAGCTGGGCGTGGAGCCCAAGCGCTTGTCGGAGGCGGCGCTGCGCTTCCTGGCCACCCTGGAGTTCCCGGGCAACGTGCGTCAATTGGAGAACCTCTGCCACTGGCTCACGGTCATGGCGCCGGGCCAGACCGTCGAGGTGCCGGACCTGCCGCCGGAACTGCGCGAACAGGGCGCGCGGGAGGCCGAATCCGACTGGAAGACCACGCTCGGCGCCGAGGCGGACCGCCTCCTGGCGAGCCACCAGGGCGCGGTCTGGGACACGCTTTCCCGCGACTTCGAGCGCACCCTGATCCGCCACGCCCTGATTGCCTCGGCGGGGCGGCGCATCGAGGCGGCGCAGATGCTGGGCATCGGCCGCAACACCATCACGCGCAAGATCCAGGAACTGGGCATCGAGGGCGCCAAGGGCGGCGAGGAAGAGTAGGACGGGAGTAGGGCGGTTGCCGGCTCCCGGAGGGCCGCAACCGGCAACCGGCAACTTATAATGGCTGCCCCGTGACTCCGTTCCCACGCGCGTGGCAGACGTCCCGAAGAGCGAACCCCTCGATGCCCAAGTCATCAATGCGGCGCTGGGTCCGGCCGCCCCGTCCTTCCGCGTCGAAGTGCTCGATAGCTGCGAGTCCAGCAACACCCTGCTGCTCGATCGCGTCCCCCAGGGCGCAGCCTCGGGCAGCGTGGTGGCCTGCGAGCGGCAGACCGCGGGCCGCGGCCGGCGCGGCCGCAGTTGGCTCTCCGCGCCGGGCCACAGCCTGACTTTTTCTCTCCTGTGGCGATTTTCTGCTTCCGGTTCAGACGAGCGAAGCGAGCAAGCGTCACCCCCTTCCTCGGGAAGGGGGCTGGGGGGTAGGTCCTCGTCAGGCCGGGGCCCGCCTTTGGCGGGCCTGAGCCTGGCCGCCGGCGTGGCGGTGGCCCGCGCCCTGGAGGGCATGGGCGCGGCGGGCGTGCGGCTCAAATGGCCCAACGACATCGTTGCGGCCGACGGCAAGCTCGGCGGCATCCTGGTGGAGACCCTATCGGCGCGCGGGGAGCAGGTGGCGGTGATCGGCATCGGCCTCAACGTGCGCCTGCCGCGGGCCATCGCCGAGGCCGCGGGCGTCGAGGCCGCCGCGCTCGAGTCGGTGATGCCCTTCGCGCCCTCGCGCAACCTGCTGCTGGCGAACCTGCTCACGGAACTGGCCGGCATGCTGGCGGAGTTCGGGCGCGCGGGTTTCCCGGCCTTCATCGAGGAATGGCTCTCGCGCCACGCCTACACGGGGCGGCAGGTGATCATCCTGGCCAACGGCGCGCCACCCATCGCAGGCCGTTGCGCGGGCGTGGATGCGGACGGCGCCCTGCTGCTGGAGACCGGCGCCGGGGTGCGGCGTATCGTCAACGGCGAAGTGAGCCTGAGGTCCGCATGATCCTGTGCATCGATTGCGGCAACACGCGCCTGAAGTGGGGTGTCCATGACGGCGCCAAGTGGCTCGCCCAGGGGAACATCGACTACGCGGATTTTGCGGCCTTCGACGGTGACCTGGCGGCGCAGCCGCAGCCCGAGCGCGCCGCCGTGGCCAATGTGGCCGGCGCGCAGGTGGCCGAACGGGTCGGGGCGGCGCTGGCGAACCTGGCAATCCCGGCCCTCTGGGTGCGCGCTCGGGCGCAGCAATGCGGCGTGACCAATCGCTACGACAACCCGGAGCAGCTCGGCGCCGACCGCTGGGCGGCCTTGATCGGCGCGCGCCACCTGCATGCCGCCCCCTGCCTGGTCGTCTGCGCGGGCACGGCCACCACGGTGGACGTGCTGGACGGCGAGGGGAATTTCCAGGGCGGCCTCATCCTGCCCGGCGTCGAGCTGATGCGCCAGGCCCTGGCGCGCAACACCGCACAACTGCCCCTGGCCGAAGGGCGTTTCGCCGACCTGCCGCGCAACACGGCCGCGGCCATCGCCAGCGGCTGCCGGCAGGCCCAGGCGGGCGCCGTCGAGCGCATGTTTGCGCAGGTGGCGGCCCACCCCGATGCCTTGTGCCTGGTCGGCGGTGGCGCGGCCGGGGAGTTCTACGACCTCCTGCGCCTGCCCAAGCGCCGGGTGGACAATCTCGTGCTCGAGGGGCTGGCGCGCATCGGCCTGGCCGGCTGAGCCGGCGGAGGAAGTGTTACACGGACTTCAAAGAATTACCCGATTCCTGTAATGTTGGCGGCGGCCCGGCGGGGCGCAGGTGCGCGCTGCCGGATTCTTGCAGACCCAGGGAGGAGACTATGACCAGCATTCGCGTCCAGCTCGACGAATCCGAGATCCCGACCCATTGGTACAACGTCGTTGCCGACCTGCCCAACCCGCCCGCGCCGCCGCTCGGGCCCGACGGCAAGCCTGTATCGCCGGAGCAGATGCTGGCGATCTTCCCCGGCAACATCCTCGAGCAGGAGATGTCGGCCGAGCGCTGGATCGCCATCCCGGAACCCGTGCGCGAGATCTACCGCCTGTGGCGGCCCACCGCCCTGTGCCGCGCCGCGCGCCTGGAGGCGGCGCTGGGCACGCCCGCCAAGATCTTCTACAAGTACGAGGGCGTCTCGCCCGCCGGTTCCCACAAGCCGAACACTGCTGTGCCCCAGGCCTATTACAACAAGCAGGCCGGCATCAAGCGCATTTCCACCGAGACGGGCGCCGGCCAATGGGGCTCCTCGATGGCCCTGGCCGGCCAGATGTTCGGCCTGGAAGTGCGCGTCTACATGGTCAAGGTGAGCTACCAGCAGAAGCCCTTCCGCCGCTCCATGATGCAGACCTGGGGCGCCGAGGTGCTGGCCAGCCCCACCAACCTCACCCAGGCGGGGCGCGACCTCCTGGCGAAGGATCCGAACAACCCCGGTTCCCTGGGCATCGCCATCTCGGAGGCCGTCGAGGAAGCCGCCTCCCGTCCCGACACGAATTACGCCCTGGGCTCGGTGCTCAACCATGTGCTGCTGCACCAGACCGTCATCGGCCTGGAGGCGAAGAAGCAGTTCGCCAAGATCGGCGAATATCCGGACATGGTCTTCGCCCCCTGCGGCGGCGGCTCGAACTTCGCCGGTGTCGCCTTTCCCTTCTTCGCCGACAAGGCGTCGGGCAGGGAGGTGCGCCTGGTGGCGGTGGAGCCCACTTCCTGCCCGACGCTCACCAAGGGCGTCTACGCTTACGACTTCGGCGACGCCACGGGCTACACGCCGCTCATGAAGATGTACACGCTGGGCCACGACTTCATGCCGCCCTCCATTCACGCCGGGGGGCTGCGCTACCACGGCGATTCGCCGCTGGTTTCCCAGCTCTACCACGAGAAGCTGATCGAGGCGGTGGCCGTGCCCCAGGTCGCCACCTTCGAGGCCGGTGTGCAGTTCGCCCGCGCCGAGGGCATCATCCCGGCGCCCGAGTCCTGCCACGCCATCCGCGCCACCATCGACGAGGCGCTGCGCTGCAAGCAGACCGGGGAGCGCAAGACCCTGTTCTTCAACCTCTCGGGCCACGGCCACTTCGACATGGCCTCCTACGACAAGTACTTCGCCGGCGAGTTGGAGGACTACGAATATCCGGAGGAGGCCATCCAGGCTTCGCTGCTGCGCCTGCCGCAGGTAGCCTGAGGCGCCGTGATTCCATGAAGGCGATCCGCGCCACGTTTTTCCTGCTGGTGCTGGCCAACCTGCTGCTCTTCGCCTATGGCCAAGGCTATTTCGGCCGGGCGGGCAGCGGCGAGGCCGATCGCCTGGCGAGCCAGTTGGAGCCGGAGCGGATCCGCATCGTGGGCAAAGGGCAGGCGCCGGCGCCGGTCGAAGCGCCGCGCGAAGAGTGCCGGGCCTTCGCCGGCTTGGCGGCCGAGCCGGCGCAACAGCTCGTCGACCTGCTGCGGGGCCGCGATGGGCAACTGCAGCTCGCCCAGCGCCCCCTGGAGGAGCCCACCTCCTGGTGGGTGCATATCCCGCCGCAGTCCAACCGGCAGCAGGCCGACAAGAAAGCCGTGGAGCTGAAGGAGCTCGGCATCCAGGAGTTCTTCGTCGTCCAGGAAGACGGGCCGAACCGCTACGCCGTGTCCCTCGGGCTGTACAAGAGCGCGCAGGGGGCAAAGGACCGCCTGGAGACCTTGCAAAGGCAGGGCGTGCGCTCGGCCCGCATCGAGGCGCGGGAGACGCCCGGCGACAAGCTGGTGGTCGAGGCCCGCGGCACGGCGGAGCGGCTGAACAAGGCCCTCGCCGGCCTGCCGGTGGAGTTCGCTGCCGCCTCGGCCGGCGTTTGCGCGGTCGCCAAATGAAGCTCGCGCGATGACTTTCGTGGTGGGCCTCACGGGCGGCATCGGCAGCGGCAAGAGCGCCGCCGCCGAGCTCTTCGCCGCATTGGGCGCGGCGGTGGTGGACACGGACGCCATCGCCCACGAACTGACGGCGCCGGGGGGGGCGGCGATCGCGCCCATTCGCGCCGCCTTCGGGGACGCGGTGATCGGGCCGGACGGGGCGCTCGACCGGGCCGCCATGCGCCGGCTGGTCTTCGCGGATGCGCCGGCCAAGGCCCGCCTGGAGGCCATCCTGCATCCGATGATCCGCGCCGAAGCGGAGCGGCGCAGCGCGGCGGCGCACTCGCCCTATGTCGTGCTGGTGGTGCCCCTGCTGGTGGAATCCGGCGGCTACCGCAACCGCGTGCAGCGGGTGGCGGTGGTGGATTGCCCGGAAGAGGTGCAGGTAGCCCGGGTCATGGCGCGCAGCGGTTTGTCCGTGCAGGAGGCGCGCGCCATCATGGCGGCGCAGGCCTCCCGCGCCGAGCGCCTGGCCGCGGCGGATGATGTCATCGACAACGGGGGCGAGTGGGCCGCCCTGCGTCCCCAGGTGGAGCGGCTGCACCGGCTTTATCTGGAAATAGCCAAAGTTTCATAGGCTTCCGGGATGTTCTTGTTGTTATTTGTGGCCGAATAGGTAGAATTGTCGGAATTTTCCGACAGCACGGTGCGCGGTGATCACCTACGAGTATCCTCTGAACGAGCGTATCCGTACCCTGCTGCGCCTCGAGGACCTGTTCGACAAGACGGCCCATTTCATCGGGGCCGACGGTGGGCAGGAGCACCATGTCGCCCTGGTGACGCTGTTCGAGATCCTCGACGTCGCCAGCCGCGCCGACCTCAAGTTCGACCTCGTGCAGGAGCTGGAGCGCCAGCGCCAGATCCTGCTCTCCTTTCGCAACAACCCCGACATTTCCGAGGAAGCGCTCTCCGGTGCGCTCTACGAGATCGAGCAGGCGAGCGCGGCCCTGCTCAACATGCAGGGCAAGATCGGCCACTACCTGCGCGAGAACGACTGGCTGATGAGCATCAAGAGCCGCATTGCCATCCCCGGGGGCGTCTGCGAGTTCGACCTGCCCTCCTACCATTACTGGCTGCACCGGGATTGCGCCGCCCGCCAGCGGGATCTCTCCGGCTGGCTCAACCCGATGCTGCCGATCCGCGACGGCCTGGCGATCGTGCTGCGCCTGCTGCGCGCCTCCGGCCGCACCGAGGAGTACGTGGCGCAGGGCGGCGCCTTCCAGCTCATGCTGGGCGGCAGGACGGCGCAGATGGTGCGCCTGCGCGTGCGGCGCGGCGAGCCCCACACGCCCGAGATCAGCGCCAACAAGTACGCCCTCAACATCCGCTTCACCACCCCGGGCTCGGACGGCCGCCCCAGGCAGGCCGAGAGCGACGTGGCCTTCGAGATGACCTTCTGCAACCTGTAACCGAGTAGTGATAGTCGCGCCGTTCGCCCGCATCGATCCGCGTGCATTTCTTTGCCTCGTCGCACAACGTGAAGTAGGATGAATTCAGGCCCCGCGCCGGCCGCGGCCGCGCATCGATGAAATGAAAGAGCAGAGGAGAGGCAGGATGGGTGAGCACATCATCAAGCATTTCGACGACGATCTGAAAGACATCCGGTCGCGGGTGCTGCAGATGGGCGGCCTGGTCGAGCAGCAGATCGCCGAAGCCATGCGGGCGTTCCAGGAATGCGACCTGGCGCTGGCCGAGCGCGTGATCGCCAACGACCGCGAGGTCAATCGCCTCGAGGCCGAATGCGACGAGCAATGCAACCACATCATCGCCCTGCGGCAGCCGGCGGCCGTCGACCTGCGGGTGGTGATGACCGTCATCCGGGCCCTCACGGACCTGGAGCGCATCGGTGATGAGGCGAAGAAGATCGCCAAGAAGGTGCGCGTCCTGGGGCCCGACGACGTGCCCCGCGAGGAGCGCACGCGGCTGGGCCACCTGGCCGAGCTCGTGCTGCAGATGCTGCACGCGGCCCTGGACGCCTTCAGCCGCTTCGACCTGAAGGCGGCCGCCGACGTGGTGCGCCGGGACGTCAAGGTCGATGCCGAGTTCAAGGGCATCACGCGCCAGATCATCGGCTACATGACGGAAGACTCCCGAATGGTCGCGGCGGGCGCGCAACTGCTGTTCCTGGCGAAGTCCCTCGAGCGCATCGGCGACCACGCCAAGAATATCTCCCAGCACGTGGCCTACATGGCCAAGGGCCTCGACGTGCGCCACGCCGGCGCGGAAGCCATCGACGGCGAGGCCGAGCGCTGAGCGAGCCGATGAGCGGCGAGGCCAAACCCCGCATCGTCAATTGCCCTACCTGCGGCAAGCCCGTGCCATGGTTGCCGGAGAGCAAGTTCCGGCCCTTCTGCTCGGAGCGCTGCCGCAACATCGATCTGGGCGCCTGGGCGGCGGAGGACTACCGGGTGCCGGAGCAGGGTAACCCGCTGCCGGACGAGCCGCAGTAGCTCACTCCCACGCGGCGCGGATGGCGGCGATGCCGTGGGCACCGGTCAGGGCGGCCGTCTCCAGGTCATCCCGGCGCATGCCGCCGAGGGCGTAGACGGGCAGCGGGTAGTTATCGATCTCCTGCGCGAACCGTTCCCAGCCGAGGCCGTGCACGCCGGGATGGCTGAGGGTCTCGCGCACCGGGCCCAGTACGGCGAAATCCAGTTCCAGGGCGGCGGCGCGGGCCAGCTCCGGCCCGTTGTGGCAGGAGGCGGCCACCAGGGGCAGGTCGGGCCGGGTTTCCAGTTGCATCAGCTGGACGCAGGGCAGATGCATGCCGTCCGCGCCCACATGGGCCGCCAGGGCCGCGTCGCCATTCACCAGCACCCGGGCGCCATGGCCCTGGGCGAGCCGCGTGGCCTCCCGGGCGAAGGCCTCGCGCTGCTCCACCGCCAGCAGCGGTTCGCGGATCTGCACCAGGCGCAGCCCCCGGTGCAGCGCGTGCGCCAGCCGTTCCAGTTGCGCCTCGATGCCGATCTCGCCGGCGTGGGTTATGCCATAGAAGTCGGGCAGGGCGAGGGCGCGCAGCACCGGCGCATTGGCGGGCAGCAAGGGCGCCACGTCGATGGCCTCGATGCGCTGCCAGGCCAGGGCCGCATGGTGGATGTCGCGGATCGCCCCGTGCCAGCCCACGACGCGGAAGAAGTGTATTCGCACGTGGGCATGGGGGTAGACGAACTCGCGGCTGATCCAGGGATGGTAGCGGTCGGCCTCGATGCCCAGCTCTTCGTGCAGCTCGCGCACCAGGGCGTGGCCGGCGGACTCCCCCGGCTCGATCTTGCCGCCGGGAAATTCCCAGTAGCCCGCGTAGGCCGTGCCCTCCGGGCGCCGGCCGAGGAGGAAGGAGCCGTCCGGCTGCAGGATGACGGCGGCGGCGACTTCGACGATTCCAGGGCCCGGGGCTCCGGTCACGGCCGGGTCTTCTTGGCGCTGCCGTGGGCGCCCGCGTAGTCGCGGGCGAACTGCCAGGCCACGCGGCCGCTGCGCGAGCCGCGCAGGAGTGCCCATTGCAGCGCCTCCTCGCGGGCCCGCTCGATCGCGACGGCCGGCACGCCGTACTCGCGCAGCCAGTGGGCGGCGATGGCCAGGTACTCATCCTGGTCGAAGGGGTAGAAGGACAGCCATAGGCCGAAGCGCTCCGAGAGGGAGATCTTCTCCTCCACCGTCTCACCCGGATGGATCTCGTCGCCGATGCGCTTGGTCTCCAGGTTCTCCTGCATGAACTCCGGCATGAGGTGGCGGCGGTTGGACGTGGCGTAGATGAGCAGGTTGTCGGGCGCGCTGGCCACCGAGCCGTCGAGGAGGCTCTTCAGCGCCTTGTAGCCCGGCTCGTTCGCCTCGAAGGAGAGGTCGTCGCAGAAGAGGATGAAGCGCTCGCGCCGGGGCGCGACCAGCTCCACGAGATCGGGCAGGTCGACGAGATCGTTCTTGTCCACCTCGATGAGGCGCAGGCCCTGCGAAGCGTACTGGTTGAGCAGCGCCTTCACCAGCGAACTCTTGCCCGTGCCCCGGGCGCCGGTGAGCAGCATGTTGTTGGCGCTGCGCCCGGCGACGAACTGGCGGGTGTTGGCTTCGCTGCGGTTCTTCTGCTCGTCGATGTTGCGCAGGTCCTTCAGGCGGATGCGGTGCGGGCGCGGCACCGCTTCGAGGTGGGCCCGGCCGCCGCGCCTGCGCCAGCGGAAGGCGGTCGCCGCATCCCAGGCGGGTTCGGCCGGCGCGGCGGGCAGCAGCGTCTCGAGGCGCTCGAGCAGCGCTTCGGCCCGGGTGATGAGGCGTGAGAGCTCGTTCATGGCGGCGGGTATACTCCCGTACTCCTGAATGCGAAGCCCCGCACTTTAGCGAAATCCATGCGTCTGCGCCAACTGCTCCCCCTCCTTGTCCTGTCTTCGATCGCCGCCGGCTGCGCCGTGCAACCGTCCGCCGTCACCCAGGCGCCGGCGGCCTGCCCCGCACCGGCGCCCTGTCCGGTCTGTCCCGTGTGTCCCACGGTGGAGCCCGCAAAGCCGCCGGAGAAACCCCTGCAGCAGGCCCGCTGGGAGGATGTGAAAGGCTGGAGCGAGGACAACCTGGCGGAGGCCTACACTGCCCTGCTGGAATCCTGCAATGCCCTGGCGAAGCAGGCGACTTGGCGCGCCGTGTGCGAGGAGGCGCGCCGGACCAAGCCGGACGGCACCGGCGCCCTGCGCGCCTTCCTCGAGTCGCGCTTCACGCCCTGGGCGGCGGTCAATCCCGACGGCGCCCGCGAGGGGCTTGTCACCGGCTACTACGAGCCGCTGTTGAAGGGCAGCCGCGAGGGCAAGCCGCCCTATCTTCAGGCCATCTACGGCGTGCCCGACGACCTGCTGGTGGTCGATCTGGCCTCGCTCTATCCGGACCTGAAGAGCTTCCGCCTGCGCGGCCGCCTCGACGGGCGCAAGGTCGTGCCCTACTGGTCGCGGGCGGAGCTCGCGCAGCAGGAGCCGCAGCTCGCCGGCAAGGCCTTCCTCTGGGTGGAGGATCCCATCGAGCTGTTCTTCCTGCAGATCCAGGGCTCGGGCCGGGTCGAGCTGCCCGACGGCAGTCGCGTGCGCGTCGGCTACGCGGACCAGAACGGCCATCCCTACCAGTCCATCGGCCGCTGGCTCGTCGAGCGCGGCGAGCTGAAGCTGGAGCAGGCCTCCATGCAGGGCATCCAGGCCTGGGCCCGGGCCAATCCGCGGCGTGTCGATGATCTGCTCAACAACAACCCCAGCTTCGTCTTCTTCCGCGAGTTGCCGGATACCGGCGGCGGGCCCATCGGCGCCCTGGGGGTGCCCCTCACGCCCGGCCGCAGCATTGCCGTCGATCCGCGCGCCATCCCCCTGGGCGCGCCGGTATTCCTGGCGACCACCCGGCCCAACAGCGACCAGCCGCTCAGGCGTCTGATGCTGGCCCAGGACACGGGCGGGGCGATCCGCGGCGTGGTACGGGCGGATTTCTTCTGGGGCTTCGGCCCCGAGGCGGGCGGCCAGGCCGGCCGCATGCGACAGAAGGGCGAGATGTGGGTGCTGTATCCCAACGGCCACGTGCCTCGAAACGGTGCCACCATCCAGCCCTAGGCACCCGATTGGTGCCATCCCGTGAGCACTGCGCACCGCCTTGGTGCCCGCGGAATCCGGCACGAAGGCAAAAGCTTATTGATTTCATTGGCTTGATGCCGTGTCCATTTTGGAACGGAAATTGCATTTGCGCTCCCAAATTTGTGCATAGGGGAGCGAACAATGGAACCAATCAAGACTTCGAGCGACGTGCTCTTCATCCTGCTCGGCGCCATCATGGTGCTGGCCATGCATGCGGGCTTCGCCTTTCTCGAGCTGGGCACGGTGCGCAAGAAGAACCAGGTCAATGCCCTGGTGAAGATCATGGCGGACTTCGCCATGTCCACCATTGCCTACTTCTTCATCGGCTTCAGCGTCGCCTACGGCGTGAACTTCTTCTCCGGCGCCGAGGCGCTGGCCCAGAAGAGCGGCTACGACCTGGTGAAGTTCTTCTTCCTGCTCACCTTCGCCGCGGCCATTCCCGCCATCGTCTCCGGCGGCATCGCCGAGCGGGCCCGCTTCCAGCCGCAGCTCGCCGCCACCTTCCTCTTGGTGGGCTTCGTCTATCCCTTCTTCGAGGGCATCGCCTGGAACCAGGCCTATGGCATCCAGGCCTGGCTCAAGGCGAGCTTCGGCGAGGAGTTCCACGACTTCGCCGGCTCCGTGGTGGTGCATGCGGTGGGCGGCTGGATCGGCCTCGTCGCGGTGCTCCTGCTCGGCGCGCGGCGCGGGCGCTACACCAAGGACGGGGCGGTGGCGGCGCACCCGCCCTCTTCCATCCCCTTCCTCGCCCTGGGCGCCTGGGTGCTGTCCGTGGGCTGGTTCGGCTTCAACGTCATGAGCGCCCAGACCATCGACAAGGTGAGCGGCCTCGTGGCCCTGAACTCTCTCATGGCCATGGCGGGCGGCATCCTCGCCGCGCTGGCCGCGGGCAAGAACGACCCGGGCTTCGTGCATAACGGCCCCCTGGCCGGGCTGGTGGCCGTGTGCGCCGGCTCGGACCTCATGCACCCGATCGGCGCGCTGGCGACGGGCGTGGTGGCCGGCCTGCTCTTCGTCTATCTCTTCACGATGACGCAAAACCGCTGGAAGATCGACGACGTGCTGGGCGTGTGGCCCCTGCATGGCCTGTGCGGCGCCTGGGGCGGCATCGCCGCCGGCATTTTCGGCAGCAAGGCCCTCGGCGGCCTGGGCGGCGTCGCCTTCATGTCGCAACTGGCCGGCACCGTCCTGGGCATCGCCGTCGCCGTGGCCGGAGCCGCCATCGTCTATGGTGCCCTGAAGGCCAGCCTGGGCCTGCGCCTCGACGCGGAGGAGGAATACAACGGCGCCGACCTCGCGATCCACAAGATCACCGCCACGGCGGAGCACGAGACGCTCTGGTAGGGGTGATCGAAAACAATAAAGTCTGTCGGACGAGAATAATGTCTGTCGGGAATCAAAATCACTGACTGGATGGACTGTTGCACCTGGTTAAGCCAGTCTCAGACTGGGCGACAACCCCGCCGAGCCCCGCGCCGTGCGGGGTTTTTTGTTTTTGCCTGTTACGTCGGTCTTCGCCACTCCTCGGCCGCGATCTTGGATCCTTGCGTAGGACGGCTGTGTCAATTTGAGTCACTTGCGTCTCGTGTGGTACTTTAATAAAGAGACATCGGTCCGCGTCGGACCGGCGGGCACTTTTTGGGAGGTGGGAGATATGCCTACACCGGACTTCCTCGCCAGCATGGGTTCAGCCTGGCAGCATTTTGTTGAGACGGGGCTGGTG
>CAYZLI010000047.1:0-12761 GCA_964479195.1 uncultured Rhodocyclaceae bacterium
ACCAGGAGCGGGTGCAGCGCATCGGCACCGAATACACCTGGAGCGACGCCGCCGGCCGCCAGTCCGGCTTCCTCTCCGAGGACGAACAGGAGAATCTGGCGATCCGCGCCGGCACCCTCAACGCCGCCGAGCGGGAAGTCATCAACCACCACATCGTCGCCACCATCAAGATGCTGGAGCACCTGCCCTGGCCCAAGCATCTTCGGAACGTGCCGGAGTACGCCGGCGGCCACCACGAGCGCATGGACGGCAAGGGCTATCCGCGCGGCCTCACGCGCGAGCAGATGAGCGTCCAGGCCCGTGTCATGGGCATCGCCGACATCTTCGAGGCGCTGACCGCCAGCGACCGCCCCTACAAGCGGGGCAAGACCCTGTCGGAATCCCTGGAAATCCTGGGCCGACTCAAGCTGGCCGGCCACATCGACTCCGACCTCTTCGACGTCTTCGTGGGGCGCAAGGTGTATCTCAGGTACGCCGAGATGTTCCTCGAGCCGGAGCAGATCGACGCGGTGGATGAGGCGAAGATTCCGGGCTACTCGGCCGGGCCGCGGTAGGCGGCCGGCGCTCAGGCCTTGGCGGTGGCGGCCGGCTTCTTGCGGGACATATAGACGATCAGGCCTTCGGTGGCCATGTCGATGAAGGCGTCGCTGTAGCCGAGTTCCTTCAGTTCCCACTTAAAGGTGTTGCCGAGCCGGGCTTTTTTGTACAGGCCCAAGCGCTTTTCCTCACGGAAGCGGGTGGCGCGGGCGTAGATGTCCTCGAGGATGCGGGAAATCCTGGAGGCCGAGAGCTTCGCAGCGCCGGGCTTGTCGAGGGAGGGCGGATAGCGTCTGGCCAGCTCCTGGACAAGAGAACGCGCCATCTCGTCGATTTCCCGGTTCGAAAACAATGAAAACAAGCCCATGCGACGTCTCCTTCAAATATTCTGCCCCTTATTATTTTGTGGCCCGGGGCAAAAAGCAATGTTAGGATGCATCCCGCTGGCCACAGGGACGCATTGTGCCGCCGCTGCTAATGAATGTTGATTCCGCAAGTTTATCTGCCTAACCCCGTGTTTATCCATTGGATCGCCGACGGCATCGCGATTGACCGGTCTGGGGAGCCGGTCACGAAGCTCGCCACAAACCGCTATCGTGCCATCATGCCGGTAAGAGCTTTGGCGGCGCGGGGACACAAGGTCAAACTGATCCCGCTTGAGCGGTGGGCGGACTCAGCAGATAGTGAGACTGAAACTGCTGTCCCCGAAGTGGTCGTGGTGGGCAAACTGCTGCCCCTCACGGAGGGTGATAACGGGCGTTGCGAGCGGCTCGCGGTATCGGTTATCGATGCCGTTACGCGGGCGCGGGTTGCAGGCGCGAAAGTGGTTGCGGACATCAACGATGACCACTTCAATCATCCAACACGCAGCGAATACTGGCATAACCTCGTTGCTGGAGTAGACGCGGTTACGGCAGGTTCCCCCGCGATGGCCGAGGTCGTCCGGCGGTATTGCAGCAAACCGTTCTTTGTTGTTGGCGATCCGTTGGGGTCTCCGGCAGGGGCGCCGGCCGTGTTCAAGCGGCCCGAGGGGGTGGCGCAACGCTTGCTGGGTGCTGTCTTGTCACGCTATTTCCCCCCACGGCGGCTCAAGCTGATCTGGTATGGCCATCCGACCAACTGGCCGGCCATGTCGGATTGGGCCGAACGCATTGTCTCGATAGCTTCGGATCAACCCTTGCTGATACAGGTGGTGACGCGACCTGGCCAGGGAGTAGAGGAGTTTTCGGCCCGCTTCAATGCGCGGTACGGCCTGGCAGCGCTCATGGAGTTTGTGTCTTGGGAAGAGGAAACCGTCTGGGATCTGGTGCGTGACTCCCACATCGTTCTGATCCCTTCCGATCTGCAAGACCCGCGGAAGAGCGTCAAGACAGCCAATCGTCTGACGGATGCTCTGCACTGCGGTCGGTTCGCTGTCGCGTCACCGGTTCCTTCTTACCAGGAGTTCG
Organism: uncultured Rhodocyclaceae bacterium; assembly: GCA_964479195.1. GTDB lineage: Bacteria > Pseudomonadota > Gammaproteobacteria > Burkholderiales > Rhodocyclaceae > Desulfobacillus. The sequence goes on from CAYZLI010000047.1 coordinate 1,986, forward strand.
GGGAGTGTGCTTGGCTGGGGGACGATCTTATAGCAGGCATCCGCTGGGCACTGGAAAACCCCGACAAGGCCCTTGAGCGTATTGAGCGCGGCCAGATGCTCGTGTCCGAACGGTGTTCGATGGAGGCCGTAGCTGAACGCTGGGAAGAGGCCTTCGCGGCCTTAACAACTGGAAAGCTTCCTGCTTTACCTATCCCACAGGAAGAGGCACGAGACTCGGTTCTCGTTAGATTGAACCTGGGCTGCGGTGACAAACTTCTTAAGGGCTATACAAACGTGGACGTCGCGCCAAGCCGTCGTGGCCTGCGGCCCGATGTCCTATGCGATCTGCACGACTTGAGCTGTTTCCCCGATGGCTATGCGGACGAGATTCTGTCCGTGCACGTGGTCGAACATTTCTGGCGCTGGGAAGTATCCGACATTCTGCGTGAATGGGTTCGAGTACTGAAGCCGGGAGGGAGGATGATTATTGAGTGCCCGAACCTAGTCTCGGCCTGCGAGGCGCTAATGGCCGATCCGGAGGCGGGCAGCGAAGGCGACGCCCGGGGACAAAGAACCATGTGGGTACTCTATGGCGATCCCGGTTGGCGGGATCCCCTGATGACGCATCGTTGGGGATATACGCCTCACAGCTTGGGGAAACTGATGCGCGATGTCGGCCTGATTAACGTTCGGCAGGAGCCGGCGCAATTCAAGTTGCGGGAGCCGCGCGATATGCGGCTCGTGGGCGAGAAGCCGCGTTAGCGGAGGGAAAAGTGACTGGTGAAAAGATCGAATCGGCGGAGACAATCGGAGAAGACTATTTCCGTTGGTATTACGACCGCCATATCTGGAAGAATCTCTACTACCGGGGCATCCGGGTGCTGAAGTTCGTTCCGGACATGTGGAACTATCAGGAAATCATTTACGAGAGGCCGATCACCCATGTGGTCGAAACCGGCACGCGGCACGGCGGTTCTGCCTTGTTCTTTGCCGATATCCTGGCGGGAAAGAACGACGACGGCTTCGTGATTTCCGTCGATGTGGACGATCGGGAGAGATTGGTGCGCAGCCATCCCCGGATTCGCTTTCTCGTGGGCGACAGCACGAGTCCGCGCATGGTCTCGACCGTGTTCGAGACGCTGCCCGAGGTGCGTGGGCAGGTGTTCTGGATTTTCGACTCCGACCACCGCTGCGAGCACGTATTGAGAGAGCTTGAGGCCTATGTTCCCTTGATGCTGCCAGGCGACTACCTTATCGTAGAGGATACTTCCGTCAATGGACACCCCGTGCGCCCGGATTTCGGCCCCGGTCCCATGGAGGCCGTTGAAGCTTTTCTTGCCAGCCATCCGAAAGAGTTGAGCCCGGATCGGGAGCGGGAAAACAAATTCGGCGGGACAGCTGCCCCGCACGGCTACTTCGTCAAGAACTGAAATGTAGTGTGAACTTCTCTCCAAGGGGAAAGCATGATCACCGATCGCATCGATGCCGTCACGAAAATCCCGGCCAAGTACCAGAAGGCGGTGCTGCCGGCGCCGAAGAGTGTGAAGATCGAAATCTCGCCGCGCTGCAACTACCGCTGCGGCTTCTGTGCCCTGCGCACCCGCGAGGTGCAGCCCAAGTGGGACATGGATTTCGACCTCTTCAAGCGCATCACCCGCGAGATGCGGGAAGCGGGCGTCGAGGAGATCGGCGTGTTCTACCTCGGCGAGTCCTTCATGAACCCCAAGCTGCTGGTCGATTGCATCCGCTACCTCAAGGCGGAACTTGCCATGCCCTACGTGTTCCTCACCTCCAACGCCTCCATGGCCTTCCCCGAGGCCATCGACGCCTGCATGGCGGCGGGCCTGGACTCGTTGAAGTGGTCCTGCAATGCGGCCGACGAGGAGCAGTTCGAGAAGGTGATGGGGGTGTCGAAAAAGCTCTTCCACGAGTCGCTGGAAAACATCAAGGCGGCCTGGGAACTGCGGGGGAAGAAGGGCTACAAGACCGGCCTTTACGCCTCCTCGATCCAGTACGACGGCGAGCAGGGCCAGAGGATGGAAGCCCTGCTGCGGGAGCGCATCCTGCCCTACGTGGACCAGCACTATTGGCTGCCCCTTTACTCCATGGGCGCCTTCGCCACCCAGCGGGAGGAGCAGCTCGGCTACCGGCCCATCGCCGGCAACCAGGGCCGCCTGGGCGCGCTGCGCGAGCCGCTGCCCTGCTGGTCGGCCTTCACGGAAGGGCATGTCACCGCCGACGGTAAGCTCTCCGCCTGCTGTTTCGACGCCAACTCCCGGTGGACCATGGGCGACCTGACCAAGCAGAGCTTCATGGAAGGCTGGAACTCCCCGGAATTCGTCCGGCTGCGCGAGGCGCATTTGCGCAAGGACGTGTCCGGGACGGTGTGCGAAGCCTGCATCGCCTATTCCTGATAAATGAAGGACGGGACCGGGAGAGGGCGCAAGGCCGCCCTGCCCTACATCGATGTAAACCGCCACGGCGTCCTGAAGGTATCCGGCTCGCTCTGGGCCATCCTTCTCTTTCAGACCCGGCATTGGTGGTTCATGCTGCTGGTGGGCGTGGCCTTCCGCCGCGCGCCCGAGACGGCCGTGCTCGCCAGCGGCTTCTCGTGGCCCGAACTGGCCCTGGAACTGCCCACGTTGCTGGTACTGCTTGCTCTGGCGAACCGCCAACCGGAAGCGGGGGGCTGGGCGAGGCGGCTCTGGCGCCAGGGGCGGCAGTTGCTTACGGCCACGGCCGCACTCCACATTGCCTGGGCCGGCCTTATGCTGGCGCGGGCGACCGTATGGCATCCCTGGCCGGAGCGCGGCTTGGCGGCCATGCTGATCGCCGATCTGGCGATCGTCGCCTATCTCTGGCGATCACCCTTGCCGAAACAGATTTTCTCCGAGTTCCCGAAGCCGCCGGTGAAATAGGGGAGGGAAGACGATGATCCGCGTATTCGTTGGCTATGATCCGCGCGAGGCGGCGGCCTTCAACGTGCTGTCGCACTCCATCCAGGTCCGCGCGTCGCGGCCGGTAGCCATCGTGCCCCTGATGCTCTCGCAACTGGGAGGCATCTACACCCGCGAACGCAATCCCCTGCAATCGACGGACTTCTCCTTCTCCCGCTTCCTGACGCCCTGCCTGTCCGGCTATGAAGGCTGGTCCATCTTCATGGATTGCGACATGCTGGTCCTGGACGACATCGCCAAGCTGTCGGACCTGAGGGATGAGCGCTACGCCGTGATGGTCGTCAAGCACGACCACCGGCCGCGGGAGGAAATCAAATTCCTCGATGCCGTCCAGACCAAGTACGAGAAGAAGAACTGGTCCAGCGTCATGCTCTTCAACAACGCCAAATGCCGGATGCTGACGCCGGAATACGTGAATGCCGCCACTGGCCTGGAACTGCACCAGTTCAAATGGCTGGGCGACGACGGTCTGATCGGCGGCCTGCCCCCTCGCTGGAACCACCTCGTCGGCTACGACGCGCCGAGCCCGGACGTTTCCAACGTCCATTACACCCTGGGCGGCCCCTACTTCGACGAATACCGGGACTGCGAGTACGCCGCCGAGTGGTTCGCCGAGCGTGAGGCCATGCTGCGGGCGGCGCAGCGGGGGCGCGCCGGCTCGTAAGCCACATGCTCGGCCGCCTGCTCAAGGGCCTGTTTGCCGGCAAGGCGGGAGCCGGCGACGACAAAGGCCAGCCGGGGCCGGATGTTTCGGCGGAGCGCGTCGCGGCTGAGGGCGTATCCCCCGCGATGCGCGAGCTGTCCGCCCGGCTCAACGACGAGGGGGCGCGTCTCTACGGCGAGGGCCGTTTGCAGGAAGCGGCACAGGTATTCCAGCGGGCGATCAAGACGGACGGCAGCAACGCCGATGCCCTCGGCAACTTGGGCATCGTTCTGGCCCGGGGCGGGAAGACCAGCCGCGCGCTGGAGTTCTTTGACCGCTCCCTGGCGCTCCGCCCCGGGCATGCCGGGACCCTCGCCAACAGTGCTTTCGCCCTGCGGGAGGCCGGTCGCTACGAGGAGGCGATCCGGGCATTGAGGCAGGCGTTGCAGATGGAGCCGCGCAACCCGGAGCGCTGGTGCGACCTGGCCCTGATGCACAAGGACATTGGGGAACTGGACGAAGCCCGGGGCTGCGGCGAGCGGGCCCTGGCGCTGGAAGGCGCATACGCCAGGGCGCATGCCCTGCTCGGCGCCATCGCCATCGACGCCGGCCGCGTCGATGATGCGGAAGAAGCCCTCCGGTGTGCCGAGGAGACCGCCGAAGGGGTGGCCCAGGCGGCCCCCTACCGCGCCTTTCTCCGGCTCGGGCGCCACGAATTCGCCCAGGGCTGGGAGGACTACCAGTCGCGCAAACAGGTCGCCGACGAGTCGCCCTTGCGGCCGTATCCCTTCCCGGAGTGGCGCGGCGAGAGCCTCGCCGGCAAGCGGCTGCTGATCTACGCGGAGCAGGGGCTGGGCGACGAGATCATGTTCGCGTCCTGCGTACCCGATGTCGCGGCTCGGGCGGAGCAGGTGGTCCTGGAATGCGATCCCCGGTTGGCGGGTTTATTTTCCCGGTCTTTTCCGGGAAATGTCAACGTCATGCCACTGCAGCGCAAAGGCAGCAAGACCCTGGCCGAGTTGGGTACTATGGATTTCCAGGCTCCAGCAGGGGACCTGCCGCGCTATTTGCGCCGCACGACGGCCGAGTTTCCAGGCCGCCCGTTTCTCTTTGCCGATCCCGCGCGGGTTGCCATATGGCGCCGCCGCCTCGGCTCCCTGGGTGACGGACTCAAACTCGGCATTGCCTGGCGCGGCGGGCTGGGCAAGACCCGTAGCCGAGTGCGGTCGCTTGCAGTCGATGACTTGGCTTCCCTGCTCGATTTGCCTGGAATCCGCTGGTTTTCCCTCCAGTTTCGCGCAACACCGGAAGAAACGGCGCAGTTGGGGGGGGGCGTGGAAACGAGTGCGGAATTCCCCAGTTTTGGAGACACGGATTACTCTGAACTGGCGGCCTTGGCCTGCGCCCTGGATGGGGTGGTTTCCGTGTGCAGTTCGACCGCGCATTTTGCCGGGGCGCTGGGCGTTCCCACGTGGGTACTTGCCCCTATTGTCCCGGAATGGCGCTATGGTTTTACCGGCGAGACGATGCCCTGGTATGCCTCCGTCCGGTTGTTCCGGCAGGAACGCCCGGGGAATTGGAGCAATCCAATTGCGCGACTGCGGGCGGAACTGACGCAGTTGGTCAGCTGATCTGCCGAAAATAGGCAAAAAAATCGCGCGCCGAGGCGCGCGATTTTCCGGATCGTGAAACTGAATCAGCCGCGGCAGGTGCCGGGCATATACTTGAGCGGGCCGCCCGTGCAGGACCAGACGACGGTCTGGCCGGTCCAACTCGGCGTCAACGTCGCCGTGATCGTGCCGATGCCGGCGCCGCCAATCGCGCTCTTCGCGACGACGTTGATAGTTCCGTCCGAGAGCACGCTTCCTCCTGCGACGTACTGGGACGAAGCGATGACCAAACCTGTACCGGCATTGGTCAGACCGCTGGTACTTTGAGCTGCCTCAGTCACCGCACTGCGAGCTCCGGAAGCGGCTAGGAGGACTTCCGACACGCGAGCCTTGACCGTGTAGTCCTGGTAGGCCGGGAGCGCGATGGCCGCCAGGATGCCGATGATGGCGACGACGATCATCAATTCGATGAGCGTGAAGCCCTTCTGCAAAGTTTGTTTCATAGACACTCCTTCGTGGCTAAGTAGGTTTCCGGAAGCTTCTCCGGCACCGGAATACAGCAAAAATCGTGCCGCCTGTGAACAACTTAGCGGCAAGTGCCTGGGGCGCACTTCGCCGGGAAGGTCGGACGATCAGGCAACATGAGCTATGCCGGGGCGGGCGGAAATCGGCTGAAGAGTGCGGAGGCCACGTCCTGCACGAGATCCCCCCAATTCCCAAGATGCGCCTGGCGGAACATGGTGCTGGACGGATACCAGCTCATCGACCGTGTGTTCAAGCCGTAGCGCCATTCCGGGGTGGAGGGGGCCATGACCCAGACCGGCTTGCCGAGCGCGCCAGCGAAGTGCACCGTCGTGTTGCAGACGCTGATCACCAAGTCCAGGGCGCTGATCAGCGCGGCGAACTCGTCCAGGTCGGCGATCGCTTCCGGCCAGTGCGGCAGGGCCGTGCCCAGAGTTGCTTCGGCTTCGCGTACCTCATCCGCCACTTCGCCGTATTGCAGGCTGACGAACCGCGCCCCCGGATGGCGCAGGATAGAATCCAGATCCTCGATCCTCAGGGAGCGGACAGCCTTGCGGGTTCTCTGGGTTCCGCCCCGCCACGAGACGCCGATCTTCGGTCCGCCTCCCAGTGCGTCTAGCCGTTCACGCCAGAAAGCGATCCGCTGCGGATCGGCGACGAGATAGCCTTGGTGTCGGGGAAATGCCGCCCGCGAGGGGCGGAAGCATCCCGCCAAGTCCCCGGCGTGCACGTAGTAGTCTGGTTCGCCGATCTCCTTGAGCCATTCGAACTTGTGGCCCTGGTTAGTGCCGATCACTCGGCATTGGGGGAAGGAGCGGGCGATGGTCTTCTCCAAGCGCTTGTGCGTCTCGATAAAGACATTCGCAGGCTTCAGTCGCAACAGATCGGGGAAGCAGGAGGCAAACATGATCTGGTCCCCCAGCCCCTGCTCGGCAACGATCAGCAGCCGTTTGCCTGCGAGCGGCTGGCCCTCCCAGACGGGAAAGGGGAGAAGGCGGATCCAGTGGATATCGACGAACAGCCGGTGCCTGTAATCTTCCCAGCCCTCTTCGTAGCGTTCCAGCAGCAGGTTCACGAGGGCGCGGGCCATGCGCGAACTGGAATTGTCTGGCTCGGCGACGACGGCAGCATTGAGTTCCCGCAGCGCCTCTTCCGTTCTGCCCAGGTATTGAAGGCAGAGGCCCAAGTTCCGGGCGATCTGGGGCTCGTAGATCTGCGGGTGTTCGCGGATCACCGACTGGAAGCTCTCCAGGGCTTCCTCGTACAGGCAGGCGTTGAGCTGGGCCGTAGCCAGCTGGAGGCGTGTTATGGGTGTGTTGGCGAGGGCATGGACCCTCGACACGATGCCTTCCGCCCGGGCGTAGTCTTCGAGCTCGAAATAGACGTCCGCCAGATGCAGCAGAACGCCCAGGTTGTCTGGGTCGAGTTCGTTGGCGCGCTCAAGCAGTTCGGCGGCCTTGGGAAACAGGCAGAACTTTTCGTAGATGCCTCCCTTGGCGGCCAGGAGTTGGGGGTCCTCAGGCTTGTGGACGAGCGCGACCTCGATGACATCGAGCGCATCCTGGAAGTCGCCACGGTTTTCCAGCAAATCACAGAGTTTGACGGCCACAGCCGTTGCGTCGGGATGATCGGCTAGAGCGCGCTCCGCCAAGGCGACGGCTTGTTGCGGCTGGTCTGCAGCCACCAGGCGATCGATTTCCTGGATTATGGCTTCCTCGCTTGAGTCCTTAGTGCCCCGTAGCAAGGTTTCTGGGAGCGCCTCCCCAGGCACATCGTCGGTGGAGGAGGGGGCAGCGCCTTGTTCTTGAGCGGCTATCGCTTCTGCAGCCCGCTCGTGCGTGGTGGCTCGTATTGTGTCTCCCGATTCCGAGAAGAGCTGTGCGAGATTTCGGTGGGCAATCTCGAGTCCAGGATCCAACTCCACCGCCCGGAGGAAGTAACTTCTTGCTTTCTCGAAATAGCCCAGACTGCGGTGCGCGATCCCCAGGTTGTTCCAGACCTTGGGGTTTCTTGAATCCAATTGGATGGCGCGCTTGAGCGCTTTGATCGCGAAGTGGTTATTGCCCAGCGCCAGTTCACAGAGCCCCGCTTGGGCAGCATAGGCGGCGCTGTTTCGGTTTCGGCCCAATGCGTATTGGGCGTGCGTTTGCGCCTTATCGACTTGACCAAGTTCAAAGTGGGTCAGGGACAGCCCATAATGGGCCCGATGCAGTTCGGGCCGCAGACGCAATGCCTTGTCGAAGCACTCGATGGCGCTCGCGTCATCCTTTTCCCAGTACCGCAGCTCGCCGCGTAGGCACCAGGCCTGCGCGTCTTCCGCGTCTTCAGCCAAGCGGGCGTCGACAATCTCTCGGGCAAGATCGAAGCGCTTTTCGTCGATGTGGCGCCGGGCTTCCGCCAGCGGATCGGCGCCTGCCTGCTCGTGCTTGCTTTTCTTGAGTGGATTGGGCAACAGGCCCTTGAACAGTCGGCCAAGCATTTCTAGTTCTCGATGGGTGAAGCCCTGCCAATCCGACCAATGAGCGCCGGCAGATCCCCGAAATGCGCCAGCCTGATCTCTCCGGCTTGCGTGTCTCTGCCAACCGCCCCATACCCATAGACCGCATGCACGAACGTCAACCCGTTCTCCCGCGCCGCCTGGGCATCCTCCTCCGAGTCGCCGACGAAGAAGGCCCTTTTCGCATCGATGCTGTATTGGGCGATCACCCGTCGCGTGACTGCCGCTTTGGACGGGGCCAGGGGCTCCGTCTCGTCCCGGGTGTGTACGCCCGCGAAGAATCGTGCGATGTTCAGTTCGTCAAGAATCTTGAGGGTGGGCACGAGGCGCTTGTTGGTGATGATGAAAAGCCGTGCGCCGTTGGCGGCGAGCCGCGCCAGACCTTCCGGCACGCCGGGAAAGAGCGTCGTCAGGCGGTAGCCCTGGCTGTCGTAGTCCCGCTTGAAGCCTTCCGCCAGCTCGGCGAGCCGCGCTTGGTCGGTGATCCCCGTGATGTGCCTCAGAGTCTCGCCCAGCGGCGGGCCGATGACGGAGGCGTCCAAGGCCACCACCGGCGACAGGCCGCGCTCCGCGAGCAGCCGCCGGAAGGAGGCGAGGATGCCGGGCGAGGAGTCGATCAGGGTGCCGTCCAGGTCGAAGAGGACGTCCGGGCGCATACCCGGCTTCGGTGCGGCTTTCACCGGATCAGGACTCTGGCTGCTCGTACCCGTAAGCCGCGCGGCAGTTCGATAATGCGTTCGAAATAGCCGAAGAGGCGGATATGCTCGGTCACAGCAAGCCCCCCTCCGACTTTGCGATGTGGTGAATGGGATGATCCTGCCCCGGCCTTTTGACGACCAGATCCACGTGCAGATCGAGGGCTTCCTCCAGGCTGATCTTGCACTTCAGCTCGCGGAGCAGCTCCGGGTTGTCGGTCTCCACGTAGAGGTCGATATCGCCCCCGCGTCGGCGGTCGTCGACCCGCGAGCCGAACAACCAGACTTGGGCCGCCGGGTCGAGGACGCGATGGATGGTGGTCTTGATGGTCCGGGTTTGTTCGGGTGTCAGGCGCATCGGGAAGCTCGGTTCGTATCTTGCCGTGGCCAATGTTAAACCAAATCCGGCCCCACCACCGCCCGCGGCACGGTTGGCGTCTCGCCTCCGCCGTGTCTGCTTGTATCCGGAAGCGGCTTTGACTAGACTTGGTCTGATGCAACAGAAAGGAAGGAATGCGGTGTCGACCCAAACCATCAATATCTACGAAGCCAAGACCCATCTCTCCAAGCTGGTCGAACAGGCCGCGGCGGGGGAGGACGTGATCATCGGCCGCGGCGGCAAGCCCGTGGCTAGGCTAACGCGGCTCGCGGCGCCCAAGCGTACGATCCGGTTCGGCGTGCTCAAGGGCAAGGTGAAGGTGGCCGACGACTTCGACACCCCCTTGCCCCGGGAGGTGTTGGCCGAGTTCGAGGGGCGGTAGTGCGCCTGCTCCTCGATACCCACGTATTCATCTGGGCGGCGACCGACAGCCGGAAGCTCAAGTGCGCCGCGCGCAAGACCATACTCGCGGCAAGCGAGGTCTATGTTTCCGCCGCTTCCATCTGGGAAATCGCCATCAAGACGCGCCTGGGCAAAATCGAGGGGGATCCATTCGAGCTGGCCCAGGCGATCGAGGCAAGCGGCTTCATCGAGCTGCCGGTCCTTGCCCGGCATGCGGCGCAGGTGGCGAGACTCCCGTCCCACCACAACGATCCGTTCGACCGGCTCATCGTCGCCCAGGCCACCATGGAGCCTTTGTTGCTGCTGACCGCTGATAGCATGCTCGGCCAATACAGCGGCGAACTGGTCCAACTCGTCTGAGCACCGCACTCAAACCAAATCCGGCCCCACTACCGCCCGCAGCACGGTCTGCGTCTCGCCGTTGCGCACGCGGTTGGAGAACCACCACACCGCGCCCTTCTTGATGGTCCAGTCGGCCTCGGCGCCGCCGAGCAGCAGGGCGGCCAGCCGCCCCAGGGTGGGTTGGTGGCCGACCACCACCACCGTGCCGCCGCGGCTACCGGGCCCTTCGGGCCAGCCGGCGGCGGCGAGAACGTCCGTCGCGTCGGCCCCCGTGCCGATGCCGCGCACTTCCTCGAAGGGCAGGCCGAGCGCCGCGGCGGTCTGCACGGCGCGGGTGGCCGGGCTGGCCAGGATGCGGGCGCCTTCCGGCAGGCGGCTTCTCAGCCAGCGGCCGACCTGTTTCGCCTGCTTCTCGCCGCGGGCGGTGAGCTTGCGCTTGGCGTCGGGCAGGCCGTCTTCGGCTTCGGCATGCCGCCACAGGATAAGGTCCAAGGTGGTTTCCGTCGTTGGCGAAGCCGCGACCTTAATGACCATAGGTTGCCTCCATGTTAAAGGCCGTTCGTGGTGAGCTTGTCGAACCACGAACGGCCGCGAAAATGACCGCTCATCCTTCGACAAGCCCAGGGCGAGCGGTCATCTCGCTAGCTGTTCCGAGGACGCCAGAAGCGCTTGAGGGCGCACAGTTGCTCGATTCGGCCGGGCAGCGCCGCCCGCAGGGCCCCGTAGCGGGGCCCGTGCCAGCCGCCGA
>CAYZLI010000047.1:12861-22687 GCA_964479195.1 uncultured Rhodocyclaceae bacterium
CGGCCGGGCAGCGCCGCCCGCAGGGCCCCGTAGCGGGGCCCGTGCCAGCCGCCGATCAGGGCCACCGCTTCGCGCAGCGCCTGTTCCTCGCCGGCGAGCCGCAGCAGCGGTTCGCCGGCGCTGGCGAGGTCGTTCAGGGCGCCCAGCGCATCCTGCAGGGCGATCAGCACCTCGAGCGCCCGCTTGGTGTCTTTGGCGTGGTAAAGCGGCGCGAAGAATTCGATGGCGTAGCGCAGGCGCTTGGCGCCGATGCGCAGGGCATGCAGCCGGCCCGGGTCCAGGTCCCGCGCCGCCTCGGCCAGGGCGACGGCCTTCTTGTGCAGTCGCCTCAGCCGGCGTGCCGCAAAGGCTTCGAGGGGCATTGGCTCAGAAGGTTCGGCGGGGCGGTGCAGCAGGGCGCTAAAGCCGAGGATGAAGCAGGCATGCTCGCGGGAAGCCAGGAGGCTGTGTGCGCCAGCACGGGCCTTTTCGCGCTCCGCCGCGACGGCGGCGCCCAGGGTGTCGAGGCGCGCATCCCCGGGAAAGGCCGTGCGCACCGGCCGGACGATCTCCTGCACCAGCACGTCCCAGTTGCGCGCCGCCCCCAGGCTGCGGGCGAGCGTCCGGATTTGCGCCACGGCGGCATCGAAGGCGCCGGGCGGCAGCGCCGGACGGAAGCTGCGCAGGGCGGAGCGTAGCCGCCGCAGCGCCACGCGCATCTGGTGGATGAATTCCGGGTCGTCCTGCGTCGCGCCGAGCTCGTTCCATTGCAACTGCGCGATGCAGGCGGCAGCGATGGCGCAAAACGCCTGCCATGGGGTCTGTCCGGCGCGCAGGGGCGAAGCGCCGGCCTTCACCGGCCGCGGGGGCTCGCCCCCGTGCAGCCGAAAGCCGCGCTCCGCCTTGGACAGGATTTCCGGCCGCAGGGGCAGCGCCTGGGCGAGCGCCAGGGCGGCGTCGAACAGGGCGGCGGGCTCGCCGTGTTCCAACTCCAGCTCGATCTCGCAAATCTCCTCCCGCGCCGCGCCCGCGCCGATCCAGCCCCGGTCCAGCGCAACCAGCATGGAGCCGGCGCCATTGACCAGGCGCCAGGTGCGGCGCGCGAAGACCGTCTCGAACACCGGCGCAAGGCGGGAACGGACCTTGTCCCGCTCCAGCAGGCTGCGTGCCTTCGGGTCCGTGACGGCGGAAAAATCGAACTGCCCATCGTAGGGCTGCTCCCATTCCGGCCGCACGGCCAGGCCCCCCGAAGTATTTCCCGCGCACTTCACCGTCTGCAGCCAGGCGCGGCCTTGCTTGCGGGTGCGCAGGGCCATGCGCTGGCGGCGCAGGGCCAGTTCCGGCGTGTCGAAATAGACGTTGCTGAGCTTGCGGGTGCCGAGCTTCTCCGCCTGGCCGAGTAGGGGATGGCGGAGAAAAGCGCGCCGTGCCCCTTCGGGCAGGGCGAGCTTGAGCTCGATTTCGTCGGCCATGGTGGCTTTATTATGGCCCATTGCCGCCGGGGGATTGTTACGGGAGGCCTCTTCGTAGGGCGCAATAAGCGCAGCCCATTGCGCCGGATACATCCGGCGCATTACGCCGCTGCGCGGCTAATGCGCCCTACGCTAACCCGGCCTACTGGTAGCGCAGCGCTTCGATGGGGTCGAGGCGCGCCGCCTTGCGCGCCGGATAGAAGCCGAAGAAGACGCCGACGCCGGCCGCCACCGCGAAAGCCACCAGGGCGGCGCTGCCGGAGATCACCACCGCCGTCTTCGCGACCTGGTGGGTCAGCACCGCGCCGGCGACGCCCAGGCCCAGGCCGATGCTGCAGCCGATCACCGAGATGATGATGGCCTCGAGCAGGAATTGCGCCAGGATGTCGCGCTGGCGGGCGCCGATGGCCATGCGGATGCCGATCTCGCGGGTGCGCTCGGTCACCGACACCAGCATGATGTTCATGATGCCGATGCCGCCCACCACCAGGGACACCGACGCGATGGCACCCAGCAGGAGGGACATGATGCGCGTGGTCTCCGCCGCCGTGTCCGCGACGGCGGTGAGGTTGCGCAGGGTGAAGTCGTTGTCGGCGCCGTCCCGCAGCCGGTGGCGCTGGCGCAGCAGCGCTTCCATCGATTTCTCCAGCGCCGGCATGATTTCCGGCGAAGCGGCCTTGACGATGATCTGGCGCACGGAGCCTTGGAACGGCGTGCCGAAGACCTTGCGCTGGGCGGTCGTGATCGGCATGACGATCAGGTCGTCCTGGTCGCGCCCTTCCAGGTTCTGGCCCTTCGGGGCGAGCAGGCCGAGAACGGTGAACGGCGCCTGGCCGATGCGAAACGTCTTGCCGACCGGGCTTTCGTCGCCGAAAAGGTTTGCCGCGGCGGTCTTGCCGATCAGCGCCACGCGGGTGCCGGCGCGCACGTCCGAATCGGTGAATGATGCGCCGTCGGCCAATTGCCAGGAACGTGCGTCGAGGTAGGCCGGCGTGGTGCCCTGCACCCAGGCGTTCCAGTTGTTCCCGCCATACACCATCTGCACCGACCCCCAGTGCACCGGGGCAACGGTTTCGGCCCCATCGAGTTCGCCGATCGCATCGGCGTCGGCCATGGTCAGGGTCGGCGCACTGCCGCTGCCGCTGCGCACGCCGCCCACCGAGGTGTAGCCGGACAGGATGACGAAGACGTTGCTGCCCATCGAGCTGATGGTCTGCTGCACGGCGTACTGGGCGCCCTGGCCGATGGCCATCATGAGCACCACGGCACCCACGCCGATCACCATGCCGAGCATGGTGAGGAAGGTGCGCAGGCGGTTGGCCCCCATGGCGCGCCAGGCCTCTTCGAGCATCGCCCTCAGCATCGCGCCCCTCCCATGGAAGTCGCGCCGCGACTCACGACGCGCCCCTCTCCCGTTGCGGGAGAGGGGCTGGGGGTGGTGGGGGCGTCCAGGACGATGCGCCCATCCAGGAAGCGCACTTGGCGCCGGGCGTGGGCGGCGATGTCCGCCTCGTGGGTGACGAGGACGACGGTGATGCCCTCGCGGTTGAGCGCCCCGAACACCCCCATGATCTCCTCCCCCGTGTGGCTGTCCAGGTTGCCGGTGGGCTCATCGGCGAGGATCAGGCGGGGCTGGTTCACCAGCGCCCGGGCGATGGCCACCCGCTGCTGCTGGCCGCCGGAAATGCGGTTGGGCATGGAATCGGCGTAGGCAGCCAGGCCGACCTTTTCCAGCGTGGCGACGGCCCGGCTGCGCCTTTCCGCGCCGCGCAGGCCGGCATAGACGAGCGGCAGGGCCACGTTGTCGGCGAGACTCATGCGCGGCAGTAGGTTGAAGCCCTGGAAGACGAAGCCGATGCTGCGGTTGCGCAGGGCCGCGGTTTCGTCCGGGGACAGCTCGGCGACGTTGCGGCCCGACAGCCAGTACCGTCCTTCGCTCGCCCGGTCCAGGCAGCCGAGGATGTTCATGAAGGTGGACTTGCCCGAGCCGGAGGGCCCCATCACGGCGACGAACTCGCCCGGCTGCACGACGAGGTTCACATTCTTGAGCACGGGGAAAGGCCCGGCCGGCGTGTCGTAGGCCTTGTCCAGCGCCTCCACGCGGATGACCGGTTCCGCCATCAGAACAGCCTCATGCGAAATCCGCTCGGCGGGGCGGGCTGCGCGGCGTTCTGGACGTTTTCGCCGACAACCACCTGGTCGCCGGCCCTGAGCTCGCCGCCGGCCAGTTCGGTGAAACGGCCATCCGAGATGCCGGTCTGGACGGCGACCGGCTTGAGGGCGCCGTCCTCGATCACATAGACCGTGCCACCCGACGCGTCGCGGCGGCGCTTCTGCGGCGTTGCGCCGGGTTGCGCTCCGCCGCCCTCGGCCGTCCTCGGCCCGGCGGCACGCTCACCGGCACCGCCCTTCTCGGCCTTCTCGCCGTTCTTGCCTTTGGCGTCCGCAGGCTTGAAGCGCAGGGCCGCGTTGGGCACCATCACGACCCCGTTCTTCTGCACCACGGCGATGCTCACGTAGGCGGTCATGCCCGGCAGCAGGATCTGCTCCGGGTTGTCCACTGCCACGACCACGTTGTAGGTGACGACGTTCTGCTGGGTCGTGGGATTGAGGCGGATCTGCTTCACCTTGCCCTGGAAGCTGCGGTTGGGGAAGGCGTCCACGTTGAAGCGCACCGGCTGGTCCACGCGGATGCTGCCGATGTCCGCTTCGGCGAAAGTGGTGTAGATCTGCATCCGGCTCAGGTCCTGGGCGATCTTGAACAGCGTCGGCGTCTGGAAGCTGGCCGCCACGGTCTGCCCCACGTCGATCTGGCGATCCACGACCACGCCGGACACGGGCGAGCGGATCACCGAGTAGCCGAGGTTGGCCCGGTCGCGGTCGTTCTGGGCGCGCACCAGGCGCAGTTGCGCCTCGGCGGCCTTGCGCGCCTGCACCGCCTGATCGTATTCCTGGCGCGACACGTATTCCTGCCGGAAAAGGGCCTCCAGCCGCGCCTCGCTCGCCCGGGCCAGGTCCAGCGCGGCGGCGGCGCTGGCCACGCTGGCCTCGCTCTGGCGCACCTGGGCGCTGTAGATGGCGTCGTCCAGTTCCGCCAGGATCTGGCCGGCCTTGACCTGGTCGTTGAAGTCGGTGTGCAGCCGCTTCACCGTCCCGGAAACCTGGGTGCCGACGTTGACCAGCACCACCGGATTGAGGGTGCCGTTGGCCGAGACCGTCTGGGTCAGGTCGCCCATTTCCACGGTCTGCAGGCGGTAGCGCTTGTGGGGATCGGCCGCGGCCTTCTGCACGTAGGCATAGTAGCCACCGCCGGCAAGGGCGAGCGCGGCGAGGATGAGCAGGGAAAGTTTGAGCATGCGGTTCATGGACGGTTATTCCGGGACGAGGGTTCCGCGGCAGCAGGAGTCAGTTCGGCGAGCGTGCCGCTGTCCAGGGCGCCCATGGCCTGGGCCAGCACCGCGCGGGCGCTGAACCAGCCGAAGCCGGCCTGGATGCGCTGCTGGCGCGCGCTGGCGAGCGCGCTCTGGGCGGTGAGCAGATCGAGGATGCTGCCCACGCCGGCCCTGTAGCGGCCCGCCGCCACCCGCTCCGACTGGAGGGCGCTTTCCAGCAGGTCCTCGGCGCTCTGCACCGACTGGGTGGCGGTGGCGAGGTTGGCGTGGGCGTTCCACACGTCGAGAGCGACCCGCAGGCGCACCTGGTCGCGGCCGGCGGCCTGGGCCTCGGCCTGGGCCTCGGCGGTGCGCACCCGGTAGGTGGTGGCGTAGCCGGTGAAGATCGGGACGCTCAGGGTGAGCCCGACGCTGGAACTGTCGGCGGCGGGGGAGCCGCTGGTGTAGCTGCGGCCGGCGCCCACGCCCAGCGAGAGCGTGGGCAGGCCGGCGGTGCGCGCCGCCTCGATGTTCGCCTGGGCGGCGCGGAACTGGGCTTCCGCCGCCGCCAAGTCCGGCCGGCGGCGGCGCGCTTCCTCGATGAGTTTCGCCACGTCCGCCGCGAAACCGGCGCCCGGGGCGGCGGGGGGCACCGGCGCCAGGGCCAGGGGCTGGGTGGGGTCGTAGCCGATGATGTTGGCCAGCGTGCCCCGGGCCGTTTTCAGGGCGCCTTCCGCCGTGATGCGGTTGAGCACGGCCTGGGTGTAGGCGGTGCGCGCCTGCAGCCGGTCGGCGGGGGTGGCGGTGCCTACGCGGTAGCGGGCTTCGGCGGCATTGAGGGATTCCAGGGCGGCCGCTTCCGAGAGGCGGCTCGCCTCCAGGGCCGCCGCCGCCGTCTGCGTCTGGAAGAAGGCCTGCACGGCGGCGAGGAAGACGCTTTGCACCGTCGCGTCCCGGGTTGCCGCCGCAGCGGCGAACAACTGGCGCGCATTCTCCAGGCTGGCGGCGCGGGCACCGAAGTCATAGAGCAGGTAGGCGAAATCCAGCCCGAGGCTCTTCTGCGTGGTGGTCGAAGCCCCGGCCGAGCCCAGTTTGGCCGCGTCGCTGCGGGCATGGCTGGCCGTCACGCTGGCGGACAGGGCGGGCAGGAAGGCGGCCTGCGCCAGGCCCACCTGGGCCGCTTGGGCCCGGGCATTCGCCCAGACCTGGCGGGTCTGCGGGTTCTGGCACAGGGCGGCGTCCACCACCTCCGCCAGGCCCAGCGGCTTGGTGAGGTCCGCCGGCTGGCAGGGCGCCGGGACCCCGTCCGGGGTCGCACGGAGGCCCGTCAGGGGCGGGACCGCGGCGAGCGTATCGAAGGGATCTTCGCCGGCATGGGCCGGCGCGGCCGCGAGGGCGGCGGCGCAGAGCGCCGCGCCGACGGCGAGCCGTCGGCGCAGCGGGGCGGGATGGGAGGGCATGTTCCGGTGGACTGGGATGTCGTTCGCCGGAATTCTAGCCGACTGCCTCCGTGGCCGAGGATCAAGAAGTGTAAGCGGTCGTTCAGGCGATGCCCGGATTGCCGGCCATGCCCACCAGCTTCGGCTGGTTGAGCCGGCGCGGCGCGACGGTCTTCTTGTCGCGCAGCCATTTGGACACCACGTCCCAGATGGGCTCGCCCTGGGCGCCTTCGGCCACCGGCGCCCAGCCGGCGACCTTGTAGGTCTTGCCAGCCTCGATGGGCTTGCCGTCCAGGCGCATGTCCTGGATGCGGCTCCCCATGGCGGCCTTGGGGTCGCAGGTGTAGGTCATGCCGCCCACGCGCACCATGTCGCCGCCCTGCTGCTTGTAGGGGTCGGCGTTGAACAGGTTATCGCCGACATCCTCCAGGATCATCTTGATCGCCTCGCCCGTCATGTCGGTGAGCGTGGCGTAGGGGTAGGTGATCGCCGTCTGGTCCATGACGTGCTCGAAGCTGATGGCCTGGCCCGGCAGGATGGTCGTGCCCCAGCGGAAACCGGGCGAGAAGCCGATCTGCGCGCCCTTGACCTCCAGCAGCGCGTCGAGGATCAACTGATCCCAGGTGCCATTGAAGTTGCCGCGGCGGTAGAGCAGGCCCTCGGAGACGGCGAGCTTTTCCTCCAGCTTCGCCTTGTGGGGCGCGCGCACCTGGTCGATGTGGGTCGCCATCTCCTTGTCGGCGGGCAGCAGGTCGGAGAACACCGGCAGCAGCTTGTAGCGCCAGCCCTGGATCTTGCCGCCGCGCACATCCATATCCAGCACCGAGAGGAACTTGCTGTTGGAGCCGGAGTTCATCACCAAGGTCTGGCCGCCGGCGTTCTTGACGATCGAGGGCGCCGGCACGCCGTCATGGGTGTGGCCGCCCAGGATGGCGTCGATGCCGGTGACGCGGCTCGCCATCTTGAGGTCCACGTCCATGCCGTTGTGGGACAGGACCACCACTACCTGGGCACCCTTGGACCGGGCCTCGTTGACCACCTTCTGCATTTCCTCGTCCTGGATGCCCATGGTCCAGTCGGGGATCATGTGGCGGGGGTTGGCGATGGGGGTGTAGGGGAAGGCCTGGCCGATGACGGCCACGGGCACGCCGTTGATCTCGCGGATCACGTAGGGCTTGAACACCGGGTCGCCGAAGTCGGTGGTCTTGACGTTCTGGGCGAGGAATTCCATCTTTGCCCCGCTTTTTCCACTGAGATCCTTCTCGACGATCTCCTTGACGCGCTCGGCGCCGAGGGTGAATTCCCAGTGGCCGGTCATGATGTCCACGCCCAGCAGCTTGCAGGCGTCCACCATGTCCTGGCCCTTGGTCCAGAGCGCGGTGGCCGAGCCCTGCCAGGTGTCGCCGCCGTCCAGCAGCAGGGCGCCGGGGCGCGAGGCGCGCAGGCGCTTGACCAGGGTGGCCAGATGGCTGAATCCGCCCACCTTGCCGTAGGTCTTCGCCGCCTGCTCGAAGTCCAGATAGGTGAAGGCGTAGGCCTCGACCGAGCCGGGCTTGACCTTGAAGGCCTTCAGCAGGTGCTCGCCGACCAGGTGCGGGGCGCGGCCGACGGCGCCGCCCACGCCGAGGTTCACGTTCGGCTCACGGAAGTAGATGGGCAGCAGTTGGGCGTGGCAGTCGGTGAAATGCAGCAGGGAGACATTGCCGAAGCGGGGCAGATCGTAGAGCTTCGTCCCGCCCTGGGCGGCCAGCAAGAAGCGAGAGTCGAGGGTGAAGCCCGCCGCCGAGGCGACGGCGAGGACCTGCAGGAATTCTCTGCGGTTCATGGACATTTTCCGGGATCCTTGGGGAAAAAAAGAGGCTTGGCAGCGCCAAGCCTCTTGGCGGCGTTCTGTTTGGGTTACTTGCTGTTGACGGGCGACTGCGGATCGAGCAACAGAGCCACCAGGTCCTTGATCTGGCTCTCGCCCAGGGCGCCGATATGGCCGAAGCGCGGCATCTCGGAGCACAGGTTGAAGGCCTTGGCGTTGTAGATCTTGCTATAGACGTACTTCTGGATGTCCGGGCCGTTGCCGCGCAGCTTGCCGAACTGGTAGAGGCTGGGGCCGACGGTGCCGAAGGAGGTTTCCGTCGGCGCGATCTGGTGGCAGTTGTAGCAGTTGCCGCCCACCGGCAGCCCCGGCTTGTCGGTCCAGGTGAAGCCGCGGCCGCTCTGGGCGATCTTCTCGCCCGCCTTCCAGTCGCCCATCAGCTTGCCGTCGGCCGGCAGCTTGACGGCCCCCATCTGGTCCTGCTCCAACTGCTTGGCGATCCCTTCCGGCGGCTTGTTGCCGCTGCGGTTGCAGATGGCCTGGACGCCGTCTTCCGCCGTACGATCGGCGGTGGCGATGCCCTTGGTCTTGAAGTCCTGCTTGACCATGGCGATCGCCTTGCCCCGGTAGTCGCCGGCATGGGCGGCGGAGGCGGCGAACACGGCCGCCGCAGCGGCCACGAAATGGGTGATGCGGATAGTTTTCATGTGCGCCTCCTCAACGCTTGATGCCCGGGCCCTTGTAGACTTCGCCGTTGGCGTTCGTCCCAAGGAAGGTCATGAGTGCCGTGATCGAGTCGGAAACGTACGTCGGCTCGGGGAAGCGCTGCTGGCGGAAGCAGTCGTTCATGCGCCACTGGGCCGTGAGCATGACCCCGCCCGTCATGCGGTAGCCGGGCCAGCCCTGGATGGCCTTGATCGCGTCCGGCCCGGGGCCCGACAGGTTAGGCAGGTTCTGCATGCGGATGC
Source organism: uncultured Rhodocyclaceae bacterium (assembly GCA_964479195.1). Classification (GTDB taxonomy): domain Bacteria; phylum Pseudomonadota; class Gammaproteobacteria; order Burkholderiales; family Rhodocyclaceae; genus Desulfobacillus. Next base: position 21,901 of record CAYZLI010000047.1, read on the forward strand.
GCTTGTTGTCGGCGCCGTGGCAGGTGCCGCAGGAGAAGTCGTAGGGGCCGGCCCGGTAGGCGAAGATCTCCTTGCCGATCTCGTAGGTCTCCTTCTCCTTCGCGTGCTTCTGCGGCACGGCGATCTTCATGTCGCGCGAGTGGCCGGCCACGAAGGTGACGAGGGAGGTCTGATCGGGCGTATGTTCGCCCTTGGCGAAGGGGGTCTTGGCGATGTCCCCGATCTTGAAGCCCTGCTTCTCCACCATGCACCACACGATGCGCCGCTCGGCGTCCATGACCGTGTCGGCATCGGCGAAGTAGCGCGGCATCTGCACGTAGGCGCCCTTGAGCACGCCCACCCCCAGGCCGAGATCACAGCTTTCGGCCAGGGAGACGTTCTTCGGTCCGCGCTTGGCTTTCCACAACTCCTCGCCCTTCAGTTCGAACAGCTCGGCCGGGTTGTCCTCTTCCATGACCGCGCGGAATTTCTCGAAATCGGCGGTCGCCGCATCCTTGGCCGGGGCGTTGGCGTTGGCTGGTGCGGCTGCTTTGGCGGTCTGGGCGGCGGGTTTCCTGGCCGGTTGCTGCGCGTGGGCAGCGAGAGCCATCGAGACCGTCACCGCAACTGCGAGTGCGCTGATGCGCTTCGGCATGACTTTCCTCCAATTGATAGTGTTGCCAGTGGCGCCGGGGTGATGCTTGGCCACCCTGGCTTGTTCCTAATTGCGGCCTGACCCGTCGGCTTCCTATTATCAGCCGATCGTGGCCTCGTCGGTCCGCTTGTCGCCCTTGTTGTCGACCCAGGT
>CAYZLI010000048.1:0-22632 GCA_964479195.1 uncultured Rhodocyclaceae bacterium
CCTGATCCACATGAACTTCCAGCGCGGGCGTTTCCGGGAGGAGCCGGAGATCAACCTGATCCCGATGATCGATGTGCTGCTGGTCATCCTGATCTTCCTCATGATCACGACGACCTATTCCAAGTTCTCCGGACTCGAGATCAATCTGCCCATGGCCGAGGCGACCCAGCCGCAGGAGCAACCCAATGAGATCAACGTCGTGGTGACCGCCGCGGGCGACATCGTGGTCAATCGCGTCGCGGTCGGGGTACGGGACGTGGAGGCGATCGGCCTGGCGCTGCGCCGGGCGGGGGGCAACGCCAAGGAGCCGGTGGTGGTGATCAACGCCGACAAGAAGGCCGAGCACCAGAGCGTGATCGACGTCATGCAGGCGGCGCAGCAGGCCGGCTACAGCCATATCTCCTTCGCCACGCAAAGCCCGTCGCGCTGAGGCGGCGGCGCCCTCCCGGCCCCCCCGGTGACCGGCGCGGTACCGCGCCGGCCGACCGACAGTTGTCACTTTCATGTCCATTCGCGAAACGATAGCGGCGGGCTGGCAGCAGCGGGGCATGATGGCCCTTGTCCTGCTACCGGTTGCGCTGGCTTTCGCAGTCTTGGTGGAGATGCGCATCCGACTCTATCGGTTGGGACTGCCGCGTTCCGTGCGCCTGCCGGTGCCGGTCGTCGTGGTGGGCAACATCACCGCGGGCGGCAGCGGCAAGACGCCGCTCGCGCTTTACCTCGCCCAGGAGCTCGCGCGCCATGGGCGCCGGCCGGGCATCGTCAGCCGCGGCTATGGGGGCACGGTGCAGGGGGTGCGCGCGGTGCGGGCCGAGAGCGATGCCGGCGAAATGGGCGACGAGCCGGTGTTGCTGGCCCGCCGCGCCGGCTGTCCGGTGTTCGTCGGCCCCGATCGGCTCGCCGCGGCCCGGGCGCTGCTGGCCGCCCATCCCCTTTGCGACGTGCTCATCGCCGACGACGGGCTGCAGCACTACCGGCTGGCGCGCGACGTCGAGATTGCCGTGCTCGACGGGCGCGGCCTGGGCAACGGCTGGCCGCTGCCGGCGGGGCCCCTGCGCGAATGCCCGGGGCGCCTGGCCGAGGTGGATGCGGTGGTGCTCCACGGCGAGGACGCGGCCCTGCCGGCCGGCGTGAGCCCGCGACGGGTGTTCAGAATGGAACTGGCCGGACAACGCTTCGTGAGTCTGGGCGAACCGGCCCGCACTTGCGGGGTCGAGGAGTTGCGGGGCAAGCGGGTGCATGCCTTGGCCGGCACCGGCAACCCGGCGCGGTTCTTCCGCCAGTTGGAGGGCCTGGGCTTGCAGTTCGTGGCGCACGGTTTTCCCGACCACCACCGTTTCCGGCAGGCAGACATCGAATTTATGGACGCAGAAGCGCTTCTAATGACGGAGAAAGATGCGGTAAAATGCCGAGCTTTCGCGCCACGGGAAGCTTGGTACCTTCCCGTCGAGGCAAGGCTCGACGCGGATCTTGCCCAATGGCTCATGGAGAAACTCGATGGACGCAAGGCTGCTTGAAATCCTGGTCTGCCCTGTCTGCAAAGGGCCGCTCGACTATCGCAAGAGCCAGCAGGAACTCGTCTGCAAGCCCTGCCGGCTGGCCTATCCCGTGCGCGACGACATCCCGGTAATGCTCGAGGAAGAGGCTCGGCAACTCGCCCCGGAGGAAGCAGCGGGCTGAAGCTCGCCGGCGGGCGCAAGATGTCGTTCAAGGTTGTCATCCCCGCCCGCTACGCATCAAGCCGTCTTCCCGGGAAGCCGCTCGCCGACATCGGCGGCAAGCCGATGGTGGTGCGGGTTGCCGAGCGCGCCGCGCAAAGCGGTGCCAGCGAGATCCACGTGGCTACGGATCATGCCGAAGTGTGCGCCGTGGTGCAGCGGCACGGCTATTCCGCGATCATGACCCGCGCGGACCATGCCAGCGGCACGGACCGCCTGGCGGAGGTGGTCGATCGGTTGGGCTGGAGTGACGATGCCATTGTCGTGAATGTCCAGGGTGACGAGCCGCTCATCGAGCCCGGTTTCATCAGCCGGGTGGCGCAGGAGCTGAACGCCGATCCTGCCGCCTCGGTGGCGACCGCCTGCCATCCGATCCGCAGCATCGAGGAGTTCCTCAATCCCAACGTGGTGAAGGTCGTGTGCGACGCGCACGGCTACGCCCTGTATTTCAGCCGGGCGCCGATCCCCTGGCCGCGCGACGCCTTCGCCGCCGACCGGGAGCTCCTGCCGCCGGGGCTGCCGGCGAGCCGCCACATCGGCATCTACGGCTACCGCGCCGGCTTCCTGCGCCGGTACAAGGCCCTGGGGCCGTCCGCTATCGAGGGCTTCGAGGCGCTCGAGCAGTTGCGCGTGCTCTGGCACGGCTTTCGCATCCGCGTCGCGCAAGTCGATCATGCCCCCGAAGCGGGGGTGGATACGCCGGAGGATCTCGCCCGGGTGCGCAGCAAGTTTGACGGAAGGAAAAATTAGGGGTACCTTGGCGGCGTTGTGGAAAAAACCCCGATAAATCATAGTGATAGATAAGTTCTCCTTGGGAGGGTAGTCATGAAATTAATCCTGCTCGGCGCACCCGGCGCCGGCAAAGGGACGCAAGCGGCGTTCATCACCGAGAAGTTCGGCGTCCCCCAGATTTCCACCGGCGATATGCTGCGCGCCGCGGTCAAGGCGGGTACGCCCCTCGGGCTGGAGGCGAAGAAGGTCATGGACGCCGGCCAACTCGTCTCCGACGACATCATCCTCGGCCTCATCAAGGAACGCCTGAAGCAGCCGGACTGCGCCAAGGGCTTCCTCTTCGACGGCTTCCCCCGCACCATCCCCCAGGCCGAGGCGCTGCGCGCCCAGGGCGTCGAGCTCGACTACGTGCTGGAGATCGATGTGCCCGATGAGGAAATCATCAAGCGCATGAGCGGCCGCCGCGTGCATCCGGCTTCGGGCCGCACCTACCATGTGGTATTCAACCCGCCGAAGGTCGCGGGCAAGGACGACGCGACCGGCGAGGACCTCATCCAGCGCGACGACGACAAGGAGGAGACGGTGCGCAAGCGCCTGTCCGTCTATCACAGCCAGACCAAGCCCCTGGTCGACTTCTATTCGAAGTGGGCGGCCGGCGGCGATGCGAAGGCGCCCAAGTATCGCAGGATTTCCGGCGTCGGTTCGCTGGAGGCCATCAAGAACGCCCTGTTCGCGGCGCTCGGCTGAAGCAGCGCCGCGACGGCCCGGTGAGGCGGGCCAAGCAAGAGCATATTGGAGATAATATGGCGAAAAATGCATTTTATGCACAATCCGGCGGGGTGACGGCGGTCATCAACGCTTCCGCCTGCGGCGTGATCGAAACCGCGCGCAAGCACAAGAACAAGATTGGCAAGGTATATGCCGGCCGCAACGGCATCATCGGCGCCCTGACCGAAGACCTCATCGATACCAGCAAGGAGTCGGCGACAGCCATCGCCGCCCTGCGCCACACACCATCCGGCGCCTTCGGTTCCTGCCGCTACAAGCTGAAGAGCCTGGAGCAGAACCGGCGCGAGTACGAGCGCCTGATCGAGGTGTTCAAGGCCCACGACATCGGCTATTTCTTCTACAACGGCGGCGGCGATTCCGCCGACACCTGCCTCAAGATCTCGCAACTGGGCGAGGCCATGGGCTACCCCATCCTCGCCGTGCATGTGCCGAAGACGGTGGACAACGACCTGCCGATCACCGACAACTGCCCCGGCTTCGGCTCCGTGGCCAAGTACATCGCCGTGTCGACCCTGGAGGCCACCTTCGACGTGGCCTCCATGGCGAAGACCTCCACCAAGGTGTTCGTGCTGGAGGTGATGGGCCGCCACGCCGGCTGGATCGCCGCCGCCGGCGCCATGGCCGGCAACAAGGAGATGGATCTACCCATTCTGATCCTGTTCCCCGAGATCACCTTCGACAAGGCCAAGTTCCTGGCGAAAGTGGACGCCATGGTGAAGAAGCACGGCTACTGCACGGTGGTCGTCTCCGAGGGCGTGAAGGACGCGGAAGGCAAGTTCCTCTCCGACCAGGGCCTGCGCGACGCCTTCGGCCACGCGCAACTGGGCGGCGTCGCGCCGGTGATCGCCAACATCGTCAAGGAGGGGCTCGGCCTCAAGTACCACTGGGGCGTGGCCGACTACCTGCAGCGTGCGGCGCGCCACATCGCCTCCAAGACCGACGTGGCCCACGCCTACGCCACCGGCAAGGCAGCGGTGGAACTGGCGCTCAAGGGCCGCAATTCGGTGATGCCGGCCATCAAGCGCATCTCCGACAAGCCCTACAAGTGGAGAGTGGACGTGGCCGAGCTGAAGAACGTGGCCAACAAGGAAAAGTTCATGCCCCGGGATTTCATCAGCGCGGATGGCTTCGGCATCACCGAAAAGTGCCGCAAGTACCTGGCGCCGCTGATCCTGGGCGAGGACTACCCGCCCTACAAGAACGGCCTGCCCAAGTACGTGCGCCTGAAGAACGTGGGCGTGAAGAAGAAGCTGGGAGAGTTCAAGGTCTGACTTGAAGCGTTGATTCAGGGAGCGCCGCCCCGCCCCGATAAATACAAAGCGGCGCATTACCCGCAGGTTTGTGCAAGTTTGTAGTTGGGGAGGCGGCGCGAGCCGTCTGCGAATTTATCGTTGAAGGAGGGAGTTCATGTCAGCAGGTCTGATGTTCGCGCTTGTCTGCGCCATATTGGCAATCGCCTACGGTGCGGTTCAGAGCAAATGGATTCTCGCGCAGGCGGCCGGCAACGACCGCATGCGCGAGATAGCCGCGGCGATCCAGGAGGGGGCCCAGGCCTACCTCAACCGCCAATACACGACGATCGGCATTGTCGGCGCCGTGCTGTTCCTGGTAATCGGCTTCGTGCCGGCGCTGGGCTGGTCCACCGCCTTCGGTTTCCTGATCGGTGCGGTGCTCTCGGGTGCCGCCGGCTACATCGGCATGAACGTCTCCGTGCGCGCCAACGTGCGCACGGCCGAGGCGGCGCGGCGGGGCCTGGCGCCCGCCCTCGACGTCGCCTTCAAGGGCGGCGCCATCACCGGCATGCTGGTGGTCGGCCTCGGCCTGCTCGGCGTCGCCGGTTATTACGCTTTCCTGAAGGGCAGCGCTCCGGCGGGTGCGACCATCGACCACATCATCCATCCCCTGGTCGGCCTGGGTTTCGGCTCCTCGCTGATCTCCATCTTCGCCCGTCTCGGCGGCGGCATCTTCACCAAGGGCGCCGACGTGGGCGCCGACCTGGTGGGCAAGGTGGAAGCCGGCATCCCCGAGGATGATCCGCGCAACCCGGCGGTGATTGCCGACAACGTGGGCGACAACGTGGGCGACTGCGCCGGCATGGCCGCCGACCTGTTCGAGACCTACGCCGTGACCACGGTGGCGACCATGCTGCTCGGCGCCCTGCTGCTGAAGGCCAATGCCGAGGCGGCGGTGATCTATCCGCTGGTCCTGGGCGGCTTCTCCATCATCGCTTCGATCGTCGGCGTGTTCTTCGTCAAGGCGCGCGACGGCGGCAAGATCATGAACGCCTTGTACCGGGGCCTGATCGTCGCCGGCGTGCTGGCGCTGATCGCCTTCTATCCCATCACCACCATGTTCATGCCCGACGACGCGCTCAATGCCGTCATGGGCATCAACGGCGGCGCGCAGATGCGGCTCTACGGCGCGGCGATCATCGGCCTGGTCCTCACCGGCCTGATGGTGGTCATCACCGAGTACTACACCGGCACGGACTTCGCTCCGGTGAAGCACATCGCGGAAGCCTCCACCACGGGCCATGGCACCAACATCATCGCCGGTCTCGGCGTGTCCATGAAGGCCACCGCCTGGCCGGTGATCGCCGTGTGCCTGTCCATCTGGGGCGCCTATGCCCTGGGCGGCCTGTACGGCATCGCCATCGCCGCGACCTCCATGCTGTCCATGGCCGGCATCATCGTCGCCCTGGACGCCTACGGCCCGATCACCGACAACGGCGGCGGCATCGCCGAGATGGCGGATCTGCCGAAGGAAGTGCGGGCCGTCACGGATCCGCTGGATGCGGTGGGCAACACCACCAAGGCCGTGACCAAGGGCTATGCCATCGGTTCCGCGGCCCTGGCCGCCCTGGTGCTCTTCGCCGACTACACGCACGCGCTGGAGGCGGCGGGCAAGACGCTGACCTTCGACCTGTCCAACCACATGGTGATCATCGGCCTGTTCATCGGCGGCCTGATTCCCTACCTCTTCGGCGCCATGGCGATGGAAGCGGTGGGCCGTTCCGCCGGGGCGGTGGTGATCGAAGTGCGCCGCCAGTTCAAGGAGATCGTCGGCATCATGGAAGGCAAGGCCAAGCCGGATTACTCCCGCGCGGTGGACATGCTGACCAAGGCCGCCATCAAGGAGATGATGATCCCCTCGCTCCTGCCGGTGCTGGTGCCGGTGCTGGTGGGCGTGATCCTCGGCCCGCAGGCCCTGGGCGGCGTGCTGGTGGGCACCATCGTCACCGGCCTCTTCGTCGCCATCTCCATGACGACCGGCGGCGGCGCCTGGGACAACGCCAAGAAGTACATCGAGGACGGCCACTTCGGCGGCAAGGGCTCCGACACCCACAAGGCGGCGGTGACCGGCGACACCGTGGGCGACCCGTACAAGGACACGGCCGGCCCGGCGGTGAACCCGCTCATCAAGATCATCAACATCGTCGCGCTGTTGATCGTGCCCCTGATCGCATAAGGGCGGATTGCGTCAGAATAGCGGGCAGCCTGCGGGCTGCCCGCTTTTTTTCAAGCCCGTCCTGGACTGCGCACCAGGGCGCGATGCCGGCCTGAGCGAAAGTCGCGCCGGCGGTTTCAAATTCCTCTTTGTCCGGCTATATTCAGGCCGTCGCTTGTACCCGACGGATAGTGTCGGGCTGCCAAGGCCGAATAGGACGTCATTCCAAGAAGCAGAGTGCGTCCCAAGCTGCAGAGAACAAATGGTGAATGGTTTGCAGACGAAGCGGTGGGGCCGGCGAGCATTGCTGAGAGTGCTCGGCGCCGGCGTCGTGCTCCTCGCCGGCGGGCTCGGCGGCGCCCTGGGCGCGGACGAGCCGCCCCCCGTGGATGCCTCCCTGCTCCAGCAGCTTCACCGCGGCGGCTTCGTCATCTACTTCCGCCACGCCGCCACCGAGGTGGTCGCCGGCGCGGAAGGCGCGGAGAACCTCGCCCGGTGCGAGACCCAGCGCAACCTGTCGGCCATGGGGCGGGAGCAGGCGACGAAAATCGGCGCCGCCTTCGCCGCCCTGGGCATTCCCGTCGGCAACGTCATCAGCAGCCCCTTCTGCCGCTGCAAGGACGCGGCCCAACTGGCCTTCGGCCGCCACATCGTCAGCAACGACCTCCATTTCGCCATCGACGTGAGCGCCGAGGAACGCCGGCGGCTGACCGCGGCATTACGCGACATGCTTTCGGCACCCCCGGCGGCGGGCACCAACACCGTCATCGTGGGCCACACGGCGAACATGCGGGAGGCCGCCGGCCTGTGGCCCAAGCCCGAGGGCGCCGCCTATGTGGTCCGCCCGCTGGGGGCAGGCCGCTTCGAGGCGGTCGCCCGGATGGCGCCGGAAGACTGGGGCGTGCTCGCCGCGCGCCATCCGGCGGCGACTCGCCGCTAACGGGTGCCCGGCTCCTGCCAAACGCCATGGAACGTCTGAGCCGGTTTCTCAACTCCCTGCCGCTGCGCAAGCGCTTCCTCATCGGACCGCTGATCGGCCTGGCCGTGCTGGGCCTGCTGACTTCCGCCTTCATCCTCGAATCCCAGCGCCAGAGTGCGCTGCTGACGCGGGTGGCGCAGCAGGACCTGGCGGCGTTCGACCGCTATTTCGAAATCTTCGCCAACGTCTCCGCCCAGCACATGGCCCTCTACGGGCTGCTGTCGGGGGTCAAGTCGCTGGAGGAGGAAACCCTGTACGACCGCGCCAAGGAGCGCCTGGACGCGATCCGCGGGGCGATCGAGGAACTGGAACGCGCTTCCGAGACGCTCGCCGCCGCGGGCCCGCAGGCGCCGATTCCCGCCGCAGTGCACGCAGAGCTGCTCAGCCAGACGCAGGACTACCGGTGGGCCGCCGCCGCCGCGGTGGAACTGGCCACGGTCAAGAAGGAGGTGGCCGCGGCGGGGCTGGACCGGGCCAACGAGCGCTTCGTCGCCATGAACCGCGCCTTCGCCGGTGTGCTGGACGCCCAACGGGGGCGGATCATCGAGGAGATCGAGGCCCAGGTGCGGCGCAGCCGCGTGAACGGCATCGTGCTCGCCGCGGTCGGGGCGGTGGTGGCGGCCATCCTGTTGGCGCTCCTTGTGACGCTTTCGCGGTATCTGGCGCGCTCCCTGGAGGCGCAGGTGGAGGTGCTGGGGGAGCTGGGGAACCAGGCCGGCGGACGCCTCGTCGTCGAAGGCGGGCACGAGGTGGAGAAGATGGGGCATGCCGTGGATGCGTTTCGCGACGTGTTGGCGCAGCTGCGCGAGAGCGAACGCGCCCTGGGGGCCGCCAACGAGGCCCTGGAGAGGCGGGTACGGGAGCGCACGCGGGAACTGGCCGAAACCAACGCTGCCCTCAAGGACAGCGAGGAGCAGCTCAAGCGGCTGGCGTTCTACGATGCCCTCACCGGCCTCGCCAATCGTGCCCTGTTCAACGACCGCCTGCACATGGCCATCGCCCAGGCGCAGCGCCAGCGCAAGGCCATCGCAGTCCTGTTTGTAGACCTCGATCGCTTCAAGGACGTGAATGACACGCTGGGCCACGTGGCGGGCGACCACCTGCTCGTCGAAGTGGCGCGCCGGATCGAGGATTGCGCGCGGGATTCCGACACCATCGGGCGCATGGGCGGGGACGAGTTCACCGTGCTGCTCACGCAACTGGACTCGGAAGCGGACGCGGCGCGGGTGGCCGAGCGCATCATCGAGGCGGTTTCCAACCCCGTCGTGCTCGACGGGCAGCCGGTCCTGGTCGGGGCAAGCATCGGCATCAGCTTTTTCCCCCACGACGGCGGCGACGCGATGACGCTGCAGAAGCACGCCGACATGGCGATGTACGCGGCCAAGCAGGCGGGGCGCGGCCAGTACCGCGTCTTCGGCCGCGAGATGCTGATCCGCGACGGCGAATCGGTGTCGCTCAGCGTGGAAATCAACCAAGCCCTGAACAACGACGAGTTCTCGCTGGTCTACCAGCCCATCGTGGATGTGGCGAACGGCCGGACCGACACGGTGGAGGCGCTGATCCGCTGGGGCCGGCCGGACGGCGAATGGCTGCTGCCCCGACAGTTCCTTCCCCCTGCCGAGCAGGCGGGCCTCATCAAGCGCGTCGACCTGTGGGTGATCGAGCGGGCCTGCCGCGACGCGGCCGCGTGGCAGCGCGATCTTGGCCGGACCTTGCGGGTCTGCGTGAACCTGTCGCCGCTCACGATCCAGCAGCGCGACACCGCGAACCATATCCGCGACATCCTGCAGCGGACCGGGTTGCCGGCGAGGCTGCTCTCCATAGAGATTGCCGAGACCTCGGTCATCGTCGCCCAGGCGGCCGCGCTCGCCGCGCTAAACGCCATCGTCGAACTAGGCGTCAACATTTCGATAGACGGCTTCGGCACCGGCTACTCCTCGCTTAGCCATTTGACGCAGTTCCCGGTCGATTCCATCAAGCTCGACGGATCCTTCGTCAACCGCATCCGCAAGGACCGCGCGGCGGAGGAGGTCATCCGCGGCCTCCTGGTGCTCGCGCGCAAGCTCGACCTGTATGTGGTGGCGGAGGGCGTCGAGCACGAGAGCCAGCGCGCCTTCATGGAGAGCGTGGGCTGCGAGCTCGTGCAGGGCTTTCTCGTCGGCGAGCCCATGTCCGCCCAGCGATTGCACGCCTGGCTCGACGACGCCGATAGGCAGGTGCGATGAGCCGCTTGTGCCGTCTGGCCGCCATCGTCCTGGCCCTGTTGCCGCCGGCGGCTTGGGCGCAGCAGCCCGCGCAGCCGGAGCCCGGCAGCGGCTTTGCGCAACGCTCGAGTGCGGCCGGAAAGCGCTTCATGGCGGCGACAGCGCATCCCCTGGCGACGGATGCGGCCATCGAGATGCTGGGGGCCGGGGGCAGCGCGGCCGACGCCGCGATCGCTGCGCAACTCGTGCTGAACCTGGTCGAGCCCCAGTCTTCGGGCATCGGCGGCGGCGGTTTCCTCCTCTACCACGACGCGGCGCAGAACCGGCTGCGCGCCTACGACGGGCGCGAGACGGCGCCGGCGGCCGCGCGCACCGGGCGCTTCCTCGGGGCGGACGGCAAGCCCCTTGCCTTCCATGACGCGGCGGTGGGAGGCCGCTCGGTTGGCGTGCCCGGCCTGCTGGCTTTGATCGAGATGGCCTACCGCCACCACGGCCGGCTGCCTTGGCCGCGGCTGTTCGCGCCGGCCATGCGCCTGGCGGTGGAGGGCTTCCCCCTCTCGCCGCGCCTGCACAAGCTGCTGGCGGAGGATCGCTTCCTGCGGGACGATCCGAAGGCGCGGGCGCTCTACTACGCGGAGAACGGCAGCCCCAAGCCGGCCGGTACGAAAATCATCAACCGCGAGTTCGCGGCGACGCTGTTGCTGCTGGCGCGCCATGGCCCGCGCGCGTTCTACGAAGGCCCGATCGGGCGCGACATCGTCGCGGCGGTGCGCGGCCATGGGCGCCAGGCGGGGGACCTGGCCGAGGGCGATCTTGCTTCCTATCGCGCCTTGGAGCGCGAGCCGGTGTGCGCGGAGCGCCTCGGTCGCTACCGGGTGTGTGGCATGCCGCCGCCCAGTTCCGGTGGCATCGCGGTGCTGCAGATTCTCGCCCTGGCCGAGCACGGCGGCGTCGGCGCGCAGGCGCCGCTCTCGCCTCGGGGAGCGCACTGGTTCAGCGAGGCGGGCCGCCTGGCCTTTGCCGACCGCGCCCGCTATCTCGCGGATCCCCTGTTCGTTTCGGTGCCGGTGCCGGCGCTGCTCGATCCGGACTATCTCGCGCGTCGCGCGGAACTGATCGCGGAGGAGCGCAGCATGGGCCGCGCCCAGGCGGGAGATCTCAGCAAGGCGTCGATGGGAGAGGGCGAGGCGGCCGAACTGCCGGCGACGACACACCTTTCCATCGTCGACGGGTCGGGCAATGCCGCGGCGCTCACCAGTTCCGTCGAGGACGCCTTCGGCAGCCGCATCATGGTGCGCGGCTTCCTGCTCAACAACCAGCTCACGGATTTCGCCTTCCGGCCGGAGCAGGACGGCAAGCCCGTCGCCAACCGCGTGGAGCCGGGCAAGCGCCCGCTCTCCTCCATGGCGCCCACCGTCGTGTTCGACCGCGACGGGCGTGTGGCCGCGGTGGTCGGCTCGCCCGGCGGCAGCCGCATCATCAACTACGTGGCGAGGACGCTGCTGGCCCTGTTCGCCTGGAACCTCGCCCCGGCGGAGGCCCTCGCGCTGCCCCACGTGGGCAGCCGCAACGGGCCCACCGAACTGGAGCGCGGCACCGCCGCCGAGGCGCTGAAACCCTTACTGGAAAAACGCGGCCACGAAGTCGTCGTGCAGGACATGACCAGCGGCCTGCACGTCATCGTGCACAAGGACGGGGAGTGGATCGGTGCGGCCGACCCGCGCCGCGAGGGGGCGGCGCGGGGTGAATGACGATCAGCGGCCGAAGGTGGCAGAAAAACGCATTTCGGACGCGGATCGACCTACGCCGCGCCGCGCTTGACGAAATCCCGCAGCCGGAAGCCAAGCAGCCAGAGGGTGGCGAAGTAGGCGCCTGCGCCGCCGGCCACCAGCAGCGCGAGGTGAGTCACGCGTTCGAGGGCGGAGCGGCCGAGCCAGAGGGACTCCTTGCCCATGCCGAACCACAGCACCGCGCCCAGCACGGCCAGCGCCCCCAGGAGTTTCGTCACGAAGGCCGTCCAGCCCGGCTGCGGCAGGTAATCGCCGCGGCGGCGCAGTCCCCGGTAGAGCAGGCCCGCATTGAGGCAGGAGGCCAGCCCGATGGCCAGTGCCAGTCCCGCGTGCTTCAGCGGCACGATGAAGGCCAGGTTCATGGCCTGGGTCGCCGCCAGGGTGATCAGGGCGATTTTCACCGGCGTGCGGATGTCCTGCTTGGCGTAGAAACCCGGCGCCAGGACTTTGACGAGGATGAGCCCGGCCAGCCCGACGCTGTAAGCGACGAGGGCATCGCGGGTCTTCAGCACATCGTCCGCCTGGAAGGCGCCGTAGTTGAACAGCGTGGCGAGCAGGGGTACGGCGAGGAGGGCGAGCGCCAGCGCGGCGGGAAGGGTGAGCAGCAGGGTCAGCCGCAGGCCCCAGTCGAGCAGGGCGGAGAACTCCGCCCGGTTGCCATCCGCGTGGCACCTGGAAAGGCTGGGCAGCAGGATGGTGCCGAGGGCCGCGCCGAGCAATCCGGCGGGGAATTCCATCAGGCGGTCGGCGTAGTAGAGCCAGGACACGCTGCCGTTCGGCAGGAAGGAGGCGAAGATGGTGTTGATGAGCAGGCTGATCTGCGACACCGAGACGCCCAGCAGCGCGGGCAGCATGAGCTTGAGGATGCGGTTGACGCCCTCATCCTTGAGTGAGAAGGACCAGCGCGGCAGCATGCCGATCCGGGCGAGGTTGGGCACCTGCAGGCCCAGTTGCAGCATGCCGCCGAGGAACACGGCCCAGGCGAGCGCCAACACCGGCGGGTCGAAGTAGGGCGCGGCGAACAGTGCCATGCCGATGAAGGCCAGGTTGAGCAGCACCGGCGTGAAGGCCGGGATGGCGAAGCGGCTCCAGGTGTTGAGGATGCCGCCCGCCAGGGAGACGAGCGAGATGAACAGGATGTAGGGGAAGGCGATGCGGGTGAGTTCCACCGTCAGGGCGAATTTCCCCGGGTCGGCGGCGAAGCCCGGCGCGGAAACATAGATCAGCACGGGGGTGACCGCGATGCCGAGCGCCGTCACCGCCATCAGTGCCAGGAAGAGCAGGGTCGCCACGTGGTCCACCAGGCGCCCGGTCTCCTCCGCGCCGCGGCGGTTCCTGTACTCGGCCAGGATGGGGACGAAGGCCTGGGAGAACGCCCCTTCCGCGAACATGCGCCGCAGCAGGTTGGGCAGGCGGAAGGCGACGAAAAAGGCGTCCGTGGCGGCGCCGGCGCCGAAGGCGCGGGCGATGATGAAGTCGCGGACGAAGCCCAGGATGCGCGACAGCAGCGTCATGCTGCTGACGGTGGCGAGGGCCTTGAGGAGGTTCATTCTAGGGCCTGGTTGTGGGCGGAAAAACGGCGTCATGTTATCGGCTTTGCCGGCCCGTCGCGTGGCTTGCGTTCGTCCTGGAAATGCCCTAGAATGCGCCTCTTTTTCCAAGAAGCCTTAGCAGAATTCCATGGCCAATACCGTACAAGCCCGCAAGCGTGCCCGCCAAGCGCTCAAGCGCCGCGCGCGCAACTTCAGCCAGCGCTCTGAACTGCGCACCGCCATCAAGCGCGTGCGCAAGGCGATCGAAGCCGGCGACAAGGCCGCGGCGCAGAAGGTTCTCAGCGAGTCGATGGGCGTCATCGACAGCATCGCCGACAAGAAGATCATTCACAAGAACAAGGCGGCGCGCCACAAGAGCCGCCTGTCCGCCGCCATCAAGGCGCTGTGATCTGAAGTGGTTTCCCCGAATGGCGGCCGTCCGGCCGCCATTGTCTTTTGTTGCGCCGCCACCCGCGGCCGCCCTCAGTCATCCATCGTGTCGTCGGGCCGGCCGGTCCGGATGACCTTCAGGTCATTGTCGTTCGCGAAACTCACCAGGAACTTGTAGGCCAGCGGCTCCACGTCGTGCAGCCGGGCGGCGACGTAGACGCACTTCTCGCCCGAGTGGGAGCCCGGCCGCACATAGGGGGAGTAGGTCATGCGGTTGTCGGCGCCGAAGGCGGACATGATGCCGCACAGGCGTTCGGCCCAGTCGCTGGGCCGGAAGCGCTTCCCGTCCCGCGTCACGCCGATGATGATGAAGTTTTCCGGGCGTTGTTCTGACATGTTGCCTGGCGGCCGGCGCGCTGCTTGGGGAATCCGATGCCGGTCCCTTGTGGCGACCGGGTTGCCGCGGCGCCCGCCGGAGCGAAGGCGCGATTCTATCAGAAAACGGAGCGTCATTTATCGCGTCATCAGGCAATTTGAAGCCGCGCCGGTCGCGGCGATGCTGATGGCATTGACCCACCTGGACCGGGATATCGGCCGTCAGGCAAATGGCTTTAAAAAATAATAGGCTAGCTTGATTTCCTACAAACCGCCGCATATACTTTGACAAATCCATCCTGTTATGGGCGGGTATATGCGGCCTCCGGTGCTCATCAAGTTCGACTTTCGCATCCGTACGCGGGTGGGATTGGTTGTGGATAACCTGTCGATCGCGGGTCGCGATGCCGCCGAGGCGGAGCGCAAGCTGCGCCAGATGTATCGCGACTGCGAGATCATCGAGTGCCGGTGCCGGCGGGTGAGCAGCGGTGCCGGGCCCGCCAGTTTCGAGGACGTGATCACCCTGATCACGCGCTGAGCGCGCATCAGAGCAACGCCTTCTCCGCCAGTTCCTCCGCCAGCGCGGCATAGTCCCGGGCGCCGCGCGAGTCCGCCGCGTGGCTGAAGACATCCCGATTGCAGGCGGGTGCCTCGCCGACGGCGACATTTTCCGAGATGACCGTCTTGCAGACCTCGTCACCGAACCGGTCGACGAGGCGCTGTTGGACCTCGAAACTCATCTTGCGGCGACGATCGAAGCGGGTCAGCACGTAGCGCCGCTCGATGCGGCGCTTGAGCACCGGCTCCAGGGCCTGCAGGGTGTGCTCCACCTGCATCGCCCCGCGCAGGGAGAGGAAGTCCGAGGAGACGGGCACCAGCAGGGCGTTGGCGGCGAATACCGCGTTGAGCGAGAGCACGCCGAGGAAAGGGCAACAGTCGACGATGACGGTGCGCTCGTCCCGGTCCGTGTCCAGCTCGTTCAGCCCGTGGTTGAGCCGGTTGAGGATGCTCGGGCCCTTGCCGAACAGGGAATCCACCTTGATGAGTTCGGCATGGGCCGGAATCAGCCGGCCGACGCCCTCCCAGTCGGTTTCCAGTTCGCGCAGCGGCCGCCCGTCCCGGTAGAACGCGAAGATGCTCTCCGCGACCTCCCCCAGGGCGGCGCCGCGCACGGATGACAGATGGGCCTGGGGATCGAGATCGACGAGCAGCGTGCGCCGGTCGCGGCGCGCCAGGGCGGCGGCCAGGTTGAGCGCGGTCGTCGTCTTGCCGACGCCCCCTTTTTGGTTGAATACGGCGATGCGTGTCATTGGGCGGGATGGGTCGGGCGGTCGGTGGGCCTGTTCAAGGCGGAATTTTTCACTTAAGATGCAGCTATCGGCAAGGCGGCGCAAGCCGCCTTGTGCTTTTACGGGACAAGTTTGCGCATGCCGCACCTCATGAACACCTATGTGCGTCTCCCGGTCGCGTTCGCACGCGGGCAGGGTGCCTGGCTTTTCGACGAGGCGGGGAAGCGCTACCTCGACGCCCTGGCCGGCATCGCCGTCAATACGCTGGGGCACGCTCACCCGCGCCTGGTGCAGGCCATTACCGAGCAGGCCGGACGCATTCTGCACGCTTCCAACATTTTCCGCATCCGGGAGCAGGAGCGCTTGTCCGACCGCCTCGCCGCCGTTTCCGGCATGGACGAGGTGTTTTTCTGCAATTCCGGCTGCGAGGCCAACGAGGCGGCCATCAAGCTGGCGCGCCTGTACGGCCATCAGCAGGGCATTGACACGCCCTCAATCGTGGTGATGGAGCGGGCCTTCCACGGCCGCACCCTGGCGACGCTGTCGGCCACCGGCAACCGCAAGGTGCAGGCCGGCTTCGAGCCGCTGGTGGGCGGTTTCGTGCGCGTGCCCTTCGACGACCTCGCCGCCGTCGAGCATGTGGCGGCCAACAACCGCAACGTCGTTGCCGTGCTCATCGAGCCGATCCAGGGCGAGGGCGGCATCAACGTGGCGCACGCCGAATACCTCCGGGGCCTGCGCCGCATCTGCGACGAGCGCGGCTGGCTGCTCATGTTCGACGAGGTGCAGTGCGGCATCGGCCGCACCGGCCACTGGTTCGCCTGCCAGCAGGCCGGCGTGAAGCCGGACGTGATGACCCTGGCCAAGGGCCTGGGCTCCGGCGTGCCCATCGGCGCCTGCCTCGTTGCGGGCAAGGCGGCGGGAACGTTCAAACCGGGCAACCACGGCTCCACCTTCGGCGGCAATCCGCTCGCCTGCGCGGCGGCGCTGACCACGCTGGCGGTGATCGAGGACGACGGCCTGCTTGCCCGCGCCCGCGAACTGGGCGAGTCCATTCGCGCCGGCTTCGCCGAAGAGCTGCGGGGCGTGCGGGGCGTTGCCGCCATTCGCGGCGACGGCCTCATGATCGGCATCGAGCTCGACCGGCCCTGCGGCGCCCTGGTCCAGCAGGCGCTGGACGACGGGCTGATCATCAACGTCACGGCGGAGAACGTGATCCGCCTGCTGCCGCCGCTCATCCTCAGCGATGGTGAGGCGCGCTCGATCGTCACCGCCCTCTCGCCGCTGATCCGCGCCTTCCTCGCCGCCTGAGAGGGGCAGGCCCCACGCCATGAACGCGACCAAGCATTTCCTCCGGTTCAAGGATTTTGCGCGGGAGGAGTACGAGTATCTCTTCGCGCGCACCCGGTGGATCAAGGAGCGCTTCAAGCGCTATGAGCGCTACTGGCCCCTGGAAGACCGCACGCTGGTCATGATCTTCGAGAAGCAGAGCACCCGCACGCGGCTCTCGTTCGAGGCCGGCATGCACCAGATGGGCGGCGCGGCCATCTTCCTCAGCACGCGCGACTCCCAGCTCGGGCGCGGCGAGCCGGTGGAGGATGCGGCCCAAGTGATGTCGCGCATGTGCGACCTGGTCATGATCCGCACCTTCGAACAGGACATCATCGAGCGCTTCGCGCGGCACTCCCGCGTGCCGGTCATCAACGGCCTGACCAACGAATACCACCCCTGCCAGATCCTGGCCGACATCTACACCTTCATCGAGCACCGCGGCTCCATCCAGGGCAAGACGGTGGCCTGGATCGGGGATTCCAACAACGTCTGCAACACATGGCTGCAGGCGGCCGAGGTCTTCGACTTCAACGTCCACGTCTCCACGCCGCCGGGCTACGAAGTCGAGCCGGAACGGGCCGGCCTCTACGGCACGGACCACTACGAGGAGTTCGCCGATCCGATGCAGGCCGTGCTGGGCGCCGACCTCGTCACCACCGACGTGTGGACCTCGATGGGCTTCGAGGCGGAGAACGAGGAGCGCAAGCGCGACTTCGAGGACTGGCAGGTGGACGCCGAGATGATGCGCGCCGCAAGGCCCGACGCCCTGTTCATGCACTGCCTGCCGGCGCACCGGGGCGAGGAAGTGGCCGCCGAAGTCATCGACGGCCCGCAGAGCGCGGTGTGGGACGAGGCGGAGAACCGATTGCACACCCAGAAGGCGTTGATGGAGTATCTGCTCCTCGGCCGCATCAATTCTTGATTTTCAGCAGCAAGCAACCATGAGCCAAGTGAAAAAAGCAGTGCTCGCCTTCTCGGGCGGGCTGGACACCTCGGTCATCCTCAAGTGGCTGCAGGATACCTACCGGTGCGAGGTCGTCACCTTTACCGCCGACCTCGGCCAGGGCGAGGAGCTGGAGCCGGCCCGCGCCAAGGCGCTGCAGTTCGGCATCAAGCCGGCGAACATCTTCATCGACGACCTGCGCGAGGAGTTCGTGCGCGACTTCGTCTTCCCCATGTTCCGCGGCAACACGATCTACGAGGGCGAGTACCTGCTCGGCACATCCATCGCCCGGCCGCTCATCGCCAAGCGCCAGATCGAGATCGCCCGCCAGACCGGGGCGGACGCCGTCTCCCACGGCGCCACGGGCAAGGGCAACGATCAGGTGCGCTTCGAGCTGGGCTATTACGCCCTCGAGCCCAACATCCACGTCATCGCGCCCTGGCGCGAGTGGGACCTTCTCTCGCGCGAGAAGCTGCTGGCCTACGCCGAGCAGCACGGCATCCCCATCGAGATGAAGCACAAGGCCGGCGGCAGCCCGTATTCCATGGACGCGAACCTGCTGCACATTTCCTACGAAGGCCGCCACCTGGAGAACCCGGCCGCCGAGGCCGAGGAGAGCATGTGGCGCTGGACGGTGTCGCCCGAGCAGGCGCCGGATGCGGCCGAGTACCTGGACGTCGAATACGAGAAGGGCGACATCGTGGCGCTGAACGGCCAGCGCATGACGCCGGCCCAGGTGCTGACGGAACTCAACCGCCTCGGCGGCAAGCATGGCATCGGCCGCCTCGATCTGGTGGAAAACCGCTACGTCGGCATGAAGTCCCGTGGCTGCTACGAAACGCCGGGGGGCACGATCATGCTGCGCGCGCACCGGGCCATCGAGTCGGTGTGCCTGGACCGGGAAGTAGCGCACCTCAAGGACGACCTCATGCCGCGCTATGCCAGCCTGATCTACAACGGCTACTGGTGGGCGCCGGAGAGGAAGGCCCTGCAGGTGCTGATCGACCACACGCAGGAGCAGGTCAACGGCTGGGTGCGGGTCAAGCTCTACAAGGGCAACGTCATCGTCGTGGGACGCGACTCGAAGAGTAATTCCCTGTTCGATCCGACCATCGCCACCTTCGAGGACGACGCCGGCGCCTACAACCAGGCGGACGCCAACGGCTTCATCCGCCTCAACGCGCTGCGCATGCGCATCGCGGCGAACCTGGCGAAGCGGAAGAAATAACCGGGCCGGGCATGCAGGGCACGCTGTTCGGCTTCACCGAGGCCCAGGTCTCGGAGTTCGGGGTCACCTTCGGCCTGGGGGCCTTCATGCTCTACATGCTGTTCATCATCGGTGAGCTGGCGTGGAAGTCGAAGGCGGGCAAAGCGGGGACGTTCGTGCTGTTCTTCGTGCTGGCCTTCGGCATGCTGGGCTTCGTCGCCAAGGGCATCATCCAGAAAATGTGGGGAATCTAGGAGCGCCAATGTCTCAGTTCGACAACGTCTCGGTGGTCAAGAAGGCCAACATCTATTTCGACGGCAAGTGCGTGAGCCATACCGTGCTGTTTCCCGACGGCACGAGGAAGACCATCGGCGTCATCTTCCCGTCGCAGCTCCTCTTCAATACCGGCGCCCCGGAGGTCATGGAGATCAACGGCGGCAAGTGCCGTGTGCGCCTGAAGGGCGAGAGCGAGTGGAAGACCTACGCCGCCGGCGGGAAATTCAGCGTGCCGGGCAACAGCAGCTTCGACATCGAGACCGTCGAGACGCTCGATTACGTTTGCCACTTTGGCTCCGACTAACCTGAAGGTTAGTCTCCGCCGCAACAAGCCGCTGCGCGGCGTGTTGTGGATGAGGATTTGCGCATCAGATCGTTCGAGTGAGGGAGGGAAGGCATGCCGTCCTTTGACATAGTCTCGGAAGTGAACCAGGTCGAACTGCGCAACGCGGTCGACCAGGCCAACAAGGAAGTCGCCAACCGGTTCGACTTCAAGGGCTCGGACGCCCGGGTCGAGCAGGGCGAGAAGCTCCTCACGGTGTTCGCCGACGACGAATTCAAGCTCGGCCAGGTCTACGACGTCCTCACCGCCAAGCTGGGCAAGCGCGGGGTGGACGTGCGCTGCCTCGACCGCGGCGACGTCCAGAAGATCAGCGGCAACAAAGTCAAGCAGGAAGTGGCGGTGAAGGTGGGTGTCGAGGGCGAACTGGCGAAGAAGATCGTCAAGCTGCTCAAGGACGGCAAGCTCAAGGTCCAGTCGAGCATCCAGGGCGACGCGGTGCGCGTCTCCGGCGCCAAGAAGGACGTCCTGCAGGAGGCCATCGCCCTGGTGAGGAAGTCGGTGACCGACGTGCCCCTGCAGTTCACCAATTTCCGCGACTGAGAGCTTGGGGAAAGAACCTGCCGCGGAGGCGTAAAAGACGCAGTGGAGCGTAGGGCGCATTAGCCGCCTGCGGCGTAATGCGCCGGATGCCATTCGGCGCAATGCGCTTCGCTTATTGCGCCCTACTGGATCTAGGCTACCGCGCCAAGCCCGCGATCCAGCGGGTGTAGATGCGGTCGGCCACCGCGTTGAGCGCCGCCACCTTCGGCCCCATCCCCGCCTGCATCTCCGCCGCCGACTGCACCGCCGGGCCGGGGCTCGCGGCGATCTCCTCGGCGCCGCCTTCGCACCAGTCGCGGATCATTTGCTCGGTCATCTCCACGTGGCATTGCATGCCGAAGTGCTTGCCGAGGGCATAGGCCTGGCGGGCGCAGTGCGGGCTTTCCAGCACGCGGCTGGCGCCCGGGGGGATGCTGAAGGTCTCGCCGTGCCAATGGAAGGAAAGGAAGCCGGGCAGATCGCCGAACCAGGCGCGGGCTTGCGCGCCGTCCAGGACCCGCACCTCGCCCCAGCCAATTTCCTTGACCGGGTTCTTCGTCACGATGCCCCCCAGGGCCTTGGCGATCAACTGGCCGCCCAGGCAGTGGCCCAGCACCGGGATGTCCGCGGCCACGGCGGCGCGGATGAGTTCGCACTCCCGCGCGATCCACGGCAGCGGGTCGTTGACGCTCATGGGCCCGCCCATGAAGACCAGCCCCGAGTGGTCCTCGACCCCATCGGGGAGGGGGTCGTTGCGGTCGACGCGGATGAGCTGCCAGGGGACCGAGTGGCGGTCGAGGAATGTGGCAAAATAGCCGGGGCCTTCGGTGCTGAGGTGGCGGAAGATGGCGACGGGCTTCATGGTTCCACGTTGGGCAGGGAAAGGGCCGCATTTTATCGCGGTGCCTGCCCTATGCCTAATCGCGGCGGCCGGCGCCCAGGCCACCGAGGTCGGCGTCGCCGGGCTGTTCCCGGGCAAGGCGGTGGTGGTCATCGACGGGGGCAGCCCGCGCACCCTGTCCATCGGCCGAAGCGAGGCGGGCGTCAAGCTGCTGGCGGTCGACGCGGAGACGGCGACCCTGGAGTTCGACGGCAAGCGTCATCGCCTGGCCATCGGCCAGCATGCGATCTCCGGCGGCGCCGGCGGCAACCCGGAGCGCACGCTCACCCTGGTGTCGGATGGCCGCGGCCATTTCGTGACCATTGGCACGGTCAACGGGGCCACCATCAGCTTCATGGTCGATACGGGTGCCACCACCATTGCCCTCGGGGCCGCCGATGCGCGCCGGGCCAACATCGACCTGCGCGGCGCGAAAACCGTCATGATCCAGACCGCCAACGGCGCCATCCGCGCCTGGCTGGTCACGTTGAACACGGTGAAGGTCGGCGACATCACCGTGCATAATGTGGAGGGGACGGTGTCGGCCCACGACCTGCCCCACGCGCTTCTCGGCATGAGCTTCCTCAACCGCATGGAAATGAAGCGCGACGGCGAGACGATGACCTTGCGCAAACGCTATTGATTGTCCCCTTGCTTACTTCATCCGCCGGCGGCATGGCCGGCCCGCTTACTGCCGATTGGCTCCGTCAACGCTTCGCCGCGCCCCCGGCGCAGGCTGCGGTCGCCGAGGAGGGCGCGCCGGCGGAGCTGATTCCCGCCGCCGTGCTGGTCCCGGTGGTGGACCGGGAAGGCGGGCTGACGGTGCTGCTCACCCAGCGCACGGCCCACCTGCACGATCACGCCGGCCAGGTGGCCTTCCCGGGCGGGCGCTGCGAGGACGAGGACGCTTCGCCCGTCTTCACGGCGCTGCGGGAAGCGGAGGAGGAGGTCGGGCTGGCGCCGGCCCGGGTCGAGGTGCTCGGCCTGCTGCCGGAATACCGCACGGGAACCGGCTTCCGGGTCACCCCGGTGGTGGGGCTGGTGCGGCCGCCGTTCGAATTGCGGCTGGACAGCTTCGAGGTGGCGGAAGTCTTCGAGACGCCCCTGGCATTCCTGCTCGATCCGGCCAACCACCAGCGCCACAGCGTGGAGATCGGCGGTGTGCTGCGCCAGTATTACGCCATGCCCTACCAGGGCTATTTCATCTGGGGTGCCACGGCCGGCATGCTGGTCAGCCTGTACCGCCGCCTGTTGGGCGAGGGGCTAGGTTAGCGGCGTAGGGCGCAATAGCGCAGCGTATTGCGCCGCATGTATTGCGCCGCATGGACGCGTCCGGTGCAATCCGCCGCGAGCGGCTATTGCACCCTACGGCAGGCGGTCGATCGCGCCGTTCCAGAACTCCTCGGCCTTGCGGCCGCCACCGGCGACCCGCACGACTTCCCGGTACTTCTCCAGGACCTTCAGGAATTGCCCGCGGTCGGCGCAGGCCTCGATCTCGCCGGTCATCATGTCCGCCTGCGGGCCGACCGCCTTGATGAGGAAGGACGTCGCATAGCCCTTGGCCGCGACCAGGGATCGCTCCGCATCCGGCCTGCCGGGCAAGGGTGCTATCGTTTGAGCGGGGACGGAGGCGGCCGGCGTGGAGGCCGCCGCCGGCGCCGCGCCCGGCTCGATGAAGCCGCCGTCGATCAGCGCGGCGAAGAAGGCTTCTGCGTTGCCGAAGTGCTTGGCCTTGTCGATGATCTCGCGGGCCGGGCTCTTGCCATCGACGAGAATGAGGACGGAACGCTCACGGGCAGGGAGACGATAGGTCCGCGAGGCCATCTCCGCCAAGCCCTTCTGGGTCTTGCGATAGATCGCGTCCAGTTCCATGAGTCCATGCCAGAC
>CAYZLI010000049.1:0-18066 GCA_964479195.1 uncultured Rhodocyclaceae bacterium
AACTGCGTGTGCAGTTCAAGCCGAAACGGAATTTCATCAAGCTGCTGGATGGTGTGGCGCGCTCGACCGCTGGCGCGAAATCGGCCTTGTAAAACCCGTTCGTAAGCGTTTGATTCTTATGGTGCGTGCTATGCTGAATCGGTGTGCTTTGCAGGGGTGTGGCCGGCAATCTATGGTCATGAATATCAAGCTATTTTCTGCCACGCAGCCAGCCTACATGGTGTGCACGGTGCATTGAGCCAGTCAGTCCAGCAGGTGCTCCGCGAGTACGCCGGACGTTCGGCGCAGCCGCTTCGACAGCAGCCGGGCCAGGCCGAACATGAAGCGGTAGGCCAGGCGGGTGTGTTCCCTCGCCAGCTTTTCCAGCGCGGCGTAGCTGATGGTCAGCAGCTCGCAGGGGGTTTCGGCGACGCATTGGGCCGAACGCCGTTCGCGGTCGAGCAGCGCCATTTCGCCGACGATGCGCCCTCGCCCTTCATAGGAAAGCAGGTGACGCCCGCTTTCGCCGCTCTTGTAGATCGAGATCCGTCCGTCGATCAGGATCAACATGAAGCTGCCGGGATCGCCTTCGTTGAAGATGACCTCGTCCTTGCCGACGCTCATCAGAGTGAGGTAGCGGCTGAGAGTCTCGAGCTCCGGATAGGAAAAGTCCTGGAAGAAATCCAGGCCGTCGATCAAGTCGGCGATTTTCTGGCTCACGGTGCGCTTGTGGGCAAAGAGGAGGGATAGCCAAGGTAGCCCCGTCTTCCCCGGGCTGTCAAACCGTCGCGATCCCGGCCGGACAAGAAATGGACAATCGGGTCAAGAAATAGACGATGGCATATCCTCATGTTATATTCTGCGGCGGCAGTTCGGCGGCGCCTCGGCAACGAGCGCCCCTCAATCCCCTCTCCACAAATCGGATAGATGGAGGCCTCCATTGCTCTCAGTGATTCGCTACCGCGCCCACGCCTTCTGCACCATTCTCGCCCTGGCCTTTGCCCTGTCCGGCCCGGCCCAGGCCGACTCGCGCAACCTCGCTCCAGGCTTCGCCAACCTGCCCAAGGGCGCCAAGATTCTGATCATGCCGCCCGATGTCGAGTTGTTTTCGATTTCCGCCGGCGGGGTGCAGGAACCCAAGGCGGACTGGACGCAAGCTGCCCACCAACACATCCACAGCGCGCTGAGCCGGACAACCGCTACGCTGGGCCTGAAAGCCCAGGAGCTGGCGGAGAACGACGCCGATGAGCTGGCCGAAGTGAACACCCTGCATGCCGCCGTCGCCCGCTCGATCGCGCTTCACCACATGGCCGGCGGAAGCTACGCGTTGCCGACCAAGGACAACAAGCTGGACTGGTCGCTGGGCGATGCCGTCCAGCCGATTCGACAGAAGTCGGCCGCCGATTACGCCCTTTTCATCTGGATGCGCGACAGCTACGCCAGCGCCGAGCGCAAGGCGGCGATGGTGGCCCTCGCCCTGCTGGGCGTCGGCATACCGGGCGGCGTGCAGATCGGTTATGCCTCGCTGGTCGATCTGCGCACGGGACAAGTGATGTGGTTCAACCGGCTTCTGCGGGGATCGGGCGACCTGCGCGAACTGGAGGCCGCGGGCGAAACGGTCAAGGCGCTGCTGGAGCAGTTTCCCCAAGCGCTATGAACCGGCGTCGGCTGCTGGGCCTCGGCGGAGCCTGCTGCGCGAGTTTCATCGCCCAGCGTAGCTGGGCGCAGGCGGCCCTCGACTACGCAGCTCCGCAACGGTTCGAACGGCCTGACCTCGCCTCGGACGAGGGCGGTCTGTGGGCGCTGATGGACCGCGAGGAGAAGGCGCTGCGCCGGAGTCCGCTGGCACTGCGCGATCCTGGCCTCAAAGCCTACGTCCAGGACATCGCCTGCCGCCTCGGTGGCGAGCACTGCCCGGACGTTCGCGTGTTTCTCGTCCGCACCCCGCAGTTCAATGCCAGCATGGCGCCGAACGGCATGATGCAGGTCTGGACCGGGCTGCTGCTGCGCGTCGAAAACGAAAGCCAGTTGGCCGCCGTGATCGGCCACGAAATCGGCCACTATCTTCAGCGCCATTCCGTCCAGCGCCTGCGGGATGCCAAGGACAAGGCCGCGCTCGGGCAATTCCTCGGGCTGTTCGGACTGGCGGGTGCCGTCGGCCGGTTTGCCGTCCTGGCGAGCGCTTTCGCGTACGGGCGCGAGCACGAACACGAGGCCGACCGCATTGGCGCCTTCCTGATGCACCGCGCCGGCTATGACGTGACGGAGTCGGCCAAGGTTTGGGGCAACCTGCTCGAAGAAGCGAAGGCGCGGGAGGGCAAAGAACCCGAACAGACCAGCCCGTTGTTCGCCACCCATCCGGCACCGCCGGAACGTCGTGATGCCCTCAGCAGTTTGGCGCAGTCGCTTCCCGGCGGAACGAGAGGGGCTGAGGCATATAGCCGGCACACGGCCCGCTTTCTCGACGAATGGCTGCAGGACGAGGTCAAGCGCGGGCAGTACGCCGAAAGCCTGGTTCTGCTTTCCCGCAACATCGCCGCCGGAACCGCACCGGGCTTGATGAGCTATTACCGGGGCGAGGTGTATCGCCTGCGCGGCAACGCCGGCGACCAGGAATTGGCGCTCGCCGACTACCGGATGGCGGCCGGCAGCGCCAACCCGCCGCCGCCCGCCTTTCGCGGCATCGGCCTGATTTCCCGGCAGCAAGGCCGGAATGCGGAGGCAGTCCAGGCATTCGGACGCTATCTGGAACTCGCCCCCGACGCGCCCGACTCATCTTTCATCAAGTCCTACATTTCGGAGCTCAACTCATGAAGAAGTTGCTTCTGCTCGTTTTGTCCTTGTGCCTGGTCGCATGCGGTACCGTGAGGAAAGTCGAGTCCGGCACCCATGGCGTGGGAGAGCGCCTGTCGGTCAAGCTCGACGGCAACTGGAACCACGTGGACTTCCCCGGCATCAAGCCGGCCCAGGTCTGGACCATGGAGGGAGTCTTCGTCGATGAGTTCCTGATCTACTCCGGCGTCCGTGATGGCGAGACGATGCACCCGGAAGCGCCGGCCGGCGGCAAACAGCAGAATTTCGTCTTCCGCAGCGCGATGCAAACCGAAGAAATCGTTTCGCTGTTCGAGGGAGTGCTGTCGCGCGACAACTCGACCTTCAAATTGCGCAAACTTGAACCTTACCCTTTCGCCGGCAGGAAGGGATTCCGCTTCGAGTACGAGCGCATCCGCAAGGTGGATAACGTCCAAATGCGGGGCGTCGGTTTCGGGGCCGTCGACAAGGGCGAGCTGTTCGCGCTGCTCTATCAAGCTCCGCGGCTGACTTTCTTCCCTCGGCACGAAAAACAGGTCGAGCAAATTGCGAGGAGCGTCAGCATCAAGTAACCGCCTGACGGGAGAGGGCCGGTCGCCTCTTGCCGCTATTAGCGCGGATTGTCATGTTTTCGCACGTTTTTCGCGCCGCCCAGACATCGCCGTGGTCATTCGGTGGTGGTTGATGCGAAAATACCGGCCCTTCGACCTCCGCGAACAGCATGGCAAAGAAACCATCCTCCTACGATGAGTCCTCCTTCCGCGTTCTGAAGGGTCTCGAGCCGGTGCGCGAGCGCCCGGGGATGTACACCCGGACCGACTCCCCCGCCCACATTATCCAGGAAGTCATCGACAACAGCGCCGACGAGGCGCTGGCCGGCTTCGCCAGGAACATCCTGGTGCGGCTGCATGCGGATGGCTCCGTCGCGGTCACCGACGACGGTCGCGGCATCCCCGTCGGCCTGCACCCGGAGGAGGGCGTGCCCGTGGTCATCCTGGCCTTCACCCGCCTGCATGCCGGGGGCAAGTTCGACAAGAAGGCGGGCAACGCCGCCTATGCCTTCTCCGGCGGCCTGCACGGGGTCGGCGTGGCCGTGACCAACGCGCTGTCGCAGCGCGTGGCGGTGGAAGTGCGGCGCGACGGCCGGGTCCATCTCGTCGAGTTTTCCGGGGGCGGGGAGAAGGTCTCCGCCATCACGGACGGGGGCGAATGCGGCCGGCAGTCCGGCACCCGCGTGCGGGTCTGGCCCGACCCGAAGTATTTCGATGCGCCGAAGATCGCCGTGGCCGAACTGGAGCGCCTGCTGCGCTCCAAGGCGGTGCTGTTGCCGGGCCTCAACGTCAGCCTGGAGATCGAGCAGCCGGACGGCACGGCGCAGACCAAGTCCTGGCGCTACGCCCAGGGGTTGCGCGGCTATCTGGAGGAGGCGGCGGCGGGCGTGGAGGCCGTGGCCCCGGTGTTCACCGGCGAGAAGTACGCGGCGGGCGACGACGAAGCCTTTGCGGAAGGGGAGGGCGCGGCCTGGGCCCTGGGCTGGTTCAGTGATCCCGTGGCGACCGAGTCCTACGTGAACCTCATCCCCACGGCCAACGGCGGCACCCATGAAGCGGGGCTGCGCGCCGGGGTGTTCGAGGCGGTGAAATCCTTCATCGACCACCATGCCCTGCTGCCCCGCGGCGTGAAGCTGCAGCAGGAGGACGTGTGCGGGCGCATGAGCTTCATCCTGTCGGCGCGGCTCCTCGATCCCCAGTTCCAGGGCCAGGTCAAGGAGAAGCTCAACTCCCGCGAGGCGGTGAAGCTCGTCTCCGGCATGGTGCGGGATCCCCTGGATATCTGGCTCAACAACCACGTGGAGGCCGGCCGCGCCATCGCCGCCCTGTCCATCAGGCAGGCCGAGGCGCGGCTGAAGACCGCCAAGAAGGTGGAGAAGAAGAAGCAGTCCGGCGTCGCGGTGCTGCCGGGCAAGCTCACGGACTGCGAATCGGAGGACATCGCCGAGAACGAGGTGTTCCTGGTGGAAGGGGATTCGGCCGGCGGCAGCGCCAAGGCGGCCCGCTCCAAGGAAACGCAGGCCATCCTGCCCCTGCGCGGCAAGGTGCAGAACTCCTTCGAGATCGAGGCGGGGCGGCTTTTCGCCAACGCGGAGATCCACGACATCGCCGTGGCCCTGGGTGTCGACCCGCACGCGCCGGACGCGCCGGATGCCGTGCTGGAGGGGCTGCGCTACGGCAAGGCCATCATCATGTCGGATGCGGACGTGGACGGCGCCCACATCCAGACCCTGCTCCTCACCCTCTTCTACCGGCACTTCCCCAAGCTGATCGAGCGCGGCCACGTCTACATCGCCATGCCGCCCCTTTATCGCATCGACGTGCCGGCCCAAGGCAAGAAGCGGCCCGCCAAGCGCCTCTACGCCCTGGACGACGGCGAGCTGGAGGCGATCCGCGACCGCATCGGGAAGGAAGGGGGGAATCCCGATGCCATCGAAGTGGGCCGCTTCAAGGGCCTCGGGGAGATGAACCCGGAGCAGTTGCGCGAGACCACCATGGATCCCGCCACGCGGCGTGTGCTGCCCGTGCGCCTGCGCGAAGGCGCCGAGGAGGATACCGGCCGCATGTTTACCCTGCTCATGGCCAAGGGCGAAGCCGCCGGCCGGCGCGCCTGGATGGAAGAAAAGGGCAACCAGGTGGAGGCGGATGTTTGATGGCAGAGGATGCTGTTTCCCCCTCACCCCAGCCCTCTCCCCCGGTGGGGGAGAGGGAGCAGGGCGATGATGTTCCCCCTCTCCCCCGGCCCACCGGGGGAGAGGGCCGGGGTGAGGGGGCAGTCAAGACGACTCATGCCCGCACCCTGCGCAAGGAACAGACGGACGCCGAAAAGCGCCTTTGGTACTTCCTGCGCGATCGGCGCCTGGGCGGCTTCAAGTTCCGCCGCCAGCACCCCGTCGGGCCCTACATTGTGGACTTGGTGTGCGTGGAGAGCGGGCTGATCGTTGAGCTCGATGGTGGCCAGCACGTGGAGCAGGCGCGCTACGACAGTCGACGAAGCGCCTATCTGGAAGAGCAGGGATTCCGCGTGCTGCGTTTCTGGAACGATGACGTGCTGAAGCAAACGGGGGATGTATTGGCGTCGATACTCGATGCGCTTTCCCCCTCACCCCAGCCCTCTCCCCCAGCGGGGGAGAGGGGGAACGACAAATTATGAACAACGAGACTCCCGATCTGTTTGACGAAGTGCAAAGTCAGTCGCTCCAGCACGGCGGCGACCAGCCGCCGCCCGCGCCGCCCGGCGCCCCGCCGGCGCTGCCCGAGGACCACCTGCCCCTCGATCTCTACGCCGAGCGCGCTTATCTCTCCTACGCCATGAGCGTCGTGCGCGGGCGCGCCCTGGCCCAGGTGGAGGACGGCCAGAAGCCGGTGCAGCGGCGCATCCTGTACTCGATGCATGCCCTCGGCCTGCGCACCGGCACCAAGCACGTGAAAAGTGCGCGCGTGGTGGGCGATGTCATCGGCAAGCTGCATCCCCACGGCGATGCCAGCGTCTATGACGCCATGGTGCGCGTGGCCCAGGATTTCTCCCTGCGCTACCCGCTGGTGGACGGGCAGGGGAACTTCGGCTCCCGCGACGGGGACGGGGCGGCGGCCATGCGCTACACGGAAGTGCGGCTCACGCCCATCGCCGAGCTGCTGCTCGGCGAGATCGACCGCGGCACGGTGGACTTCGTGCCCAATTACGACGGCTCTTTCCAGGAGCCGGTCCTGCTGCCGGCGCGCCTGCCCATGGTGCTGCTCAACGGCGCCTCCGGCATCGCCGTGGGCATGGCCACGGAGATCCCGCCCCACAACCTGCGGGAAGTCGCCCAGGCCGCCG
Source organism: uncultured Rhodocyclaceae bacterium (assembly GCA_964479195.1). GTDB lineage: Bacteria > Pseudomonadota > Gammaproteobacteria > Burkholderiales > Rhodocyclaceae > Desulfobacillus. Next base: position 6,661 of record CAYZLI010000049.1, read on the forward strand.
TCCATCTCATCAAGAAGCCGGACGCGGGCGTGGCCGACCTCTTGCCGCACATCCAGGGGCCGGACTTCCCCGGCGGCGGCCAGGTGATCTCCCAGCCGAAGGACATCGAGGAGGCCTACGCCACGGGCCGCGGCAGCCTCAAGATGCGCGCCCGCTGGAAGCTGGAGGACCTGGCCCGCGGCCAGTGGCGCGTCGTGGTGTATGAGCTGCCCCACGGCGTTTCGGCGGCCCAGATCGGCGCGGAGATCGAGGCCGGCACCAATCCCCAGCCCAAGGCCGGCAAGAAGGACCTGAGCCAGGAGCAGAAGAACCTCAAGCAGCTCATGCTCTCCGTGCTGGACACCCTGCGCGACGAATCCAGCGAGAAGGAGCCCGTGCGCCTCGTCTTCGAGCCCAAGTCGAAGAACCAGAACCCCGAGGAGTTCATGGCCGTGCTGCTGGCCAACACGAGCCTCGAAGCCTCCGTGCCCCTGAACCTCACCATGCTTGGGCTCGACGGCCGTCCGCAGCAGAAGAACCTCAAGCAGATCCTCGGCGAGTGGGTGCAGTTCCGCTTCAGTACCGTGGAGCGCCGTACCCGGCATCGGCTCGCCGAGGTGGAGCGGCGCATCCACATCCTCGACGGGCGCCTGATCGCCTTCCTCAACATCGAGAAGGTGATCAGGGTGATCCGCGCCGCCGACGAGCCCAAGGCCGAGCTGATGGCGAAGTTCAAGCTCACGGAGATCCAGGCCGAGGACATCCTGGAGATCCGCCTGCGCCAGCTGGCCAAGCTGGAAGGCATCAAGATCGAGAAGGAGCTCGCGGACCTCAAGGAGGAGAGTAGCCGGCTGCGCCTGCTGCTGGATGACCGGCGCGAGATGACCAAGTGCATCCTGAAGGAGATCGAGCAGGACGCCAAGCAGTACGGCGACGGGCGCCGCACCCTGATGGAGCCCGCCGAGCAGACGGCCGCGGCCGAGGTGGCCGTGCCCGACGAGCCGGTGACGGTCATCCTGTCCCGCAACGGCTGGGCGCGCCGGCGCGACGGCCATGGCATCGACCGCACGGCGATCACCTACAAGGCGGGCGACTTTCCCTTCCTGGTGGCCGAGACCCGCACCACCTGGCCCCTCGTCATTGTGGACAGCAACGGCCGCGCCTACTCCGTGCGCGTGGCGGACATCCCGGGCGGGCGCGGCGACGGCGTGCCCATCGCCACCATGATCGAGCTCCAGGACGGGGCCAAGGTGGCCGCCGCCATCTCGGAGCCGCCCGAGGCCCGCTACCTGTTCGCCAACTCCGCCGGCTACGGCTTCATCGCCACGGTGGCCGACCTGGTCTCCCGCCCGCGCGCGGGCAAGGCCTTCATGACGCTGGAAAAGGGCGAGCGGGTGCTGGCGCCGGCCAAGGCCGCGGGCGACACCGTCGCCGCCGTGTCGGCGGAAGGGCGCCTGCTGCTCTTCGCCGCCGCCGAGATGAAGGCCATGGCCAAGGGGCGCGGCGTCATCGTCATGGGACTGGACAAGGATGAAGCGCTCGTCGCCGTCGCCTTGAAGAATGCCGGCGAGCCGCTGCTGGTGGAGGGCGTGGGCAAGCGCGGCGGCACGGTCCCCTGCAAGCTCTCCGGCGCCGACCTGGAGAAATACCGCCTGCACCGCGCCCGCAAGGGTTGCCAGCTGCCGGCGAAGATGGCGCCGGCGTTGATCATCTGAGATCGCTTCGCACGTCTGCAAAAGAATACGGTTGACTCCCCAGAAAAAAACACTGCATACTGACGAAAAATACAACGCATACTGATTAATACTAATTATAAGTATCGGTACGGGCAAAGGGCAGCACCCCCCCGCATTCGTCTTGGCCGGGTCAATGGAGCCCTGCCGTGAGCTCGTGCCGCCGACGCGGCGCGCGGCCGAGATCGTCTCGAACAGGGAAGGAGTCTGACTTGAAACCTCTGATCTGGCTGGTAAGAACGGTCGATGGGCTGAACGGCCTGATCGGCCGGGCCGTCTCCTGGCTGCTCCTGCCGGTCGTGCTGCTGGCGTTTGCCGTCGTCTTGCTGCGCTACGTTGCGGGAACGGGCTATCCCTGGTTTTCGGAGATCTACACCTGGCTGAACGGCGCGGTGGTCATGCTGGCCGCCGCCTACGTCCTGCGCGAGGGCGGCCACGTGCGGGTCGATCTCTTCTACAAGAGCATGAGCCGGCGAAACAGGGCCTGGGTCGACCTGATCGGCGTGTGGACGCTGTTGCTGCCGATGATGGGCACGATCTTCTACCTGTCACTGCCCATCGTCGAGCGTTCCTGGCGTATGCGCGAGGCCTCTGCCACCGCCGACGGTCTCGGCTTCCTGTTCGTCGTCAAGACCTGCGTACTGGTCTTCTGCGTGCTGGTGTCGTTGCAGGGGATCGCCCTGGCCGGCCGGTGCGTGCTGACGCTGCTGGGGCGGGACGACTCGGACGGCGCGGACGGTGCCCGGGGAGCCGGCGCGCGATGATCGCGGTCTCATTGGGCGAACTGCTTGCCCTGGTCATGTTCGCCGGCGTATTCGCCGTGCTCATGGCCGGCTTCCCCGTGTCGTTTTCCATCGGCGGCGTCTCGATCCTCTTCGCCGCCGCCGGCGTCATGCTGGAGGTGTTCGACTGGCCGCTGATGGCTGCGATCATGGGGCGGATCGTCGATGCCATGGTGAGCGACACCCTCGTTTCGGTGCCGCTGTTCGTCTTCATGGGGGTGGTCCTGGAACGCTCGCGCATCGCCGAGGAACTGCTGGTGACGATGGGCCAGACTTTCGGCAAGCTGCGCGGCGGACTGGGCATTTCCGTCGTCGTCGTCGGCGCGCTGCTGGCCGCCTCCACCGGCATCGTCGGGGCGACCGTGGTGGCCATGGGGCTCATCAGCTATCCGGCCATGATGCGCGCCAACTACGATCCACGCCTCGCCAGCGGAATCATAACCGCCTCGGGAACGCTGGCGCAGCTCATTCCGCCCTCCACGGTGCTGATTCTCGTCGGCACGCTGCTGCAGAATGCGAACACCACGGCCAACCTGGCGCTGGGCAACTTCAGTGCCGCGCCGGTCACCGTCACCGACCTGTTCGCCGCGGCCATCGTCCCCGGCCTGGTGATGGTCGGCCTATTCATCGCCTGGATCGTGTTCATCGCCCTGGTCCGGCCGGCAAGCTGCCCGCCGATCGCCATGTCGGACGAGGAGCGCCGCACGCTGAAGCGGCGAATTCTTGGAACGATGCTGCCGCCCCTCCTGCTCATCGTCGCCGTGCTCGGTTCGATTCTGGGCGGTGTCGCAACCGCGACCGAATCGGCAGCGGTCGGCGCGGTCGGCGCGGTGATTCTCGCGGCCGTACGCCGCCAATTGTCCCGCGCCATGCTGGCCGGTGTGTGCCAGAGCACCTTGAGCCTGAGCACGATGATTTACGTCATCCTGTTCGGCGCGACGATCTTCTCGCTCGTGTTCCGCGGGCTGGGGGGTGAGAAGGTGGCCGAGGACGTGCTGCAGGCCATCCCCGGGGGCGCGGACGGCGCCGTCTTCGTCACGCTGCTGTTCATGTTCGTGCTCGGCTTCTTCATCGACACGTTCGAAATCATCTTCATCGTCGTTCCGATCTTCGCGCCGGTACTGCTCAAGATGGGCGTCGACCCCATCTGGCTCGGGGTCATGATGGGCATCGTCCTGCAGACGAGCTATCTCACGCCACCCTTCGGTTTCGCGATCTTCTATCTCCAGGGCGTCGTCAAGGATTTGCCCATCGGCACCATCTATCGCGGCGTCATGCCGTTCGTGCTGCTCCAGCTTCTTGCAGTCGCAGTCGTGTGGTCCTTTCCGTCGTTGGCCACGTGGCTGCCTAAAGCCGTTCTATAACCATCAACAGGAGGAGGAAACATGGATCGTAGGAAGATTCTCAAAGCCGCAGGCACCGGTGGTCTGGCCGCGATACTGGGCGCGGGTGCCGCACCCGCGTTCTCCCAGAGCCGCAAGGAGCTGAGGCTGCAGACCACATGGCCGAAGAACTCGCCGGCCTTGGCGACCGGCTCCGCCGTCCTGGCCGACTTCGTCGCCAAGGCGACCGGAGGCGCGCTGAGCATCAAGGTCTACGCCGCCGGCGAGATCGTCCCGCCGATGCAGGTCATGGACGCCGTGGCGAACGGCACGCTGCAGATGGGCCACGGCTATCCCGCCTACTGGGTGGGCCAGGTGCCGGCCATCAACTTCCTGTCGCCGATCCCCTTCGGCATCACTTCGCAGGAGCAGAACGCCTGGTTCGAGTACGGCGGCGGCCAGGAGCTCGCCGACAAGCTCTATGGCAAGCTCGGCGTGAAGTTTTTCCCCAGCGGAAACACCTCGGTGCAGGCGGCCGGCTGGTACAACAAGGAGGTCAATTCCTTCGCCGATTTCAAGGGCCGGAAGATCCGCGCCGGCGGCCTCGGCGCCAAGGTGCTCCAGGCGGCGGGCGCGACGCCCGTGCAGATTCCGCTGGGCGAAGTGCCCCAGGCGCTGCAGAGCGGGGCGATCGACGGGGCGGACTTCGTCGGCCCGTATAACGACATGGCCTTCGGCCTGCACAAGGTGGCCAAGTACTACTACTGGCCCGGCTGGCAGGAGCCCTGCGGCGCACTGGACTGCTTCATCAACATGAAGGCCTGGGAAGGCCTCACGCCGGAGCAGCGGGAGATCGTGCGCATCGGCAACGAGTACGCCAACTCGCGCGTGCTGGCGGAGTTCGTTGCCAAGAACGCGCAGGCCTTCAACGAACTGGTCAACGTCCATAAGGTGCAGGTCCGCATCTTCAACGACGAGACGCTGAAGAGCCTGGGCGAGCTGGCCGGCAAGGTCCTGCGGGCGGAGGCGGCCAAGGACGCGGAGAGCAAGCAGATCTTCGAGAGCATCATGAAGTTCCGTACCAGCGTGATGCCCTATACCAAGATCGCCGAGTACGAGTTCATGCGCACGCGCTTGCTTGGCTTCCAATACGCCTGAAGCCCTTGCTGCGACGGCCGTTCATGGTTCGACAAGCTCACCACGAACGGCTGAGACCGTTCGCCCTGAGCTTGTCGAAGGGTGAGCGGTCATTTTGTTAGGAGCTCTGAGGACTGTTCATGGATAACGGGGAACGGGGCGCCGACGGCCAGGGCATCGGCGCGCGGGTCCGCCGCAAGGAGGACGCGCGCCACCTGCACGGTCGGGGGAATTTCGTCTCGGACATGGTTCTGCCCGGGCAGCGGGAAGTGGCGTTCCTGCGCAGCCCGGTCGCCCACGGCTATATTCGCGGCCTGGTCAAGCCGCAGGGGATGGAGCAGGCGGTCTTCGTGCGCCAGGACCTCACCGGCGTCAAGCCCATCGTCGCCACGTCCACGCTGCCCGGCTACAAAATCTCCGAACATCATCCGCTGGCCTTCGGCAAGGTGCGCTTCGTCGGCGAGCCGGTGGCGATGTGCGTGGCGCCCTCGCGGGCGCAGGCCGAGGACCTGGCCGAGCGCATCACGCTCGACATCGACGACCTGCCGGCGCTCACCGATGCCCACCGGGCGCGCGCCGATTGCGAATTGCGCGTGCATGAGGAGTGGGACGACAACCTGTTCCTCACCCTGAACCTGGACAAGGACTTCGAAGCGCACGCCAAGGGGGCGCCGGTCGTCGTCACGCGCGAAGTGTCCCTGTCGCGCCAGGCGATGGTGCCGATGGAAGGCAAGGCGGTGCTTGCCTACTGGGACCACCGCGCCGACCAGCTCGTGGTGTATTCCTCGACCCAGGTGCCGCACATGATCCGCGTCGGGCTCGCCCAATGCCTCGGCCTGGACGAGAGCAAGCTGCGGGTGATCGCCCCGGACGTGGGCGGGGCCTTCGGGTACAAGTGCGTGCTGCAGCCGGAAGAGGTGTGCGTGGCCTGGCTCGCCCTGACCTATCGCAAGCCCTTCCGCTACATCGAGGACAGGCGCGAGCACCTGGTCGCCGGTGCCAACACGCGCCAGCACCATTACCGCCTCACGGCCTACGCCGATGAGCGCGGCCGGCTCCTCGCCCTCGACGCGGAGATCACCGTGGACGGCGGCGCCTATTCCAACTGGCCGTTCACCATCGGCCTGGAGCCGGGCCAGGCCACGGGCAACCTGCCCGGACCGTACGACTTCCGCGGCTATCGCTGCCGCACCCATTGCGTCGCCACCAACAAGCCGGGCTTCCTGCCCTACCGCGGGGTGGCCCGCACCGGCGTGTGCTTCGCCATGGAACTGATGATGGACGCCATCGCCCGCACGGTGGGACGCGAGCCCTGGGAGGTGCGCTACGAGAACCTCGTCACCGCCGCGGCGATGCCCTACGACAACGTCGCCCGCAAGCATTTCGACAGCGGCGACTACCCGAAGAGTCTCGCCCTCGTGCGCGAGGAGATCGGCTTCGCGGCCGTGCGCGAGCGCCAGACGCGGCCCGAACCGGACGGACGGCTGATCGGTCTGGGCTTTGCCACCTATTGCGAGCAGTCCGCCCACGGCACCGGCGTGTTCGCGGCCTGGGGGCTGCCCCTGGTGCCGGGCTATGATCAGGCCGCGGTGCGCACCACGCCGGACGGCGGACTCGAGGTGCGCGTCGGCGTGCATTCGCACGGGCAGGGCATGGAGACCACGCTCGCGCAGGTGGCCCACGAGGTGCTGGGCATCGAGATCGACCGCATCCAGGTGATCCACGGCGATACCGGCGCGACGCCTTACTCGACCGGCACCTACGCCTCGCGCGGCATGGTCATGGCCGGGGGCGCCGTGGCCAGTGCCTGCGAGGCGCTGATCCCCCGCTATGTGCGGATCGGCGCGCAACTGCTCGGCTGCAGGCCGGAGGAAGCGCGCTTCGAGCGCGGCCGCGTGATCGGTCCGCAAGGTTCGGTGAGCGTGCGCGACGTCGCCCACGCCTGGTACATCCGCCCCGATCTCCTGCCCGCCGACGTGGATCTGGGGGGGCTCGAGGCCACGGCCGGCTTCCGGCCGAAGGTGGACACCGGGGTGTTCAGCTACGCTTCCCACGCCGCGGTGGTGGCCGTCGACCTGGAAACGGGGCAGGTGGAAATCCTCGATTACGCCATCGTGGAGGACTGCGGCACCCTGGTGAATCCCATGGTGGTGGAAGGCCAGACCTACGGTGGTGTCGCCCAGGGCATCGGCACCGCCCTGTATGAGGAAATCCGCTACGACGGCAACGGCCAGCCGCTGGCCTCCACCCTCGCCGACTACATGCTGCCGGGTCCCACCGAGGTGCCGGCGATCCGCATCCACCACATGGAGACGCCATCACCCTACACCCGCTTCGGCATCAAGGGCATGGGCGAGGGCGGTGCGATCGCCCCGCCGGCGGTCCTCTTCAACGCGGTGAACGATGCGCTCAAGGGCATCGGCGCCGAGGTGAGCGAAACGCCGCTCACTCCGCGCCGCCTGCTCGAAGCGGTGGAACGGGCCGCCCGCGCCCAGGAAGAAATATGAACCCCCACGCTCACATTCGTTCGCTGCCCCCCGAGGGGGCGCATGCCTTCCTCGGGGCGGCCCAGCGGGAGGCATGGCCATGAAGGCCGCCCAATTCGACTACGTCCGCCCGCGCGACCTCGCCGAGGCGGTGCAGGCGCTGCAATCGGGCGCTGGCGAGGCCAAGCCGCTGGCCGGCGGCCAGTCCCTCGGCCCCATGCTCAATCTCCGCTTGGCGCGGCCGCGCCTGCTGGTGGACATCTCGCGCCTCGAGGAACTGCGCGCCATCGAGTCGGACGGAAGCCAGTGGCGCATCGGCGCCGCCGTCACCCACGCCGCGCTGGAGGATGCGCGCGGCGCGCTGTCCGGGGCGGCGATGCTCGCCGCGGTGGCCGGCGGGATCGCCTACCGCTCGGTGCGCAACCGCGGTACGGTGGGTGGCAGCCTGGCGCATGCCGACCCGGCCGCCGACTGGCCCCTGGCCCTGACGGCGCTCGGCGCCACGCTGGAAATCGTCGGGCCGCGGGGCCGGCGCACGCTGGCGGCGGACGCCTTCATGTCCTCGGCGTTCAGCACCGCGCTCGCCGAGGATGAGTTGATCGCCGCAGTGCAGGTGCCGAAACTCTCGCCCGCCGCCCGCTGGGGCTATTACAAGTTCTGCCGCAAGACCGGCGAGTTCCCCGAGGCCAGCGCCGCCATCGTCCTCGACCCGCAGCGCCGTGTGGCGCGGCTGTACGTCGGCGCGTTGAGCGGTGCGCCGCGTCCCCTCGCCGCGCTGGCCGGCGCGCTGGCGCAGCACGGCGAGGCCGCACTCGCACCCGAGGCCGTCGCCGCGGCGCTGGCCGCCACCGCGCCGGAGCTCGATCCCGTGGAGCGGCGCCTGCACGCCACAGCCGCGGCGCGCGCCATCCGACAGGTATTCCAGTCATGATCCCGATCACCCTGACCATCAACGGCGAGGAAATCAGCGCCCAGGTGGAGCCGCGCACCCATCTGGCCGACTTCCTGCGCGAGCAGCGCCGCCTCACCGGCACCCATCTGGGCTGCGAGCACGGCGTGTGCGGCGCCTGTACCGTGCTGATCGACGGCGTCCCGGCGCGCGCCTGCATCACCTACGCGGTGGCCTGCGACGGGCGGGAGGTGCGCACCATCGAGGGCTTCGACGACGACGCGCTCATGAACGGCCTGCGGGAGGCGTTCTCGAAGGAGCACGCCCTGCAGTGCGGCTTTTGCACGCCCGGAATGCTGATCACGGCGCGCGACATCGTGCAGCGCCTGCCCGGTGCCGACGAACAGCGCATCCGCGTGGAACTCTCGGGGAACCTCTGCCGCTGCACCGGTTTCGTCGGCATCGTCAACGCCGTGAAAAGCGTGGCAGACGCAGCCGGCCGCGGCGAGCCGGCGGCGGTCGCAGCCGCGGCGCCCACGGTACCGTTGGCACCGTTGGCGCCCTTCGCCCCGGCGGCGGCCTGCGCCGCGCCCCAGCGCACGGCCACGAGCGCGCCGGCGGGCGGCACGCGCATCGAGGAGAGCTTCGTCGTCGCCCATGCACCGCAGCGGGTGTGGGAGGTGTTCGCCGACATGCCGGCGGTGGCCGCGTGCCTGCCGGGCGCCGAGTTGACCGCCCACGATGCCGGGTCGGTCCAGGGCCGCATCCACATCAAGTTCGGCCCGATGCGCATGGCCTTCGACGGCGCCGCGGCGCTGGAGCGCGACGCGGCCGCGATGCGGGGCCTGATCCGCGGCGCGGGGAGCGACAGCGTGAGCGGATCGAAGGCGAAGGGCGACATTGCTTACCGGCTCGTCGCCGAGGCGGACGGGCGGCAGACCCGCGTCGCGATCACCCTCGACTACAGCCTGCAGGGGCCCCTCGCGCAGTTTTCCCGCTCCGGGCTGGTCAAGGAGTTCGCCGGCCGGCTGATTGCCGACTTCGCGCGCAACCTCGATGCGCGGCTGGCCGGCGCGGCGGGAGCGGCGGAGACGGCGCCGGCGCAGCTCGATGCGGTCGCGCTGTTCTGGAAGTGGCTCTGGCAGCGCATCCGGGGAATATTCGGACGCTTCAGCCGGCGTTGACCGCGCGCTGCTCCGTCTCCAGCTCCAGTAGTTCGCGCAGACAGGCATTCACTTCCGCGGCGAACAGGCGAGCCACCTTGCCGGTCGGCGGCAGGGGCTCTTCGTGGAAGAAGGGCGGCAGCTCGTCGTCGTTTTCGGTAAACCCGGCGGCCTGGTTGAAGGCGCGCTCCATGAGCAGCGTGTCGCGGCCGATATCCCGCAGGAACGAGGGCTCGATCCGGCTGCCGTGGCAGTCGTTGATGGCGTTGGCGATCAACTCGAGGTTGGCGTCCGTCACCGAGCGGCCGAACACGCACAGGCCGAGCGAGTCGGCCACGGCGCTGTTGATCTGCGAGGCCAGGCTGGCGGCCACCAGCTCCGCGATGCTCTTGCCCTCGCAGTTCATCGCCGGCACGTTGCCGGCCGTGTGGTCGGCGCCCTGGGCCGTGGTCATCATGGAGATGCCGGTGACCTCGATCACCCGCGGGTCATAGGCGCTGATCGCCTGCTTCTTGATCACCGGCACGCGGGCGATGCCGTAGTGCGCGCCGACCCGGGCGGCGCCCTGGGCGAGGAGGCGGCCCCGTTCCGTGCCCAGCCCGATGTCGCGCAGGGCCGCGGCCATGAATTCGACGTCGCCGTAGGCGGCCTGCCCGGCGTCCATGAGGATGCCCAGGACGGCACCCAGCTCGATGGTGTCGATGCCTAGGTCGTTGGCGCCGGCGTTCAGTCGGGCGACGTCGTCCGGGTCGGTCAGGCCGCAGTTGGTGCCGAGCAGGCCGAGGGTCTCGTACTCCAGGGGGGAGACCAGTTCCTTGCCTTCGGCATCGTGATAGACGTTGCTGCACTGGATGACGCAGCCGGGCATGCACTCGTGCGAGGGATCGCCGCCGCGCGCCAGGTTGCGCTCGCGGATGAAGTCGCCGCCGACCTTGAGGGGCTCGACCGCCGGGTCGACGAGGCGCCCGGCGCTGAAGTTGCGCACCGGCATGCCGCCGATGTAGTTGGTGAAGTCCGCTACATAGGCCGTGCCGTTCTTGCGCAGGTTCTGGACCCCGGACTGCTCCTCGAGCTTCGCGGCGTAATCGCGCACCGCGCCGATCACCTTCTTGCGGTCGTGCAGCGGCGGCATCTTGTCCAGGTCCACGACGATCGCCTTGACCTTCTTGGCCCCCATCACGGCGCCGACGCCGCCCCGGGCGGCGAGGCGGGCGGGGCGGGATTCGCGGTCGCTGAAAGCGATGCCGGCCAGCAGGCCCTGATATTCTCCGACGGGGCCGCACAGGGCAATGCTCACCTTCTTGCCGTAAGCCTCGTGCAGGAGCGCCGCGGTCTCGAAGTTGCCCTTGCCCATGTAGGGCGCGGCGGTGTCGAACGCGACGGCGCCGCCCTTGGCGATGCGGATGACGACCCACTCCTCGGCAGCGCCATGCAGGGTGAGCCCGGCCAGGGACAGGTGGCCGAGGGCGACGGCGAAGGTGCCGCCGGCGTTGGATTCCTTGATACCGCCGGTCAGGGGGCTCTTGCAGCCGACGCTGAGGCGGTTGGCGTTGGAGAAATTGGTGCCGGCGAAGGGGCCGGCGGAAAAGATCAGGGGGTTCTCCGGGGAGAGCGGCTCGACCCGGGCGGCGCCGCAATCGAGCAGGGTCCTGGCGATCAGGTGGCGCCCGGCCCTGGCGATCTCCTCCCCGTGCAGCGCGACGGTTTCGACGGAGCGACGGGCGAGGTCGATATGCAGGTAGTTTCTCATGTCCAATCCTCCTGTATTTTGCCGGCAACTAGACAGCATACTGACGATAAGCGTACTGAGCGGCATCCGCGATGTCAAGCATGCTCGGGGCGAATGCGTGGTTGGTGGCTAGCGCCCGGCGCGCTCGAACTGCTCGGCCTGGGCGGCCAGCCAGGAGCGGAACTG
>CAYZLI010000049.1:18166-22295 GCA_964479195.1 uncultured Rhodocyclaceae bacterium
AGCGCCCGGCGCGCTCGAACTGCTCGGCCTGGGCGGCCAGCCAGGAGCGGAACTGCTTGATGCGATAGGCGTCCTGCCTGCCCTCGGGACAGACCATGTAATAACGGTGCGGGCTGCGCACCGGCCGGTCGAAGGGCATGACCAGCTTGCCGCCGGCAAGCTCATCGGCGACGAGGAACAGGGGCACCACTGCGACTCCCAGCCCGGCGATGGCCGCCTGCACGACCATGCTGAAGTGCTCGAAAGTGGGGCCGCGGAAGGTGCTCGCGCCCGTGAGGCCGATGCCGTCGAACCAGGCCTTCCAGGCGCCGGGGCGGGTGGCCAGTTGCAGCAGGGTCTGGCTCCTCAGATCGGTGGGGCTCTTCAGGGGGGAGGCGCTTTTCAGCAGCTCGGGGCTGCAGACCGGGGCGATCACCTCGCCCATCAGCGGGTACATCACGGCATTGGGCCAGGGGTCCTCGCCGTAGGAGATGGCGACATCGATGTTCTCGGCATCGAGGTCGAAGACGCTGAGCTTGGTGAGAATGTTCACCGTGATGTCGGGCGCCTTGGCGCGGAAGGAAGGCAGGCGCGGGATCAGCCAGCGGGTGCCCAGCGTGGGCAGAACGGCGATGTTGAGCACGCCCACCGTGCCCTGGTTCGCCAACAGTTGCAGGGTGGCCGCCTCCATGCGGTCCAGCGCCGCGCGTATCGCCGGCAGGTAGGAGGCGCCATCGGTCGACAGGCGCAGGCCCTGGCTCTTCCGCTCGAACAACTGGATGCCGAGCTGGTCCTCCAGCGCCCGGATCTGCCGGCTGACGGCGCTTTGCGTGATGTGCAGCTCCTTGGCCGCGCGGGTGAAACTCAGGTGCTGGGCCGAGGCTTCGAAGCATTGCAGGGCGGACAGGGAGGGCAGATGGCGGCGCATGGGGTTGGCGTTGGGGTCAGCGCATGAGCATTACTCATCAGCGTATGAGTATATATCGTTTGATCGCCTTGCGGTGACGACCTAACATCCGCCTCGACGGCGACGCGACACGTGTCTGCGCCGCAACCGACCAACCATTCCTCAGGATCGACGAAGCCCATGAAGACGCAATTTGCCTGGGACGACCCGCTGGATATCGGCGGCCTGTTCTCCGAAGACGAGCGCATGATCATGGACACGGCCCGCGCCTACTGCCAGGAGCGGCTGCTGCCCCGCGTCGGCGAGGCCAATCGCCATGAGCTCTTCCATCGGGAGATCATGAACGAGATGGGCGCGCTCGGGCTGCTGGGCGCCACCATCGACGGCTACGGCTGCCCCGGCGTGAGCCACGTCTGCTACGGCCTCATCGCCCGGGAAGTGGAGCGGGTCGATTCCGGCTACCGCTCGGCCATGAGCGTCCAGTCCAGCCTCGTCATGCATCCCATCCATGCCTATGGCACCGAAGCGCAGCGGCAGAAGTACCTGCCGAAGCTCGCCAGCGGCGAGTGGGTCGGCTGTTTCGGCCTGACCGAACCCAACCACGGCTCGGACCCGGGCGGGATGGCGAGCCGCGCCGCGAAGGTCGACGGCGGCTGGCGGCTGCGCGGCACCAAGATGTGGATCACCAATTCGCCCATCGCCGACGTGTTCGTCGTCTGGGCCAAGGACGAGGCGGGGGAGATCCGCGGCTTCATCCTGGAGAAGGGCATGACGGGACTGTCCGCGCCGAAGATCCAGGGCAAGTTCAGCCTGCGCGCCTCGGCCACCGGGGAGATCGTCATGGACGACGTGTTCGTGCCCGAGGATCACCTGCTGCCCAACGTCAAGGGGCTGAAGGGTCCCTTCGGCTGCCTGAACAAGGCGCGCTACGGCATCGCCTGGGGGGCGCTGGGCGCCGCCGAATTCTGCTGGCATGCGGCGCGCACCTACACCCTGGAGCGCAAGCAGTTCGGCCGCCCGCTGGCGGCGAACCAGTTGATCCAGTTGAAGCTGGCCAACATGCAGACCGAGATCACCCTCGGGCTGCACGCCTGCCTGCGCCTCGGCCGGCTGATGGACGAGGGGCGGGCGACCCCGGAAGCCGTCTCGCTGCTGAAGCGGAACAACTGCGGCAAGGCGCTGGACATCGCCCGCCTCGCCCGCGACATGCACGGCGGCAACGGCATTTCCGACGAGTTCCACGTCATCCGCCACGTGATGAACCTGGAGGCCGTGAACACCTACGAGGGCACGCACGACATCCATGCCCTGATCCTCGGCCGGGCGCAGACCGGCATCGCCGCCTTCGGAGCTTGAGCCGTGGCCGGGCCGTTGCAGGGCGTGATGGTGCTGGATCTGAGCCGCGTGCTGGCGGGCCCGTGGGTCGGCCAGAACCTGGCCGATCTCGGCGCCGAGGTGATCAAAATCGAAGCGCTGGACGGCGACGACACGCGCGGCTGGGGGCCGCCGTTCGTCAAGGACGCGGCGGGCCGGGACACGCGGGAATCGGCCTACTTCCTCTCGGCCAACCGCGGCAAGAAGTCCGTGGCGGTGAATCTGCAGACGGAGGAAGGGCGCGCCATCGTGCGTCAGATCGCGGTGAAGTCCAATGTCCTCATCGAGAACTTCAAGGTCGGGGGCCTCAAGAAGTACGGCCTCGACTATGCGAGACTGAAGGCCGTCAATCCCGAGCTGGTCTACTGCTCGATCACGGGCTTCGGGCAGGACGGTCCCTACGCGCAGCGGCCCGGCTACGATGTGATGCTCCAAGGGATGGGCGGGCTCATGGACATCACCGGCGACCCGGCCGGGCCGCCGACCAAGGTCGGCGTGGCCGTGGTGGACCTGATCGCCGGCATGTACGCCACCAGCGCGGTCCTGGCGGCCATCTACCACTGGACGCAGACGCGGCGCGGACAGCACATCGATATCTCGCTGCTGGACTGCCAGATGGCCATGCTCGCCAACCAGGCGCTGAACCATCTCGTCGGGGGCAAGCCGCCCACGCGGATGGGCAACGGCCATCCCAATCTCGTGCCCTACCAGCCGTTCCGCGCCGCGGACGGCTATTTCATCCTCGCCGTGGGCAACGACCGCCAGTTCGCCGATTTCTGCCGAGTGGCCGGACTGGAGCACCTCGCCGCGGACCCGCGCTACGCCGGCAACGCGGGGCGGGTGCGGCATCGCGAGGCGCTGATCCCGTCAATCGAGGCGGCGACGCTGCGGCGCGAGCGCGCCGCCTGGATCCGGCTGCTGGAGGAAGCGAAGGTGCCCTGCGGGCCGATCAACCGGATCGACGAGGCGTTCGACCATCCCCAGGTCCGGCACCGCGGGCTGCGCCTCGAGTTGGCGCACCCCGTGGCCGGGGTCGTCCCCGGGGTGGCCAATCCGATGCGCTTTTCCGACACCGCCATCGAGTACGGCAACGCCCCGCCGCTGTGCGGTCAGCACACTGATGAAGTGCTCGGGGAGCTGCTAGGATACGACGCGGCGAGGCTCGGCGAGCTGAGGCAGCGGGGCGCGATCGGGGGCGAGGCGCCGCAGGCCGTCCGCGCGCCGGCTGCGCAATCCGCGCCCGCGCCCACGGCCGGCCAAGTCTGACGAAAGGGTTCTTGCGATGACGCACCAAGCACAGGAAAAGAATGCGGCGCAGCTATTGGTGGAGGCGCTGCGCAGCCACGGCGCGGACATGGCCTTCTGCGTACCCGGCGAGAGCTATCTGCCGGTGCTGGACGCGCTCTACGACGCCCGGGAGGCCATCCGCCTGATCGTCTGCCGCCAGGAGGGCGGAGCCGCCTACATGGCCGACGCCTACGGCAAGCTCACGGGCCGGCCCGGCCTGTGCTTCGTCACGCGCGGGCCGGGCGCCTCGAATGCCGCCGTCGGGCTGCATACGGCGTTCCAGGACTCCTCGCCCATGATCCTGTTCATCGGCCAGGTCGGCCGCGACATGATCGAGCGCGAGGCCTTCCAGGAAATCGACTATCGCCGCATGTTCGGCCAGTCCGCCAAATGGGTGGCGCAGATCGACGACCCGCGCCGCATCCCGGAGTTCATCAGCCGGGCTTTCCATACCGCGGTGTCCGGGCGCCCGGGCCCCGTGGTGCTCGCCCTGCCGGAGGACATGCTGTGGGAGGCCGTCGACCTGCCGCAGCCGGGGCACTACCAGCGCGTCGCCGCCCATCCGTCGGCCCAGGACATGGC
>CAYZLI010000050.1:0-22087 GCA_964479195.1 uncultured Rhodocyclaceae bacterium
CTCACCGTGCGCTGGTTCGTGCGCGACCTGGACATGCGCTCCACGCTGATCGCCTCCACCGTCCAGGACCCGCTCCAGGAACTGGTGCAGGCCGGCACCAAGGCCAAGGTGCTGCGCTTCTTCAATTCGATCACCCGGGATGAGCGCCTCTATGCCGTGGGGTTCTGCGACGCGGGCCAGGGGCCGCTGCTGGCCACCCCGACCTACCCGAAGGAACTGGGCTGCAAGGAACTCGACGCCTTCCTGAAGACCCCGGGCCACCTGTTGCCGAGCGCGCAGGGACCGCTGCACGTGGCGGTGCAGAAGATCGAGGCGGAGGGCCAGGCTCTCGGCCAGCTCATCCTGGTGCACGACATGAGCTTCATCCAGCGCCGCACCGAGGAGACGAAGCGCTATGTCTTCTATTTCTTTATCGGCCTGGGCGCCATCATTTCCCTCATCACGGTGGCCATTGCCCAGTTGAGCTGGCGCGGCTGGGTCCAGGGCATGCGGGCGCTGCTGCGCGGCGAGGGACTGTTGCGCCCGGCCGAGCGGATCAACCTGCCGGAGTTGCGCCCCATCGAGCGCGACCTGCGCGGCCTCATCCGCGACCTGGAGGCCGAGTACCGGCCGCGGGACGAAAGCCAGGTCACCTGGTCGCCGGAGGCCTTGAAGCGCATCCTGCGCGAAGACTTGAGCGGCGAGGACATCATCGTCGTGTCCAACCGCGAGCCCTACATCCACGTGCGTGGGGCGAAGGGGGTGGAGGTGCGGCGGCCGGCCAGCGGCCTGGTTACCGCCCTGGAGCCGGTGATGCGCGCCTGCTCCGGTGTGTGGATCGCCCACGGGGGGGGCTCCGCGGACCGCGAGATCGTCGACCGCCACGACCGGGTGGCGGTGCCGCCGGAGCATCCGGCCTACCAGCTGCGGCGCGTCTGGCTGACCAAGGAGGAGGAGGCGGGCTACTACTATGGCTTCGCCAACGAGGGGCTGTGGCCCCTGTGCCACATCGCCCACGTGCGCCCGACCTTCCGCAGTTCCGACTGGCAGCAGTACGTGGCGGCCAACCGCAAGTTCGCCCGCGCCGTCAAGGAGGAGGCGAAGACCGAGAACCCCATCGTGCTGGTGCAGGACTATCACTTCGCGCTGCTGCCGCGCATGATCCGCGAGCTGCTGCCCCAGGCCACCATCATCACCTTCTGGCACATCCCCTGGCCCAACCCGGAATCCTTCGCCATCTGCCCCTGGCGGGCGGAACTGGTGGACGGGCTGCTGGGCAGCAGCATCCTGGGTTTCCACACCCAGTTCCACTGCAACAATTTCCTCGACACGGTGGATCGCCAGTTGGAGGCGCGGGTGGACCGGGAGCTGTTCACCGTTTCCTACCGCGGCCAACCGACGGCGGTGAAGCGCTATCCGATCTCCATCGAGTGGCCGCCCGCCGCGGAGGTGACCCGCGGCAGCATCGAGGACTGCCGGGCGGCGGTGCGTCGGCGGCACGGCCTGCCGGCGGACCAGGCGATCGGCGTCGGCGTGGATCGGCTCGACTACACCAAGGGGATACTGGAGCGCTTCCGCGCCATCGAGCGGCTGCTGGAGATCGAGCCGGGCTGGATCGGCAGGTTCAGCTTCATCCAGATCGCCGCGCCCTCCCGCTCCAGCATCGAGCAATACCAGGAGTTCGAGGCCCATGTGCGGGCCCTGGCCGCCCGCATCAACAGCCGCTTCGGGCGCGATGCCTACATCCCCATCATCCTCAAGGTGGAGCACCACGAGCCGGAGGAGGTGTACGAGTACTACCGGGCGGCCGAGGTGTGCGTGGTGAGCAGCCTGCACGACGGCATGAACCTGGTGGCCAAGGAGTTCGTCGCTTCCCGCGACGACGAGCGCGGCGTGCTGGTCCTGAGCCAGTTCACGGGCGCCTCGCGCGAGCTGCCGGAGGCGCTGATCGTCAATCCCTACGACATCGACCAGTGCGCCGCCGCCCTGCATGTGGCGCTGACCATGCCGCCCGCGGAGCAGCGCAACCGCATGCGCATCATGCGCGGCCTGATCCAGGAGTTCAACGTCTATCGCTGGGCCGGGCGCATGCTGATCGACGCGGCCAACATGCGCATGCGCGGGCGGCTGGCGGTGAAGCCGGTGCCGGCGCGGCCGCGGGTGATCGGGATGGCGGGGCGGGAGTAGCATGCCGGTACTGGGGAGGGAGGCATCGCCGACCGGGCTGCCGGGCCGCCCGGCCACCCACGCTTTTTTCCTGGACATCGACGGCACGCTGCTGGACATCGCCGAGCGGCCCGAGCGGGTGGCGACCGACCCCTGGCTGCTGGAGGCGGTGCGCGCCCTCCATGTCGCTGCGGGCGGCGCCCTGGCCCTGATCAGCGGGCGCACGGTCGCCGGGGTGGACCGCTTGTTCGCGCCGCTGCGCTTGGCCGTAGCCGGCCAGCACGGGGCAGAGCGCCGGGACGCCGCCGGCGCCTGGCATTACCATGGCGAGTGCGCAGCGCAGCTGGAGGCCCTGCGCCGCTGTGTCACGGCCTGGGCCGCCGCGCGGCCGGGCCTGCTGGTGGAGGACAAAGGCCTGTCGCTGGCGGTGCATTACCGCGCGGCGCCGCAGCTCGCCGACGAAGTGCATCACGGCCTGCGCGAATGCCTGGAACGCACGGGCGAGGGTTTCCGCCTGCAGCCGGGCAAGATGGTGCTCGAACTCAAGCCCGCGGGCCGGGACAAGGGGGTTGCGATCCGGGAGTTCATGGACGAGCCGCCGTTCGCGGGCCGGGTACCGGTGTTCGTCGGCGACGACGCCACGGACGAGCATGGCTTCGCGGTGGTCAACGATCTGGGCGGCTGCTCCGTCAAGGTCGGCCCCGGCCCCTCGGCTGCGGGCTGGCGCCTGCCCGACGTGGCTGCCGTGCGCGCCTGGCTGGAGACGGTGTCATGACTTCCTCCCTCGACCTCGGCTTGATCGGCAACAGCAGCGTCGGCGCGCTGGTGAGCCCGCTGGCGGAGATCGTCTGGGCCTGCCTGCCCCGCTTCGACGGGGATCCCGTGTTCTGCTCCCTGCTGCGGGAGCGCGGCGGCGAACAGGATGCCGGGGATTTCGGTTTCTTCGCCGTGGACCTGGTGGATGTGGCCCACAGCGAACAGGAATACCTGACGAATACCGCGATTCTCGTCACTCGGCTGCACGACAGCCAGGGGGGCGTGCTGGAGGTGACGGACTTCGCGCCGCGCTTTCGCCAGTTCGGCCGCACCTTCCGCCCCCTGATGCTGATCCGGCGCATCCGGCGCCTGGCGGGCAGCCCGCGCATCCGCCTGCGCCTGCGGCCGGCCTGCGGCTACGGCGCGCAGCGTCCGCAGGTCACCTGGGGCAGCCACCACATCCGCTACGTTGCCCCGGACCTGGTGTTGCGGCTCACCACCGACGCCTCCGTGACCGCCATTCTGGAGGAGTTCCCCTTCTACCTGGAGGACACGCTCACGCTCCTGCTCGGCCCGGACGAGACCGTGCCCGATGCGGTGGGCGAGATGGGCGCCCGCTTCCTGCGCGAGACAGTGGATTACTGGCGCGAGTGGGTGCGCAACTTGGCCATCCCCTTCGAGTGGCAGGAGGCGGTGATCCGCGCTGCCATCACCCTCAAGCTCAACGCCTTCGACGACACGGGCGCCATCATCGCCGCCATGACCACCTCGATCCCGGAGGCCGCCGGCAGCGGGCGCAACTGGGACTACCGCTATTGCTGGCTGCGGGACGGCTACTTCGTGGTGAATGCCCTGAACCGCCTGGGCACCACCCACACCATGGAGCGGCATCTGGCCTACATCATCAACATCGCCGCCGGCGCCACGGACCGCCATCTGCAGCCGGTCTATGGCATCGACGGGCGCAGCCTGCTCGAGGAGCGTGAAGTCGGTTCGCTGCCCGGGTACCGGGGCATGGGGCCGGTGCGGGTGGGCAATCAGGCCTTCACCCAGGTGCAGCACGACGTCTATGGCTCGGCCATCCTGGCGGCGACCCACGTTTTTTTCGACCGCCGCCTGGCGCGCGCGGGCGATGAGACGCTTTTCCGGCACCTGGAAAGCCTGGGCGAGAAAGCCGTGGCTTGCCACGACCAGCCCGATGCCGGGCTATGGGAGTTGCGCGGCGCGTCCCGTCCGCACACCTTCTCCGCCCTCATGTCCTGGGCGGCCTGCGACCGCCTGGCGCGCATTGCCGCGCACCTCGGGCTGCAGGCGCGGGCCGACCACTGGCAGCGGCATGCCGAGGCGATCCATCGCAACATCTGCGAGCGGGCCTGGAATGCCGCCAAGGGCAGCTTCGTCGCCACCCTCGATGGCAACGACAGCCTCGATGCCAGCCTGCTGCTGATGCACGAACTGGGCTTCCTGCGCGCCGACGATCCGCGCTTTGCCGGCACCGTCGCCGCCATCGAGCGCGAACTCAGGCACGGCGATTTCGTTTTCCGCTACGTGGAGGCGGACGATTTCGGCGTGCCGGAGAATGCCTTCCTGGTGTGCACCTTCTGGTACATCTACGCCATCGCCGCCCTGGGCCGCACCGAGGAGGCGCGCGCCCTGTTCGAGAAGCTGCTCGCCGGGCGCAACCGCCACGGCCTGCTGGCCGAGCACATCGATCCCCACAGCGGCGAGCAGTGGGGCAACTTCGTCCAGACCTACAGCATGGTAGGGCTGATCAATTCGGCGATCCGGCTGTCGATCCGCTGGGACCAGGCGTTTTAGGCGCACAGAACGGGCCGCCACGGCAGGGAGAAGACGACAGTGCGCCGCCGCACGCTGAAAATCGGGCTCTCGGCGAGGATATTCCATCCTCAGGCGGGCAGCGCCGGGCTGCAAAGCAAAACCCTGCAGTACCTGGAGCAGTCGGTCGCGCACTGGGTCATGTCGCGCGACGTGCTGGTGTTCATGGTGCCCGCGGTAAGCGGCGACGGCATCCTCCACCGAAGCAACATCCGGCTGAGCGACTACGCCGCGCATCTGGACGGTCTGGTGTTGCAGGGAGGGGCGGACCTGAGTCCGCAGACCTACGGCGAGGAGCCGCTGCGGCCGGAATGGTCGGGCGACCGCGTGCGCGACGTGTACGAGATGGAACTCCTGCATGAGTTCATCGAGGCGGGCAGGCCCGTGCTGGGCATCTGCCGCGGCGCGCAGCTCATCAACGTGGCCTTCGGCGGAACCCTCTACCAGGACATCTCGAGCCAGATGGAAGATGCGGCCGAGCATGTGCATGCCGACTACGACCGGCACACGCACGAGCTGCGCCTGGAGCCGGATTCGCCGCTGGCGCGTCTGTTCCCCGGCCGGGAGCAGGGACGCGTTGTCTCGATCCACCACCAGGCGGTCAAGGCGCTCGGGCGGGAGCTGCGGGTGGAGGCGACCTCGGTGCCGGATGGGCTGATCGAGGCAATCCGCTGGACCGGCCGCGGTTACGTGCTGGGTGTGCAATGGCATCCGGAGTTCCATCCGCCCGGCGCCGCCGACATCCTCGACTGCACACCCATCCTGGACGAGTTTCTCGCCGCGGCGCGCAAGTCGCGCTGGTGATCCACGGCCAACAATAACGAAGACCCCTCGCCAATGACGGATTTCCGGTTTCCGCCTGCCGGCTGGCTCGAGCTGACGCCGGCCTTTCTGATCGCACTTCTCCTGGTCGCCGGCCTGGCCGGCGGCGAACTCCTGCGGCGCCTGTTGCGCCTGCCGCGCATCGTCGGTTACGCAGCGGTGGGGGTGGGACTCGGGCCGAGCGGCCTGGGCTGGCTGGACGCCCAGACGGCGACCGGCGTGCGGATTTTCTTCGACATCGCGCTGGGGCTGATCCTCTTCGAGCTGGGTTTCCGCCTCGACCTCAAGTGGATGCGGCGCAATCCCTGGCTGCTGGCCACCATCGTCGGGGAATGCGCCCTGAGCTTCGGCGCGGTGTTCTTCGCGGTGCGCCAGTTCGGCTACGGGGGGCCGCTCGCGGCCATGACGGCGGCCATTGCGCTGGCGGTGTCTCCCGCGGTGATCCTCATGGTGGCGCGGGACAACCGCGCCGAAGGCCAGCTTACGGAGCGGCTGCTGGCCCACAGTGCGGTGAGCGGCGTGCTCGCCTATTTCCTGGTCACGATGCTGATGCCTTTGCTGCGCTGGCATGCCAGCATCGAGCTGGGGCCGTTCCTCTTCAAGCCCCTGCTCGGGCTCGCCCTGGCCCTGGTGGCAGGCTGGTGCATGACCTATATCCTGCTGGTTGCGGCGCGCCTCCTGGGCAAGCGCGAAGACCTGCAGTTCATCCTGCTGGTGGCGGCGATCGTCCTGGTGGCCGACGCCGCACAGCGTTTCGGTTTCTCCGCGCTGCTCGCGCTCCTGATCATGGGCATCGGCGCGCGCAACCTGGACGAGCGCCATGCCATGCTGCCGGTCCAGTTCGGCCCGGGCGGCCAGCTCTTCGTCGTGGTGCTGTTCGTGCTGACGGGCGCCGCCCTCGACCTGGGCGCGATTGCCGCGGCAGGGCCGCCCGCCGCGGCGCTCATCGTGGCGCGCTTCCTGGGCAAGGGCGCCGGACTGCTCGCGCTCGGCTACATGAGCGGCTTGCGCCCCGGCGGCGCCGGCTGGCTCGCCGTCGGGCTCCTGCCCATGTCGAGCCTGGCGGTCGTCATGGCGCAGGATGTCGCGCTCTTCGCGCCCGAGATGGGCGGGCGCGTGGCCGCGCTGGTGGTCGCTGCGGTGGCGGTGCTGGTACTGCTCGGGCCGCTGGCCACGCAATTCGCCCTGCGCGCTTCGGGCGAGGCGCGGCCGAACGGCGAGGAAAGGGGAGAAGCATGAGCGAGCTCGAATTCAAGACCTCGCCGCGGCCCACCGTGGGGGTGGAGCTGGAGCTGCAGATTCTCAAGCCGGCGGACTTCGACCTCTCGCGTGACGCCGGCGACCTGTTGCGGCTGCTGGAGAAGCAGGCCCTGCCTGGGGAGATCAAGCCCGAGATCACCGAGAGCATGATCGAGCTGAACAGCTCCGTCCACGAGCGCTTCGACACCCTGGACCGCGAGTTGCATGTCCTGCGCGACGCCATTGTGCGGCAGGCCGAGCGGCTCAACCTGCACATGGCGGGGGGCGGTGCGCATCCCTTCCACAAGTGGTCGGAACGGCGCATCTATCCGACGCCGCGCTTCAAGCACCTGCTCGCCCGGTACGGCTTTCTCGCCAAGCAATTCACCGTGTTCGGCCAGCACATCCACGTCGGCTGCGCCAGCGGCGACGAGGCGGTGTATCTGGTGCATGCCCTGACCCGCTACGTGCCGCATTTCATCGCGCTCTCCGCCTCCTCGCCGTTCTACCAGGGCGAGGACACGTCCTTCCAGTCCTGCCGGCTGACGGCCGTGAGCGCCTTCCCCCTGAGCGGCGAGATGCCGCTGGTGCGCGACTGGGACGAGTTCCGCGGCTACTTCGGGAAAATGCGCGCCTTCGGCATCGTGGACAGCATGAAGGACTTCTACTGGGACATCCGCCCCAAGCCCGAGTACGGCACCGTCGAGCTGCGCATCTGCGATACGCCCCTCACCGTGCACCGCGCGGCGCTGCTCGCCGCCTACGCGCAGAGCCTGGCGGCGCACCTCGTGCGGGAGCGCCCCTACGAGCCGGTGCCGGAGATCCACTACGTGAGCCGCTTCAACCGCTTCGAGGCGGCGCGCTACGGCTGTGCGGGCCGCATGGTCGACCCGTTCTCCGGCCGGTCCCTGCCGATCGGCGAGGACATCCGCGCCACGCTCCGGCGCATTCGGCCCTACGCGGCTGCGTTCGGCGCGGACTCCGCCCTGCTCGAGCTCGATGAAGGCGTGGCGCGCGGCGACAGCGAGGCCCAGTGGCTGCGCAAGATGCTGGCCGAGGAGCAGAGCCTGCCCGACGTCGTGCGTCGGCAGAGCGCGCTCTGGCATCGGGATACGGGCGGCGCACGGCAATAAGCTTTGACCATGCGCCGCGCGGGGGAACTTTTCCACGACGGGGCGGGTCACGATTCGAAAGGCGGCCGCAGACCGGACTTGAACGCAGGAGGGCGCCATGGGACCTCAAGAGAGCGACGAGCAGGCCAAGGCCCATCTTGAAGCGGCCTACGACAAGTTCGTGGAAGGGGTGCGCGACCTGTTCCATGCGGGGCAGGGCAGGAGCCGTCAAGCCGTGGAGATGGCGATGGACGCCGTGCGCGCCCGGATGGCGGCGGCGGGCGAATTCACCGCCGAGCAGGGCGAGCGTTTCAAACGCTACCTGATGCGCGACCTGGCACACGCCCAGGAACAGAGCCGGCGCATTGGGCGGGAGGCGGCAGAAAGGGTGCATCCGGAGCGCCTGCGCGCGGGCGCCCTGGCCGCGCTCTCCGGCCTGCTGCACGCCGCCGGGGAAACCCTGGAAGCCTGGTCCCGCAAGGCGGACCAAGCGATCCTGTACGAGGCCGGGGAAATTACCAGTGCGGGCACGCTGACCTGCGTCCAGTGCGGACGGGTGTTGCACCTGAAGAAGACCGGCCACGTGCCGCCCTGCCCGGATTGCTTTGGCGCCCGCTTCCGCAAGAGCTACTGATCCTGGTTTTCGCATGACCGACCTGTTCAACGCGGCGAACCTGCGCGAGTGGTTCGAGGCCACCCGGACCGGCCTGCACATCCTGCTCATCCTGATTCTCGCGGCCGTCGTGCAGCGGGTCGCGCGGCGGCTGATCCGGCTGCTGCGCGAGTACCTCTCCCGGCAACAGGGCAGCCACGAGGACGTCAAGCGCATCGAGACCCTCTCCCGCGTGTTCCGCTATATCGCCACCGTGGTCGTCAGTGTGGTGGCCGGCCTGCTCGTCCTGGGCGAGCTGGGCATCGCCATCGCCCCGATCCTCGGCGCGGCCGGGGTCGTCGGCATCGCGGTGGGTTTCGGCGCCCAGAGCCTGATCAAGGACTATTTCAACGGGTTCTTCCTGCTGCTGGAGAACCAGGTGCGGCAGGGCGACGTGGTCGAGGCGGGCGGCAAGGGCGGCCTGGTGGAGGAGGTGACCCTGCGCTACATGCGTCTGCGCGACTACGACGGCAACGTGCATTTCGTGCCCAACGGCACGGTGAGCACGGTGACCAACCGCAGCCGCGACTACGCCCAGTCGGTGACCGACGTGGGCGTGGCCTACCAGGAGGACGTGGACGCGGTCTTCGAAGTCATGCGCGAGGTAGGCCGCGACATGCGCGCCGATCCGGAGTTCGGCGGCCGGATCCTCGAAGACCTGGAAATCGCCGGCGTCGAGAGTTGGGGCGACTCGGCCGTCGTGCTGCGCTGCCGCTTCAAGGTGCTGCCGCTGGAGCAGTGGAACACCCGGCGCGAGTTCCTGCGCCGCCTGAAGCGCGCCTTCGACGAGCGCGGGATCGAGATCCCCTACCCGCATCTGACGGTCTATGCCGGGCAGAACAAACGCGGGCGGACGGCGCCGTTTCGCACCCTGGGCGTGGCCGGGTCCGGTGCGCCTCCCGCCCAGCCGCGGATTGCCCCGAAAGGCACGCCCGCGCGCAGTCCGTGAAAGGAAGAGGCCGGGCGTTCGGGCGTTGCGCGCCATGGGCGCGACCGGCGAGGATGGAGGAGAACATGCCGTATCCGAAGGTGCTCGCCATGGTCATGGCCGGGGGTGAAGGCGCCCGCCTGTACCCGCTGACGGCGGAGCGCTCCAAGCCGGCGGTGCCCTTCGCCGGCCGCTACCGGATCGTCGATTTCGTCCTCAGCAACCTGGTCAATTCCGAGATCCACTCGATCTACCTGCTGGTGCAGTACAAGTCCCAGTCGCTGATCGAGCACATCAGCCGGGCGTGGACGCTCTCCCATGTCATTCCCGGCCAGTTCGTCGCCGTGGTGCCGCCGCAGATGCGCGAGGGCCCGGAATGGTTCCAGGGCACGGCCGATGCGGTGTACCAGAACCGCAACCTGATCCTGCAGCATCGCCCGGCCCTGGTCGCGGTGTTCGGCGCCGACCACATCTATCGCATGGACGTGCGGCAGATGGTGCGCTTCCACCAGGAGCGGCGCGCCCAGGTTACCGTGGCGGCCCTGCCGGTGCCCCTGGAGCGCGCGCGCGACCTCGGCATCATCGCGGCCGAACCGGACGGGCGGGTGCTCGACTTCCGGGAAAAACCGGCGGAACCGCCGTCCATGCCCGGACGGCCGGACTATGCCTACGCCTCCATGGGCAACTACCTGTTCGACACCGCGATACTGATCGAGGCGCTGGAGGAGGCCCGGCGGCGCGGCGAGAGCGATTTCGGCCGGCACGTGCTGCCTCGGCTGATCGGGGAATGCCGCGTGTGCGGCTACGACTTCTCGCGCAACGAAGTGCCGGGCGTGCGCGAATACGAGGAGCCGGCCTACTGGCGCGACGTGGGCACCATCGACGCCTATTACGCGGCCAACATGGACACCCTGGGCGCGCAGCCCCGCTTCAACCTGTTCAATCCGCTCTGGTTCATCAATTCGAGCAACTACCAGGGCCCGGTGCCGCGCATCCTCGAAGGGCACATCTACAACTCCTGCCTGGGCGCCGGCACCGTGGTGGACGGAGGCACCATCCGCAACTCGATCATCCGCCGCGAGGTGCTGATCGAGCGGGACGTGGAGATCGAGGACTCGATCGTCATGGATTTCGCCATCATCCGGCGCGGCGTGCGGCTGCGCCGCGTCATCGTCGACCGCTACAACGAGATCGCCGCAGGGGGGCGCATCGGCTTCGATCCGGATGCCGATCGGCAGCGCTACCCGGTCACCGGGTCGGGCGTCACCGTCATCCCGAAGGGCAGCCATGTCTGCGGGCCCTTCCACTATTTTTGAGCGTGCAGCCCCTGATTTATTGTGCCGCGTAGAGCGTACCCCGTCGTACCAGCCATTTCTCGACTTCGACCGCGAAGAACACCACCGACGACAGGGCGAGCGCGACGGCCAGTTCCCCGGCGCTGAGCGGCTCGGTCTTGAAGATCGGGTTGAGGGCGGGCACATAGATCGTCGCCAGTTGCAGCAATACGGTCAGGGCGACGGCGGCGAGCAGCATCGGGTTAGAGCCGAGGCCGATGGCGAACAGGGACTCGCGCTCCGAGCGGATGGCCAGCACGTGGCCCAGTTGGGAGAGCGTGAGCACGGTGAAGACCATGGTCTGCCAGTGGGCCGAGCCGGTGTGCCAGGCCCAGGCCTGGAGCAGCAGGCACACCGCCCCCATGGTCAGGCCCACCCAGACGATGTGCTGCCACATGCCGTGGGCGAAGATGCTCTCCCGGGGTGGGCGCGGCGGGCGGGCCATGAGGTCGCGCTCGCCCGGTTCCTTCGCCAGGGCCAGTCCCGGCAGGCCGTCGGTGACCAGGTTGATCCACAGGATGTGGATGGGCAGCAGGGGGATGGGCAGGCCGAGGAAGGGGGCGAGGAAGATGGTCCAGATCTCCCCCGAGTTGCTGGTCATGGTGTACTTGATGAACTTGCGGATGTTGTCGAAGATGCGCCGGCCCTCGCGCACGGCCGCGACGATGGTGGCGAAGTTGTCGTCCAGCAGCACCATGTGGGCCGCTTCCCGCGCCACGTCGGTGCCGCCGCGGCCCATGGCGACGCCGATGTCGGCCCGCTTCAGGGCCGGGGCGTCGTTTACCCCGTCGCCGGTCATGGCGGCGAACTCGCCCGCGGCTTGCAGCGCCTTGACGATGCGGATCTTCTGCTCCGGGTCGACGCGGGCATAGACGCGCACCGATTTCACGCGCGCGGCGAAGGCCGCGTCGGAGAGCGCGCCCAGTTCGGCGCCCGTCATCACTGCGTCGCCCTCGCCAAGGATGCCCAGGCGCCGGGCGATGGCCCGGGCCGTGGCCGGGTGGTCGCCGGTGATCATGACCGGCACGATGCCCGCCGCCCGGCACTCGGCCACGGCCTGGGCCGCTTCCGCCCGGGGCGGGTCCATCAGCCCGACCAGGCCCAGCAGGGTGAGCTCTTCCTCCGCTTCCTCCAGCCGCGCCGGTGCCGCCGCAAACTCGCGCCGGGCGACGGCCAGCACGCGCAGGCCCTGGGCGGCCATGCGCTCCGCCTCGGAGAGTACCTCCACCGCGTCGAGCGGGGCGGGACCATCCGGGGTGAGCTGGCGCAGGCAGCGGGGCAGCACGGACTCCGGGGCGCCCTTGACGTAGGCGACCACGGCGTTGTCCTGTGGGAGCGCCGCCCCCGGCGCGATGCGGCGGTCGATCGCGGCGAGGGCGCCGCTCCCACGCGTAGCTTCCCGATGCAGCGTCGCCATGCGCTTGCGCTCGGAGTCGAAGGGGAGTTCCGCGATGCGCGGCGCGCGCGCTTCCTCCGCCGCCTTGTCGAAGCCGGCCTGCCGGGCCGCTTCCAGCAGCGCCGTCTCCGTCGGGTCGCCCAGGGATCGTCCGGCCGCATCGAGGCTGGCGTCGTTGTTCAGGGCGAGCGCCCGGAAGAAGCTGGCCCAGGGCTCGGCCGGCGGGGCGTCCGGCGCGCCGCCCCCGGCCACGCGCAGGGCTTCGACCCGCATGCGGTTTTCCGTCAGGGTGCCGGTCTTGTCCGAGCAGATGTAGGTGATGGAGCCGAGGGTTTCCACCGCCGGCAGGCGGCGGATGAGGGTGTTCTGCCGCACCAGGCGATGGGCGCCCAGGGCGAGCGAGATGGTCACCACGGCGGGCAGGGCCTCGGGGATGGCGGCTACCGCCAGGCTCACGGCCGTCAGGAACATGAGCACCGGCGGTTCACCCCGCAGCAGGCCGGCGGCGAAGACGATGGCACAGATGACGAGCACCGCCCACGCCAGCCGCGTGCCGAAGGCGGCGAGCCGCTTCTGCAGGGGCGTCTTGACCTCCTCCGCGCCGGCCAGCAGGCGGGCGATGCGCCCCAGCTCCGTGTCCAGTCCCGTGGCCGCGACGAGCCCCGCGCCGCGGCCGTAGCTGACGAGGGTGCCCTTGAAGGCCATGTTGCTGCGGTCGCCCAGGGGCGCCGCGCTCTCTTCCAGCGCCGCCGTCGTCTTGTGTACCGGCTGGGATTCGCCGGTGAGCGCCGCTTCCGCGACCTGGAGCCGGGCCGCTTCGATGAGCCGCAGGTCGGCCGGCACCACGTTGCCCGCCTCCAGGAGCACCACGTCGCCGGGGACGAGCTGCTCGGCGGGCAGGGTCGCCGCAACGCCGCCCCGGCGCACGCGGGCGCTGGGCGCGGCGAGCCGCTTCAGGGCCGCCATGGCACGCTCGGCGCGCCACTCCTGGAAGAAACCGATGGCCGCGTTGAGCACGACGATGACGACGATGGCGACGGTGTCCACCGCATCGCCGATGAGGCCGGAGACCACCGCCGCGGCGATGAGCACCAGGATCATGAAGTCGCTGAACTGGTCCAGCACCATGCGGCTGACCGAACGGCGCGGCCCTTCCGGCAGCGTGTTCGGCCCGAGCCTTGCCAGCCGCGCCGCGGCCTCCGCCGCATCGAGACCCAAGGCCGGATCGACCCGCAGGGCGGTGGCGGCCGCCTCGGCGCTGCAGGTGTGCCAGGGCGGGGCGGCGGGCTCTTCAGGCGCCATAGCGGAACAGCACGTAGCTGTTGAGGAAATAGAGCGCCGCCAGCGACACGCTGATCCAGCCCACGGTCCGGGCCAGGCGCACCGTCGGGCGGTAGAAGAGCCCGACGATGGCCGTGCCGGTCATGATGGCCGCGGAAAAGGCCGAGAAGGCATGCACCGGCGAGACGTGGGCGAGAATGGGGCCGGGCATGTAGAAGAGATCGTCGATGGCGACGATCAGGATGTCGAAGAGATTGCTGCCGAGCAGGTTGGCGATGGCCATGTCGAGGGCGCCGATGCGCAGCGCGGCCACCGTCACGGCGATCTCCGGGGCCGAGGTAGCGCCGGCGACGAAGATCGTGCCGACGAAGGACTTGTGCCAGCCCATGGTCTCGGCGATTTCCGCGCCGATGAAGGGCAGCCAGGTCCCGGCCGCGACCACCACCGTGGCGGCCAGGCCATAGCCGAGCGCGGCCCGGCGCAGGCTGCTTGCGCCGTACTGCCCGGCGGCCTCTTCGACGAACTCGGCCATCTCCTTGCGCTCGTACCGGAATACCATGCGCATGGCCACGAAATAGATGGCGACGATGAGCGGCGCATACAGGCCGACATGGCCGACGGCCGGGGCGGCCCCCTGGGCCGCGAGCAGGAGGCCCAGGCCGGTGAGCCCGATCAGCACCACGCCGAAGCCCGCCGAAAGGATGTGGCCGCGGCTGGCGCGGGTATACACGGGCTCCTCCCGGTGGAGGAAGTCGATGACGACGAGGATGCCGAGGTTGAAGACGCAACTGCCCAGCACGTCGCCGATGGCGATGTTCGGCACGTTGGCCACGGTCACCGCGCTCAGGCCGGTCACCAGTTCGGGCAGCGAGGTGACGGTGGCCAGCAGCACCAGGCCGACCCAGTTGCGGCCCAGCCCGGTCTTCTCGGCGATGACGTCGCCGTAACGGGACAGGCGCACGCCGCCGAACCAGATCACCGCGACGCAGACGAGGAACTGGATCCAGACCATGGTCCGGGCGAGCGTACCATCACTTGATCGGGGCCGGGCGATGCTATGCTCCGACCATGGACTCGCACGATTCCGCCGCCTTGACCCGCCGCGTCATCCTCGCCGTCTTTTTCGGCGGGCTGCTGTTCCTCGCCTACGGCGTCCTCGCGCCCTTCCTCGTGCCCATGGCCTGGGCGGGCATCCTCGCCTACGTCACCTGGCCCTTGCACCGTTATCTCGCCGGCGCGTCGCGCCGGCGCGGGGTGGCGAGCGCCCTGGCCCTGACCGTGTTGGTGGCCGCCGCCTTCATCCTGCCCGTCATCGGGCTGGTCTTCTCCCTGCGCGGCGAGGTGGCCGGCGCCTACCAGGCGATCCAGGAGCGGATGGCGCGGGGCCCGGTGCTGTTGCCGCCGGCCATCGCCGATATCCCCTGGCTGGGGGAGCAGTTGCAGGAGTTCCTCTCCCGCGTCACGGCGGACCAGGAAACCCTGGGCGCCGAGCTCAAGCACTGGATCGAGCCCTGGGTGGGGCAGGTGGGCCAGCTGGCCGGGGGGGTCACCCGCTTCGTGGCGAAGCTCGGGCTCGCCCTGCTCGCGCTGTTTTTCTTCTACCTGGACGGCCATCGCCTGGTGGGTCAGACGCGCCGGGTGCTGGAGCGCTTCATCGGCGAGCGGGCGCACCGCTACCTGAAGGCGGTGGCCGAGACCACCAAGGCGGTGGTCTATGGCATCGTCCTGACGGCGCTGGCCCAGGGGGCGCTGGCCGGCCTGGCCTACTGGGTGGCGGGCGTGCCGGCGCCGGTGCTCCTGGGGGCGCTCACGGCCCTCGTCGCCCTGATCCCCTTCGGCACGCCCTTCGTCTGGGGCGCGGTGACCCTCTGGCTGTTCTTTGCCGGCCACACGCTGGCGGGCTTCGGCATGCTGGCCTGGGGCACTTTCGTCGTGAGCGGCGTGGACAACCTGATCCGGCCGCTGGTGATCAGCAGCGCCACCCGCATTCCCTTTCTCCTGGTGATGTTCGGCGTGCTGGGCGGGCTGGCCGCCTTCGGTGTCGTCGGGCTGTTCCTCGGTCCCGTCATCCTGGCTGTGCTCCTGGCCGTATGGCAGGAGTGGCTGGAGGAGCAGACGGGCGAAGCCGGGGAGATATAATTCCCGTCTTCAACGGAGGTTTCAATGATGCGCAGTATTCTTCCGGTCCTGCTCGTCGCGCTGGCCTTGCCGGTGGCGGCCGAGACCGCGCCCGAGCCGCCGGCAGTGGCGGAAAGTCTGGCAGTGGTGGCGGAGCTGGGCCGCATCAACGGTCAGGCGCTGGCCTGTGGCCACAGGGATGTGGTGGCCCGGGCCAAGACGGTGGTGGTGGCCGTGGTGCCGAAGACCCGGCGCTACGGCTCGGCCTACGAGGAAGCCACCCAGGAAGCCTTCCTCGCCCAGGGCCGGGGCGCTTCGCCGTGCCCCGAAGGGCCCGCCCTCATGGCGCGGCTCGAAGCCGCGGCGGCGCGCCTGGCCAAGAGTTTCCCCCCCAGCCGGTAGCGACCGCATGGCCGCCTGGAAAGCCATTGCCCTGGCCCTGGCGGCCGCACTGGCCGGCGCGACGGCGGCCCAAGGTCCGGCCGGCCACCGCACGGACGCCGTCGAGTCCGCCGGCATCGTGCCCCGCTACCTGCTCATGGACCCCGCCGGACGGGCGGTGACGGCCGAGGACTTCCGCGGCCGCTTCCAGCTGATCGCCTTCGGCTATGTCTCCTGCCCGGACGTCTGTCCCACGACCATGCTGGAGATGAAGGAGATCCTCCAGGCGCTGGGCGGGGAGGCCGGGCGCCTGCAGCCCATCTTCGTCACGGTGGACCCGGAGCGGGACACCCGCCAGGTGCTGAAGGAATACGCGGCCGCCTTCCACCCGGGCATCCTCGGCCTGACCGGCTCGCCGGAGCTGGTGCGCCGGGCTGCCGACAACTTCAAGGTGCGCTACGAGAAAGTGCGCGAGCCGGGCGCCCCGCCCGAGCGCTACACCCTGGACCACAGCGCGGGCATGTACCTGCTCGGGCCGGACGGCGGCTTCGTGATGAAGTTCGCCTATGGCACACCGTCCGCGGAGATGGCGCAGCGCATCCGGGCGCTGATGACGGAGCGGATGCGGTAAGCCGCCAGTTCGGGGGCGACGCCTACTTCACCAGAGTGACTGGCACGTCCGCGAGGTGGATGACCTTGGTGGCGACCGAGCCCAGCACCAGGCTCTCCACGCCGCCCAGGCCGCGGGTGCCCATGACGATGCCGTCGCAGCCCTGCTCCAGGGCGGTCTTCGAGATGGTCTCCGCCACGGGCCCGACCACGACGCTCGGCGTGTAGCGCACGCCGGCGGCATCGAGTAGGGCCCGCGCCGCTTTCAACTGGTCGCCGCCCTTGCTTTCCTCCATGGCCTCGATTTCCTCCGGCTTGAGGAAGCGGCGCACCTGCCAGTCGTCGATGGGCTCCTGGACGTTGAGCAGCACCACCTCGAGTGCGGGACACGATCCGGCCAGGGCGATGACGTGCCTGACCGTACGCTCGGAGTTGGGCGAGCCATCCACGGGGACGAGGGCTTTGCGCATGACGGGTTCCTTGAGGTGATTCCGGCTGGCGCGATTATCCCATCCTTCGCTCCGGTTTGGTGGTCGCCGCGGTGGGGAAACCACGTACGCCATCGCCCTCTGCCCGCGGCGTCCCCAATGCTAGAATGCCGCCTTTTGTTCCGGAGAGTCGGCATGCCAGCGGCGAACAAGTATCGAATACCCGCACGCTTCCTTGCGCCCCTGTCGCTGGTTGCCACGGCCGCCCAGGCGGCGGAGGGCCCGGCGGTGGCCGGCATCCCGGTGGATTTCATCCTCTTCGCCCTGACGCTGCTGGGGGTGGCCATGTTCCACCATCATGTGCTGAAGGTGGCGCTCGCCGGGCTGGCCGTCATCAGCGTCTACAAGATCGCCTTCACCGGTTTCAAGACCGGCGACGGCCTCGCCGGCTTCGCCGCCCACATGGGCCACGAGTCGGTGCTGCTCATCAACCTGCTCTGCCTGCTGGTCGGCTTCGCCCTCCTGGCGCGCCATTTCGAGGACAGCGGCGTGCCGGAGGTGCTGCCCAAGCTGCTGCCGGACGGCTGGAAGGGGCCGTTTTTCCTGCTGGTGATCATCTTCGTCCTCTCCGGTTTCCTGGACAACATCGCCGCGGCCCTCATCGGCGGCACCATCGCCGCCAGCGTGTTCAAGCGCCAAGTGCATATCGGCTACCTCGCCGCCATCGTCGCGGCCTCCAACGCGGGGGGCGCGGGCAGCGTGGTGGGGGATACCACCACCACCATGATGTGGATCGACGGCGTGAGCCCCCTGGACGTGGTCGAGGCCTATGTCGCGGCCGGGGTGGCGATGGTGGTGTTCGGCATTCCGGCGGCGCTGCAGCAGCACAAGCACCAGCCCATGGTCAAGGACTTCCACGCCGCCCACCGGGTGGACTGGGCCCGCGTCGGCATCGTCGTCTTCATCCTGCTGGCTGCCATCGTCACCAACGTCACGGTGAACCTGAAGTTCCCCGCAGCGGCGGACCATTTCCCGTTCCTCGGCGTCGCCGTGTGGGTGGCGCTGCTTCTCGCCGTGCCCCTGAGGAAACCCGAGTGGAGCCTGCTGCCGGATGCCTTCAAGGGCTCGATCTTCCTGCTCGCCCTGGTGACCTGCGCCTCCATGATGCCCGTGGAGAAACTGCCGCCGGCCTCCTGGGTGTCGGCCCTCAGCCTGGGCTTCATCTCGGCCGTGTTCGACAACATCCCCCTCACGGCCCTGGCCCTGAAGCAGGGGGGCTACGACTGGGGTTTCCTCGCCTATGCCGTGGGCTTCGGCGGCTCCATGATCTGGTTCGGCTCCTCCGCCGGGGTGGCCCTGTCCAACCTTTTCCCCGAGGCGAAGTCCGTCGCCCGCTGGCTGCGCCATGGCTGGTATATTCCGATCGGCTACGTGTTGGGCTTCATGGCCCTGCTGCTCATCCTGGGCTGGCATCCCCACGAGAAACACAAGGAAGGTGTCGAGCCGGCCCCCGCCGTGCAGACGGTGCCGGCGCCGCAACAGTAGTTTCAGGTGTAGGGTGGGCAGCTTTGCTGCCCACAGGGAATCGGATACCTTGGCTGGGCAGCAAAGCTGCCCACCCTACTGAAGATGCACGAGGGCCTGCGCGTCGTTCTCATCCTGCTCACCGCCGCCGTCCTGGCGGTGGCCCTGGCGCGCGCCTGGCGCCTGCCCTCGATGCTGGCCTATCTCGCCATCGGCATCGCCGTCGGCCCCCATGCCCTGGGCTGGCTGCCGGAAAGCGAGCAGACTTCGCGGCTGGCCGAGTTCGGCGTCGTCTTCCTCATGTTCTCCATCGGCCTGGAGTTTTCCCTGCCGCGTCTGGTCGCCATGCGCCGGATGGTGTTCGGCCTGGGCGGGGCGCAGGTGGCCATAACCATGCTGGCCAGCGCGCTGATCGCCAGGACGGGGGGAATCCCTTGGACGGGCGGGCTGGCCCTGGGGGCGGCCTTCGCCATGTCCTCCACGGCCATCGTCGGCAAGCTTCTCTCGGAGCGCCTCGACATGCACTCGGCCTCGGGCCGGCGCACCATGAGCGTGCTGCTGTTCCAGGACCTCGCCGTGGTGCCTTTGCTCATCCTGGTGCCCGCCCTGGCCGATGCGTCGCGGCTGGCCTCGGCGCTCGCCCTGGCCCTGGCCGGCTCGGTGGGGCTGCTGCTGTTGGTGATCTACCTCGGCCGGCGCCTGGTGCGGCGCTGGTTCGATGTGATCGCCCGGCGCAAGTCCGCCGAGCTGTTCATGCTCAACGTGCTGTGGCTGACGGTGGCCCTGGCTTTCCTCACGCAATGGGCCGGCCTGTCGCTCACCCTGGGCGCCTTCCTCGGCGGCATGCTCATCTCGGAGACCATGTACCGCCACCAGGTGGAGGCCGACATCCGGCCCTTCCGCGACGTGCTGCTGGGCCTGTTCTTCATCACTATCGGCGCCCTGCTGGATCTCCACGTGGTCGGGCAGCGCATCGAATGGGTGCTCCTGGTGCTAGCCGGGCTGGTGCTCGGCAAGGGGCTGCTCGTACTCATCCTGGCGCGCCTGGCCCGCGCCGAGCTGCCGGTGGCCTTCCGCACGGCGGCGCAGCTCGCCCAGGCGGGCGAGTTCGGCTTCGTGCTGCTCACCCTGGCCGGCGCCAACCGGCTGCTGCCGGCCGAAGTGCTGCAGCCCTCCCTGGCGGGCATGCTGCTGTCCATGCTCATCGCGCCCTTCCTCATCGAGCGGGCCCGCCACTGGAGCCTGCGCCTGTCCCAGGACGAATGGCTGAAGCGGTCCGCCGCGCTGCAGGAGGTGGCCGCGCACGCCTTCGCCGTGGACAACCACGCCATCATCTGCGGCTACGGGCGCACGGGGCAGAGCGTGGCGCGCTTCCTCGCCCGGGAAAAGGTACCCTTCATCGCCCTGGACATGGACGCCCACCGGGTGCAGCAGGCGCTCGAGGAGGGGGAGAACGTGGTGTATGGCGACGCCGACCGGCGCGAGGTGCTGGTCGCCGCCGGCCTCGACCGGGCGCGCATCCTCATCGTCACCTATCCCGACGTGCCTTCGGCCCTGAAGATCCTCGCCCTGGTGCGCGACCGACGGCCGGGCCTGCCGGTGGTGGTGCGGGCGGTGGACGACTCCAGCCTCGACGCGCTGAAGCGGGCCGGGGCGGCGGAGGTGGTGCCGGAGGTCCTCGAAGGCAGCCTCATGCTGGCGGTGCAGACCCTGACGCGGCTGGGCGTGCCCCTGCGCCGCGTCTTGCACGCCGTGGAAGACGTGCGGCGCCAGCGCTATGCCACCCTCCAGGAGCGCTATCGCGATCCCGGCGAGACTTAAGGTTTCCAGACAAAAATGATTCTCGGCAGCCGCCAATGCGTGCGGGTTTACCCTTATTCCTTTGGCT
Source organism: uncultured Rhodocyclaceae bacterium (assembly GCA_964479195.1). Classification (GTDB taxonomy): domain Bacteria; phylum Pseudomonadota; class Gammaproteobacteria; order Burkholderiales; family Rhodocyclaceae; genus Desulfobacillus. The sequence continues at coordinate 20,450 of CAYZLI010000050.1, forward strand.
TGCTTTCAGTACGCTGACGGTTTAGCATCAAACATTCCGAAAAAGCTGCGAACGGCGCTAGTGGAGGCGGGCCGGATCGCGGCGGCATAAGAGAGGTTCTCGCCTCCGATAACAGCCCAACCAGAGGAGAAACTAAATGAGCAACGATCAGTCCGGCACCCCGGTGCCGTCGCGCCGCAAATTCCTGTCCGCCGGCGCCGCCGCAGCCGGTGCGGCGGCCCTGAGCTTCCCGATGATCGCCAAGGCGCAGGGGCCCATCAGCATGCGCTGGCAGAGCACCTGGCCGTCGAAGGACATCTTCCACGAGTACGCCCTGGACTTCGCCAAGAAGGTGAACGACATGACGGGCGGCGACCTCAAGATCGAGGTGCTGCCGGCCGGTGCCGTGGTGCCGGCCTTCGGCCTGCTCGACGCGGTGTCGAAGGGCACCCTGGACGGCGGGCACGGCGTGCTCGTGTACCACTACGGCAAGCAGAACGCCCTGGCCCTGTGGGGCTCCAGCCCCGCCTTCGGCATGGACGCCAACATGCTGCTCTCCTGGCACAAGTACGGCGGCGGCAAGGAACTGCTGCAAAAGGTGTACAGCTCCATCGGCGCCAACGTCGTCTCCTTCCCCTACGGGCCGATGCCGACGCAGCCCCTGGGCTGGTTCAAGAAGCCGATCACCAAGCCGGAAGACATGAAGGGCCTGAAGTTCCGCACCGTGGGCATTTCGATTGACCTGTTCACCGGCCTGGGTGCGGCGGTGAACGCGCTGCCGGGCGGCGAGATCGTGCCGGCCATGGACCGCGGCCTGCTGGACGCGGCCGAGTTCAACAACGCCTCTTCGGACCGCCTGCTGGGCTTCCCCGACGTGTCCAAGGTGTTCATGCTGCAGAGCTATCACCAGAGCGCCGAGCAGTTCGAGATCACCTTCAACAAGACCAAGTTCGACGCCCTGCCGACGAAGATGAAGGCGATGATCGAGAACGCCGTGGAGGCCGCTTCGGCCGACATGTCCTGGAAGGCGATCGACCGCTACTCCAAGGACCACATCGAGCTGCAGACCAAGGACAAGGTGAAGATGTACAAGACGCCGGACTCGGTGCTGCAGAAGCAGCTCAGCATCTTCGACGGGGTCCTGGAGAAGTATTCGGCGGCGAACCCGCTGTTCAAGGAGATCGCCGCTTCCCAGCGCGCGTTTGCCGAGCGCGCCGTGCGCTGGTATCTCGACACCCAGGTGAGCCCGCGCATGGCCTACAGCCACTACTTTGCTCCCAAGAAGGGCGCCGGCAAGAAGGCCTGAGCGGCACCCATGCGACCAGGCAGCACCATCCGGCGGTGCCGGATGGTGCTTTTTCTGCGCAATCGGGTTGAGTCTGTCATCCCCGCGAATGCGGGGATCCAGTGGCTGTCAGAAGTCGCTGGATTCCCGCGTCTGCGGAGCCAGTGACGAGACTTCGGACCCCTGAATTTCTAGTCATTCCCTATGCAAAAGCTCCTTCTGTTCATCGACACGGTGAGCACCTGGATCGGTCAGGCTTTCTCCTGGCTGATCGTCGGTCTCACCGTGCTTATCTCGTGGGAAGTGTTCTCCCGCTACGCGCTGGATCATCCCCACGCCTGGGCCTTCGACGTCATGATCATGATGTACGGGAC
>CAYZLI010000051.1:0-2876 GCA_964479195.1 uncultured Rhodocyclaceae bacterium
GCGAAGCGCATTGCGCCGGATGCTTTCGGCGCAATACGCCGCAAGCGGCGATCGCGCCCTACGCAGGCCACGCCGAGCCACAGGCGCAACGTCGCGGGCTTAGAATAGTCGCCACCCCCGACTCCCCAACAGAACCATGGCCAAGAAGCCCCATCGCGAGCCCCAGGCCCGCCCGCTGCCGCCCCTGCAGCAGGACCAGCACTACCTGACACCCCTGTTCGAGCCGCGCTCCGTGGCCGTGATCGGCGCCTCGGAGCGGCCGGGCTCGGTGGGCGCGGTGCTCGTGCGCAACCTGCTGGACGCGGGCTATCGGGGGCGCCTCTTCGCGGTGAATCCGGGGCACGAGAGCATCGCCGGGCTACCCTCCTACGCCTCGGTGGAGGACGTCCCCCAGCGGCTCGACCTGGCCGTCATCGCCACCAAGGCGCCCACCGTGCCGGGCATCATCGACGCCTGCGGACGGGCCGGGGTCAAGGCCGCCGTGGTCATCTCCGCCGGTTTCTCCGAGATCGGGCCGAAGGGCGCGGCCCTCGAACGCGCCGTGCTGGAAAACGCCCGGCGCCATCACATCCGGCTGATCGGCCCCAACTGCCTGGGGCTGATGCGCCCGGACATCGGGCTGAACGCCACCTTCGCCCACGGCTCGGCCATCCCGGGCTCCATCGGCTTCGTCTCCCAATCCGGGGCGCTTTGCACCGCCATCCTCGACTGGGCACGCCCCAACAACGTCGGCTTCTCCAGCGTGATCTCCCTGGGCGGCTCCAGCGACGTGGATTTCGGCGAGATCCTCGACTACCTGGTCGCCGACCCCAGGACCGAGAACATCTTTCTCTACATCGAAGGCATCCGCCACGCCCGCGGCTTCATGAGCGCCCTGCGCGCCGCAGCGCGCATCAAGCCGGTGCTGCTGATCAAGGTCGGGCGCCACCCCGCCGGCTCCAGGGCGGTGCTCTCCCACACCGGCTCCCTGGTGGGCGCCGACGACGTGTTCGATGCGGCGCTGCGCCGCGCCGGCGTCGTGCGCCTGAACACCGTGGGCCAGCTCTTCGCCGCGGCCCGAGCGCTCTTCTCCCATTTCCGGCCGCGCGGCCACCGCCTGGCCATCATCACCAATGGCGGCGGGCCCGGCGTGATGGCCGCCGACCATGCGGCGGCCCTGGGCATCCCGCTCGCCGCCCTGTCCGAGGCGACGCTGCACTCCCTGAGCGAAGCCCTGCCGCCCACCTGGTCCCACGGCAACCCCCTGGACATCGTCGGCGATGCGGACCCCGAGCGCTACCGCGCGGCGCTGGCCGCGGTGCTCGCCGACGACCAGGTGGACGGCGTGCTGGTCATCCTCACGCCCCAGGCCATGACCGATCCCCAGGCGGCGGCGCGCGCCGTGATCGAGGTGGCGAAGCAATCCGACAAGCCCCTGGTCACCTGCTGGATGGGCGAGGAACAGGTGGCGGACAGCCGGCGGCTTTTCGAAGGGGCCGGCGTGCCCACCTTCCGCTCGCCGGAGCCGGCCGTGGAGCTGTTCGCCCAGGTCTCGGCCTACTACCGCAACCAGCAACTGCTCATGCAGACGCCCGGCTCCATCGCCCACCTCACGCAGCCCCACATCGAGAGCGCGCGCCTGGTGATCGAGTCGGCCCTGGCCGAGCACCGCACGGTGTTGAACGAAATGGAATCGAAGGCGCTGCTGGCGGCCTTCCACATCCCCATCACCCAGACGGTGATCGCCCGCTCCGCCACGGAGGCCATGGTGCTGGCCGAGGAGATCGGCCTGCCGGTGGCCATGAAGATCGCCTCGCCGGACATCACCCACAAGTCGGATTCGGGCGGCGTGCGCCTGAACCTCGCCAACCTGCAATCGGTGCGCGCCGCCTGGCCGGACATCCAGGAGGAGGTGCGCCGCAACCGCCCCGACGCGGCCATCCACGGCGTGGCCATCGAGCCCATGGTGGTCAAGCCCAACGGGCGCGAGCTGATGATCGGCGTCACCCGGGACGAGATCTTCGGCCCCACCATCACCTTCGGCGCCGGCGGCGCCGCGGTGGAAGTGCACAAGGACCGCGCCGTGGCCCTGCCGCCGCTGAACAGCTTCCTGGCCCGGGACATGATCCGCTCGACCCGGGTGTACACCCTGCTCGGCGAATTCCGCCAGATGCCGCCGGTGAACCTGGAGGCCGTGGAGGCGGTGCTGCTGCGCGTCTCGGAGATGGTCTGCGAGCTGCCCTGGCTGCGGGAGATGGATATCAATCCGCTGATCGTGGACGAGCACGGCGCGGTAGCGGTGGATGCACGCATCGTCGTGGAGAACGTGCCGCCCGCCCAGGAGCGCTACGGCCACATGGCGATCCACCCCTATCCCTCGCATCTCGTCACCGAGTACACCCTGGCCGACGGCACGCGCATGAGCATCCGGCCCATCCGCCCGGAGGACGCGGACATGGAGCAGGAGTTCGTCAAGGGCCTGTCGCCCGAGACCAAGTATTTCCGCTTCATGAACACCATCCGCGAGCTGACGCAGACCATGCTGGCGCGGCTCACCCAGATCGACTATGACCGGGAGATGGCCTTCGTCGCGATCGCCGTGCAGGACGGCAAGGAGGTGGAGCTGGGCGTGTGCCGCTACGCCACCAACCCGGATGCGGAGTCCTGCGAGTTCGCGCTGGTGGTCGCCGACACCTGGCAGCACCGGGGCGTCGCCCGCCGGCTGATGGCGGCGCTGATCGATGTGGCCCGCGCCAAGGGCCTCAAGTACATGATCGGCCACATCCTCGCCAACAACGACCGCATGATCAAGCTGGTGACCAACCTGGGCTTCGTCATGGGCCCCAGCCCGGACGATCCCACGGTGAAACGCGGCGTGCTGCACCTGCAGGGATGAG
>CAYZLI010000051.1:2976-7676 GCA_964479195.1 uncultured Rhodocyclaceae bacterium
CTCTACCTGGACCTGCTGCCGACCGCCTTCGCCGCGCCGTCCCGGAGCGAGTTGCCCGGCTTCGGCCCCATCGCCCGCGACCTCGACGAGCCCGCGCCCCTGCGCTTTTCGGGCGACGAGCCGGAGCCGGCCCACCGCATCCTGCGGGAGCGGGACGCTTTCCTCGCCTCCCTCGGCCAGCTTCCACCGCCGGAGGAGCGGGTGGCGCTCGCCATCGTCGGCGGGGGCATCGCCGGGCTCACGGCCGCCTACCGCCTGCGGCGCCACCAGCCCGTGCTGCTGGAGCAGGCCTCCCGCTTTGGCGGCAACTCCAAAGGCGAATCCTGGCGCGGCATCGACTACGCCACCGGCGCCGCCTACTTCGTCGCCCCCGAGGCGGGCACGCCGCTCGCCCGGCTCTACCGGGAGCTGGGCGTGGACAAGCTGTGGCGGCGCAAGCCAGGCGGCCACCCGGTAGCGCTGGCCGGCCGGCGCTACGCGGACTTCTGGGCGGGTGCCACGGCACCGAAGAGCCGCGCCCAGTTCCGCGCGCTGCGCCGCTACCTGCGCGCCATCCTCGCCGGCGACTACCCGGAGATTCCCGCCCTCTCGGCCGGGCAGCGCAGGCGGGTGGACGACCTCGACCGCGGCGCGCTGGACGCGCACCTGCGCTCGGTGCTGGGCGGCCCGCTCCATCCCCACCTCGCCACCGCCGTCGAGCACTACTGCTGGTCCTCCTTCGGCGCCACCGCCTCCGAGGTGAGCGCCGCCGCCGGGCTCAATTTCCTCGCCGCCGAGTTCGGCGACATCGTCGCCACGCCGGGCGGCAACGCCGCCGTCGCCGAGCGCCTGGTGGAGCGCCTCGCCGCCGCCCTGCCGCCGGAGCATCTGCGCGCCGGGGCCACGGTGTTCCGCGTGCGGGAAACGGCGGACGGGGTGGAACTCAGCTACGCGGATGGCCAAGGCGCCGTGCGTACGCTGCACGCCCAGGCCGTGGTACTCGCCTGCCCCAAGTTCGTCTGCGCCAAGATTCTCGAAGGCATCGAGCCGGAGCGCCTGGCGGCCATCAGCCGCCTGCGCTACCGCGCCTACCTCGTCGCCAACGTGCTGCTCCGCCGTCCGCTGCGGCCGGACTTCCACGACCTCTATCTCCTCGGCGAGGGGCGGGGCGAGTTCGCCGATATTCCCGCCGCCGCCGCGCGCCAGGGCGCCACGGACATCGTGCTCGGCACCTATGCCCGCCCGAGCCGCCGCGGCGCCGTGCTCAGCCTCTACCGCGGCCTGCCGTTCGATGCGGGCCGCGCCGCGCTGTACGGGTCGGACGCCTACGGCAAGTACCGGGCCGAGTTCGAGCGGCAGATTGAAAAGGACATCTTGCCCGTGCTCGGCCTGAAGCCCGAGGACGTGTCCGAGCTGCGCCTCGCCCGCTGGGGCCATCCCCTGCCCGTCGCGCAGGCCGGCCTCATCGCCGAGGGCGTCACGGACCGCCTGCGCCGGCCCTTCGGCCGCCGCATCTTCTTCGCCCAGCAGGACAACTGGGCCCTGCCCGCCCTGGAGACCGCCGCCACCGAGGCCCTGCTCTGGGCGCCCGAGGTGGAACGGCTGCTGCGCTGAATTGCATGGAAAGGTTTCACACGAAGACACTAAGGCACGAAGAAATGCTTCAAGACTTCGGTATGCTTTCTTTGTGTCTTCGTGTCTTTGTGTGAGAAATAATCACAGCCGCCAGATGAACAACGCCTCACAAGTCCGCTGCGCCTGGTGCGGGACCGATCCCCTCTACGTCGCCTACCACGACGGCGAATGGGGCGTGCCCGTACACGACGAGCGCAAGCTCTTCGAGTTCCTCATCCTGGAGGGCGCCCAGGCCGGGCTGTCCTGGATCACGATCCTCAGGAAGCGGGAGAACTACCACCGCGCCTTCGACGGCTTCGATCCGGAGAAGGTGGCCCGCTACGGCGCCCGCAAGCTCGAGCGCCTGCTCGCCGATCCGGGCATCGTGCGCAACCGCCTGAAGATCGAGGCCGCGGTCAGCAACGCGAAAGCCTTCCTGCGCGTGCAGGAGGAATTCGGCAGCTTCGACGCCTACGTCTGGCGCTTCGTAGACGGCGCGCCGATCCAGAACGCGCGCAAATCGCTCAAGGACATTCCGGCGAAGACCAAGGAGTCCGACGCCCTGAGCAAGGACCTGGTCGCCCGCGGCTTCAAATTCGTCGGCTCCACCATCTGCTACGCCCACATGCAGGCCACGGGCATGGTGAACGACCACACCACGGCATGCTTCCGCCACGCCGAGGTGCTGCGGCTCGGGCGCGTCGCCCAGTCCGTTCGCCCTGAGCCCGTCGAATCGCGCACCGTTCGGCCTGAGCCTGTCGAAGGCCGAAAGCGCTAAGCCCATGCCCGCGTCAGCCTTCCTCAAGGGCGCGGCCATCGGCTTCGCCGTCGCCGCCCCCGTCGGTCCCATCGGCGTGCTGTGCATCCAGCGCACCCTGGCCCACGGCCGCGCCTGCGGCTTCGCCTCGGGGCTGGGCGCGGCGGTGGCCGATGCCGCCTACGGCGCCATCGCCGCCTTCGGGCTGGCCGCCCTGGCGCAACTCCTCGTCGGCCAGCAGGCCTGGGTGCGCCTGATCGGCGGCGCACTGCTCCTCGTCCTCGGCGCCCGCGCGCTGCTCGCCCGGCCGGCAGCCATGGACGGCAACGGCGAGCGCATGGCGCTGCCCCGCGCCTTCGCCTCGACGCTCGCCCTCACCCTCACCAACCCGGCCACCATCCTCTCCTTCGCCGCCATCTTCGCCGGTATCGGCCTGATGGAAGCGGGCGCCCCGACGAGCGCTGCCGCCGCGCTGGTGGCCGGCGTCTTCGCCGGCTCCGCCGCCTGGTGGCTGATCCTCAGCGGCCTCACCGGCCTGCTGCGCGAGCGCCTGGCACCGCACCTGCGCTGGGTGAACCTCGCCTCGGGACTTACCCTCGTCGCCTTCGGCTTCTGCGCCTTCGCGTGCGGCGGCTGACGGCCGGAATCCGCCGCCAACACAGAGCAACCTTGCGGCGAATTCGTGCCAGAATATGGCGCAGGAGCACCGCGCAGAACTCCTGGAGGATTGGGAACTATGTTCGCGCAACGAAACACCGAAGAAAATTCGTCCATTGGCGTAACCCCCCCGTTACACCCCAACATCTCGCGTCGCCATGACCGGATATGTCGCCTTGCGCCGGCCGGGCGGGCACGCGACAATCCTTCCATGAGCGCCTGGTCCTGCCCCCACGACAACAACGGCACCTGCGAGCGCGTCGCCGGCGCCGTCTGCGACCCCGGCATGCGCGGCTGCGTGCTGCACGGCAAGGTGCGCTTCGCCAACGAAGAAAAGAACGCGCCGCGCAAGCCGGTCAAGGCCGAGACGCCGAAAGCATCTCCCAAGGCGCCACCGCCCAAGCGGCGCTTGCCTTTCTGAGCGGAAAGCCCGCCCCACCGTTGCGCCCCGGCGCGCTGCTTGGTATCGTCCCTGCATTACATTCGTATAGCGTCAGCCCGTCCGCATCGGCTCGCCCGGGTCTACCGAAATTCTTCGCGCATGATGCCCACCCCATCATTCCACCAGCCCTGCGCAAAAAGCCGCGCAGGCCGAGACGTTGGACGTCCTGCTCTTTGATCCCCATGCACTCACACCTTACCGCAATCGCTAACGAGCTTGGAATTCCCGGCATTTTGCTGGCCGCCCGTGGCTTGCGCGAGTGCGAGGAAGCCGAATCCCTTGTAGTTGCCGAAACTGGAGCCGACGGGAAAGATCATCTTCTTGTGGCCGCTGCCGCAGAAGCCTGGCGAATGCTCAAGGCTGCTGCCCTCCGCGAGGGTGTTTCGCTGCTCATCGTTTCTGCGTTTCGCAGCATCGAGCGCCAGGCTGAAATCGTCCGCCGCAAGCTCGATGCAGGCGAAACCATCGAAAAGGTTCTGACTGTCTGCGCTCCACCCGGTTTCAGTGAGCACCACACGGGCCGTGCCGTCGACGTCTCGACGCCAGGCACTCCGCCGCTTGAGGTCGACTTCGATGGAACCCCCTCTTTTTCTTGGCTCATGGAGCACGCCAACGACTTTGGGTTCCATCTGTCGTACCCCAAGGGCAATCCTCAGGGTTATCTGTACGAGCCTTGGCATTGGTGCTTCCACGGCGCATGAGCGACAAATACGTCCACGGCTACGACCCCAGGGAGAGTCTGCGCCTGCAGGACCAGGCCTCGACCCTGGCCGAGCTGCTGCATGCCGACACTGCCTATCCGGCGGGAAGCCGCATCCTGGAAGCGGGCTGCGGCGTGGGCGCGCAGACCGTCACGCTGGCGCGCAACAGCCCGGGGGCGTCGATCACCTCCATTGACATCTCGGACGCCTCGGTCGCCGAAGCCCGGAAGGCGGTTGAAGCCGCGGGGCTCGGCAACGTGGCCTTCCGCCAGGCGGACATTTTCGATCTGCCATTTGCGCTGCAGTCCTTCGACCACGTTTTCCTCTGCTTCGTCCTGGAGCACCTCGCCCAGCCCGTGGAGGCCCTGCATGCGCTCAAACGGGCACTCAAACGCGGCGGCACGATCACGGTCATCGAGGGCGATCACGGCTCGGCGTATTTCCATCCGGACAGCGCATCCGCCCGCCAGGCCATCGGCTGCCAGGTCGAGTTGCAGGCGCGAGCTGGCGGCGATGCGCTGATCGGCCGCAAGCTCTATCCGCTCCTGCG
>CAYZLI010000051.1:7776-9827 GCA_964479195.1 uncultured Rhodocyclaceae bacterium
GCCGCGCTGCGCCGCTGAGTGGCCCTTCAGATCGCGCTCGCGCTGTACCCCTTGTGCCTCGCGGGCATCGGCCTGCTCTGGACCCTGACGGCGCGGGGGCGGCATCAGTCGCGCTGGATGATCGACATCGCCGCCAGCGGGAGCATCGTCGCCTTCGCGTTCCTGACCGGGCCTTGGGCATTCACCAGCTACTACTTGCGCTACGCCGCGCTCGGCCTGTTCGCCCTTGCCGCGCTTTACTCCTATCGGCGCATGAAGCTCGGCGCAGCCGGGCGCGAGGATCGTGCCTCACGGCAGCTCGCCGTTCCCGCATCGGTTCTTGCCGTGTTCGCGGTCCTCGATGCCGCCGCCCTTGCCGCGCACCTGGACCGGGGCGAATCCCTCGATCTGTCTTTTCCCCTGGCGTCGGGCACCTACTACGTGCTCCAGGGCGGGAACAGCGTGCTCACCAACCCGTTCCACACGCCGGGCGGCAGCCCCCTGGCCCTGGACATCGTCCGGCTGAACCGTTACGGCAACCGGGCCAGCGGCGTCGCCCCGCGTACGCTCCAGGATTACGAAATCTTCGGAGACCGGGTGGATAGCCCTTGCGCGGGTACGATTGCGGTCGTGCGCAACGGCCTGCCGGACAACCCTCCCGGAAGGCCCGATGCGGAAAACCCGGAGGGCAACCACGTCGTCGTACGGTGCGGGGAGGCGGAGATCCTCATGGCCCACCTGATGCAGGGAAGCACGGCGGTCGCAGCCGCGGAGGCGGTGGCGCGGGGACAGCCGATAGGAAAGGTGGGCAACTCCGGCAACAGTATGGAGCCGCATTTACACATAGGCGCCCGAAAACACGGGACGGAACTTGGCCTTGTCTTCGCGGATCGGCGCCTGTCGTTGAACAGCGTGATGGTTGGGACGCGAGGGGTTTCCCACCCCTTGTAACCCCACAAGGTGTCAAAGTAGCTGAAAGCCATCGCCAAACCATCCGGGCGTAAAATGGACGGATTGCAACCGCGGAGACGCCAGCATATCCGTACTCCTAGACGAGTTGGAGAAACAAGTACGCATGCTTTCGCCCGATGAGCGAGCCCATCTTGCCAAGGTGCTGCTCGAATCCCTTTGCGACACGCAGCTGTCTCAAATCGAGGACGAATGGCGACGGGAGATCGAACGCCGTGTCGCCGCCTTTGAGAGGGGAGAACTCCAGACCTATTCGGCCGAGCAAGTGTTTGCCGAGGCAAGGTGCATGGCGCCTACCGATGCTTCGAAAAGTAGCTGACGGCGACCACACGGAATCTGTCATTCCCGCGAAAGCCGGAATACAGCGTCGTTATTCAGAGTCACTGGGTCCCCGCGTTCGCGGGGACGACAAAGCAGTGTCAATCATTTTGCGTGTCCTCTCCTGATCGCCCCCATGTTCATCGGCCACTTCGCCGCCGGCTTCGGCGCCAAGGCAATCGCCCCGAAAGTCTCGCTGGGCACTTTGTTCCTCGCCGCGCAGTTCGTCGATCTGCTCTGGCCGACGCTGCTGCTGCTCGGCATCGAGCGGGTGCGCATCGAGCCCGGGGCGACGGCCGTGACGCCCCTGGTCTTCGAGCATTACCCCGTCTCGCACAGCCTGCTCGCCGTCCTAGGCTGGGCGGCGCTGGTGGGCTGCGCCTACCTGCTGCCGCGCCGCGAGCGGCGGGGCGCGCTCGTGCTCGGCCTGCTGGTCCTCAGCCATTGGGGGCTCGATGCCCTGGTGCACCGGCCGGACCTGCCGGTTTTTCCCGGCGGCGCGGCTATGGTGGGGCTGAACGCCTGGGCCTCGCTGCCGGCGACCCTGGCCATCGAGGGCACGCTGTTCGCCCTCGGGGTCTGGCTCTATGTCCGGGCGACGGCGCCCGCCGATGCCATCGGCCGCTGGAGCCTTTGGGGGCTGATCGTCTTCCTGCTGCTCATCTACGCGGGTAATCTCTTCGGCGCGCCGCCGCCGAACGCCGAGGCCATCGCCTGGGTCGGCCAGGCGCAGTGGTTGCTCGTTCTCTGGGGGTACTGGATTGACCGTCACCGCAATGTCTCCA
>CAYZLI010000051.1:9927-12809 GCA_964479195.1 uncultured Rhodocyclaceae bacterium
GCGACGGTGACCTGCCCTTGGCTTGATCCGGCAAGTCCTTGGGTCTATGACGAAACGTTGGCGTGGCGGATTGCGCCCATCACCCGGGAGGCCCCATGTTTCCGTGGCTTTGGTATTGGACGCCGCAGCTTCACTTGCCCTTCAGCGGCAGCGTTACCCAGGACATCTCGCCCGACACGAACTGGTTCTTCGGCGCGATCCGGCCGGGCGCGGGCATCGGCGAGATCGAGAAGGAAGTCTTCGGCGTCGCCTCCTACGGACGGCAACTGGGCCTGATGATGGAAGTCCTGCTGCCCCTCGCCGGCGCCGAGCCGGTCGACGCGGACAAGGCCAAGGAATCCCTCGACAAGCTGAAGGACCTGTACGCCCGGATCGAGAAAGTGAAGGCGGAGAACAAGCAGCGGCTGGCCGAGGCGGCCGTGGAAACGCTGGAGAAGCTGAAAGCGGCCGACCCGGCGGGCTTCGAGCGGGTGCTCGGACGCTTCCGCGGCGGCTAACCCGCGCCGTAAAACAGATACACGGTGAGCGCCCCGCCCAGCAGGGCAACCGCGAGATTGAAGTACAGCCCCAGGTTCACCCAATATCCGCGCGGGAACTCAACGGGCTTGAGCGTGCGCAGCACCTTGCGGTACTGGACGATCGCCGCGGCGGACGACAGGGACCCCAGGATGATGAAGGCCACACCGATCCAGAAGGAGATGCCGCGCTGGAGCCCGCCCGGCTGCTGCAAGAGCACGTGCACGAACAGGCCGAAGCGCTCGATGACGAATCCGAAGGCCATCAGGGTAAGGCTCGTGCGGTTCCAGGCGAGCAGGGTGCGCTCGGCGGCGAACAGCACTCGCGGGTCGTTCAAGTCGGACATGCGTCGCCTCCATTGGCCCAATAAATGACTCGGGCGCTCACCGCGCCCCCCGCCCCACACGCAGCGCCGTCAGCACGGCGACGCCCTGGAGCGCCGCGACGCCCACCAGCACGGCACCGAAGCGGCCCGCGTCCATGAGCGGGCCGAAGACGACCGGCGATACCGCCAGGCCGACGTCCAGCCCGGAATAAACGAAGCCATAGACGCGCCCGTAGGCCCGCTGCCCGAAGCGGGCCGTGGCGGCGCGGCGCACCAGTAGGTCGCGCGAGGGGCCGGCGATGCCCCCGCAGAAGCCCATCACAGCCATGGCCAGAGAGACGCTCCAGGGGGGCAGCGCGCCGCTGGCGATGCCTACGCCCACGGCCGCCGCGGCGGCCAGGGCCACGGCGATCAGGCGGTCGTGGGATTCGGCGCGGCTCGCCAGCATGCCGCCGGCGAGGATGCCCACCGCCCCGCCCGCCAGGTAGGCGGTCAGGCTCGCCGCCGCCGCGGCCAGGGTGAGGCCGTAAAGGTTGTGCATGATGGGCGTGGCGAAGTTCTGCAGCGCGCCGAAAGCCGTGGTGACGAGCAGGAAGAAGGCGAAGCACATCCACACGGCCGCGGCGCCGAGAAAGCCGAAGGTCGACGCCTTCCCGCCCTCGTCGTGCTTCTTCCCGGCGCCGATGACGGGCAGTTCGCCCGTGGCCTCGCGAACCAGCCAGACGACGGCCCAGGCCGCCGCCCCCAGGGCCGCAGCGCCCAGCGCGGCAGTGCGCCAGCCCGCCGCGGCCGCGATCGCCGTCAGGAACACCGGCGCGACGGCCCAGCCGATGTTGCCCGACAGGCCATGCACGGAAAATGCGTGTGCCAGCCGCGCGCCGCTCACCTTGCGGTTGAGCACCGTGAAGTCGGCCGGATGGAACACGCTGTTGCCCAGCCCGGCGAGCGCCCCGACGGCAAGCAGCGCGGCGTAGTTCTGCGCCACGCTGAGGAGCAGGGCCGCCAGCACGAAGCAGGCGATGCCCGCCAGCAGCACCCGGCGCGGGCCGACGCGATCGACGACGAAACCCGCCAACGCCTGGCCGATGCCGGAGACGACGAAAAAGACCGTCATCATCGCCCCCGCCTCGGTGAAGCTGAGGCCGAACTCCGGCATCAGCCAGGGAAACAGCGGCGGCAGGAGCAGGTGGAAGAAATGGGAGGTGCCGTGGGCAAAGCCGATGAGGCCGATCACCTGAAAGTCACGGCTCGGGGCAAGGGAATCGATCTGCGTCATGAATGGGTCACTGTGGGGATTTATCGTTGTTGGTGCGACATGCCGTCGCTGCGTTTCGCAGCCAAAATCACGGCGTTACAAGATGTTATCAATTTGGTGCGGGGCGACAAAATTTTGCTTGCTATTTTAGTAGTTGCTTATATACTAAAATTAAATCCGGACATCAAGGTCTTCTAAACCATAGGGAGTGCATCATGTGGAAAGCAATCGGCGGTTTCTTCGGGGGCTTGGTACTCACCGGGGTGCTCGCCTGGAACCTGGGAGGCGGCCTCATGTTCAACGAGCGGGTCAGTCCTTTCGGCATGGAAGAGACGGTAGCCCGCATCCAGGCCAACATCCAGGCCAACAAGAACGGCTGGGCCCTCTCGGGCCTGCGCAATCCGGCACGCGCCGTGCAGGTGGACGGCGGCAACGTGCTGCCCGTCATGATGGTGGAAGCCTGCAGCACGAAATACTCCAAGCCCATCCTGCAGGATGACAGCCTGCGCTTCCTGTCCATCCTCATGCCCTGCAAGATCTCCGTCTACAAGAAGAACGACGGCAAGGTCTATATCGGCACCATGAATGCCGGGCTCCTGGGCAAGATGTTCGGCCCCATGGTCGGCGAGGTCATGGGCGAGGTGGCCAAGGACCAGGCCCAGTTCCTCACCTTCGATCCCTCCAAGCCGGCGCCGCCCTTGGTCGTGCCGACACCCACGGGCGCCGGCGCCGCGGGCGGCGGTGGCGGCGGCAGCGGCTGCTGAGCGCGGGAGGCCATCATGAAAA
>CAYZLI010000051.1:12909-21953 GCA_964479195.1 uncultured Rhodocyclaceae bacterium
ATGCCTTCATGCGGGGCAAGACCAAGGATCAAGCCGCCCCGGCCACCTGCCAGTCGTGCCACGACCAGAAGCCCCACAAGGCCGACACGATGATCAAGGCGAAGCTGAACGAGCACACGGACAAGCTGGCCTGCCAGACCTGCCACATCCCCCAGTACGCCCGCGGCAACAAGCCCACCAAGATGACTTGGGATTGGTCCACCGCCGGCAAGCTGAAGGACGGCAAGCCCTTCACCATCAAGGACAGCGGCGGCCACGAGGCCTACGCGACCCACAAGGGCAACTTCACCTACGAGTCCGACGTGATCCCGGAATACGTGTGGATCAACGGCAAGGTGAAATACACCCTGCTGGGCGATCCGGTGAATACCAACGGTGTCACCCAGATCAACCGCTACGACGGCAGCCCGGATGACGGCATCTCGCGCATCTGGCCGGTCAAGGTCTTCCGCGGCAAGCAGCCCTACGACCTGGAGACCAAGTCGCTGCTCGTGCCCCACACGGCGGCGGGCTACGGCGAGAAGGACGACGCCGCCTTCTGGCAGAACTACAAGTGGGACGCGGCGCTCAAGGCCGGCGCGGAAGCAGCCGGGCGGCCCTTCGGCGGCAAGTTCAGCTTCGTCGCCACGGAGATGACCTGGCCCATCACCCACATGGTCGCGCCCAAGGAGGATGCCCTCACCTGCACCCAGTGCCACAGCAAGACCGGGCGGCTGCAGGGCGTCCAGGGCATCTACATGCCCGGCCGCGACGCCAACAAGTACCTCGACCTGCTCGGCTGGCTGGCCGCGCTCGGCGCCCTCGTCGGTGTGATCTTCCACGGCGGGCTGCGCATCTACATGAACAGAAAGGCAGGGTAGCAACATGTCCGCACACGCAAGCACGAAGATCTACGTCTTCAAGCGCTTCGAACGCTTCTGGCACTGGGCCCAGGCCGCGCTGATCGTCTTCATGATGCTCACCGGCTTCGAAGTCCACGGCGCCTACGCCTTCTTCGGCTTCCGCACGGCGGTGGAATACCACACCATCGCCGCCTGGTCGCTGATCACGCTGTGGGTGTTCGCCATCTTCTGGCATCTCACCACCGGGGAATGGAAGCAGTACATCCCGACCCTGAAGAAGGTCGATGCCATGTTCAAGTACTACCTCACGGGCATCTTCACCAACGCGCCCCACCCGTTCCGCCAGACCACGCTGCACAAGCACAACCCCCTGCAGCGCCTGGCCTACCTGTTCTTCCTGCTGGTGGTCTCGCCGGTGATCTGGTTCTCGGGCTGGTTCTACCTGTTCTACGGCTCCTGGAGGGATTGGGGGGTGGAGAAGTACCTGTCCCTGGAGTGGATCGCGTTCTTCCACACGGCGGGCGCCTTCATGGTCCTGATATTCTTCATCGCCCACATCTATCTGGCCACGGCCGGCCACACGCCGACCGCCCACATCAAGGCCATGATCACCGGCTGGGAGGAAGTGGACGCGGAAGACGCCGAGACGACGAAGTCGGCCTGAACGGCAGCCCGAAAGCAGAAAGGCCGTCCGGTTTCCCGGACGGCCTTTTCTTTGGTTTGGAATCCGCTCAGCGCGCCTTGCTCACGAGGAAGGTGCCATCGCCATTGATCTTCATTTCCACGTCCAGGAAGTAGGCCAGGACCTCGGGACGCAGCAGCTTCACCGTGTCGTAGCCCTCGCCGGCTCGCGCGCCGGTGCCGCAGAAGAAGACCACCGGCTTGCCCTTGGGCAGCTCCTCGATCCGCTTTTCCAACTGGCCGATGGGAATGTTGATTGCACCCTTGAGGGTCCCGGCGGCGTACTCCTTGGCGTCGCGCACATCGACCAGCAGCATGGCCTCGGGCGTTTCCTTGTACAGCTTCTCGAAGGAGGCGAGACTGATGGAGCCCTTGTCCTTGCCGGCGGCAATCTCAACGGCCGGCTTCGCGGCAGCGGGCATGGCCACCGCGTCCGGATAGGCCTTGACCCAGGCGGGGAAGCCCTCCGCATAGACCTTGAGGTTCGTGTAGCCCATCTTCTCCATCTTGTGGGCCATGTTGTGGCTGAGCATGCACTCCAGCCCGCCGCAATAGAGGATCACCAACTGCGCCTTGTCGGCGGGCAGCAGCGCCGTCATCTGCTCGAACTTGGAGTCGGGGATGTTGATGGCCCCCGGAATGTGGCCCCGCTCGTACTGGCGCGCGGCGGGCCGGGCATCGATGATCGTCACGTCCTTGCGCGGCGGGATCTGCGCGCGTTCCTTGACGAAGTCGGTATCCACCAGGTGCTTGTACCAGCCCTCCTTGGGCTGCAGCGGCGCGGACTGGGCCCACGCCGCCCCGCCCAGGGGCAAACTCGCCAGCGGGGGCACCACCAGCGGAAAAGCGGCCGCCAGCGCGATGACTACGGTTTTTCGCAACAACCCATGTCGCCTGGTCATTTTGCGGCCTCCCTAGAGCACGGTGAATTTCTCGGTGGATTCGTTGTAGCGCACGAACAAATACCAAAGCGCCAGAACGCCGAAGCTGAACAGGAATGCGCCGCCCCAACCGTCGAGCGCCTGGGGCAGGAAGACCTGCGCGCCGACGCGGGTCTCGTCGAGCATCGTGTCGATGTTCTGCTCGGGCGTCAGCAGGTTCCAGCGCTTGGCCAGCGCCGAGAAGCTTGAGCCGGCCCAGGCGAAGAAGAAGCCGGCCACCCAGAGCTTCAGGTGGCCCTCGCCCATGCGCCACAGGGCGCCGGAGGCGCAGCCGCCGGCGAAGATCATGCCGATGCCGAAGATGAGCCCGCCGGCGAGCGAACCGATCCAGAACGTTGCCGGAATGGCGACGAAGGGATCGAGCGCCTTCTTCTCGAACAGGATGGCGCCGATGGGGATCGCCAGCGCGAGGGCAAGAATGATCGCCTTGGTCATATCGCCTTCGGCCGTCATGAAAGGCTCCCGGAAGGCGCGGGCGAAGCACACGCGCGAGCGCTGCATGACGAAGCCCAGGCCCAGCCCGGCCAGCACCACCACCGCACGCGAGAACAGCTTGGCATCCCCCGAGCCCGCCCAGGCGCTCGCCCACCAGCCGACCGCCACCAGCACGGCCACGCCCAACAGCGGATACGCGCAGCGCAGCGGGGACTCCCCGCCCGCCTCGGGCGCCGCCATGCCCCAACTGATGTGATCCAGCGTCCAGGAGAGCAGCTTCAGGCCGATCGCCGCGCCGGCGAGCAAGCCCGCCCACATGGCCCAGCCGGCGGGCGACGCATGGACGATGGGGGTGAAGAAGCCACCCGTGGTGCAACCTCCTGCGAGCGAGGCGCCGATGCCCATCAGCGTGCCGCCGAGCGCGCCCCAGAGATACTCGAGCCTCGGCGCACGGTTGAGCGAGAACTGGCGCGACATCAGCGCCGCGGCGAAGGCTCCCAGGATCAGCGTCGCATTCATGAGGGACATGCGATGCATGAGGGGGCTCTCCAGCTCAGTCTTGACGCCGAGCAACGGCCCCAGGCCGATGGCATTGTTGAACCAGTCGCCCCAGAGCTTGAGCCCGCCGAAGATGCCCCAGAACTGGCCGCTGATCATCAGCCCCGCCAGGATCGCCACCATGAGGATCACGCCGAGGTAGGGCGACCACTGCTCGACGAAGACCGCCCGGTAGTCGGTCGCAAGACCTTCCGCCCAGGGGGCCGAGGATAGGCGGGCAAGCCGCCCGCCGGGGCACGCCACGTCAGTCATGGCGGCTACTGGCAGCCGGAAGCATTGTCGGAATCCTTGGCGCCATAGTGCACCCAGGCCGCGAGATCGGTTTCCAACTCCTGCTCAGGCACGTTGGCCAGCTTGTCCGCCACCTTGTTGGTGGCCTTGATGCTCGCGCGGTAGGTCTTGCCGGTAAAGTATTTCAGGGAAGCGTTGCTCTTGCCGGTCTTGTCGTGCTTGCCGGCCTTGATGTAGGCCGCCCATTCGGCCTTGGTCTTTTCGTTCGGCGCGATGGTCTTGTTGGCCACGCTCTGATGGCAGGTGGTGCAAACCTGACGGTAATACAGGCGGCCGCGCTTCAGGTCGCCTTCGGCGGAGAAAACGGGCGTGCTGGCTGCGGCGAACAGGCCGGCAAACAGGCACAGTCTGGCGACATGCGGGAACCTTGGTTTCATGGCAGCGATCCTCAGAGCGAAAAACCGGCTGCGGCCCCGAGCCCGCCATCCGGCGGAGTCAGGCCGACATGAGAATACGCTAATATACTAATCGACAGCGGTTATTGACGAAGGTCAACAACCATGCAGCAAACGTGGTTATCGCCCCGACCGCTGCACCGCATCGATGAGGAATGGCCCGTATTCCGGCCAGCGGCTCACTTCCCCCACATGGGAGAAGACAACGAGGCCGTGCTTGTCGAGCACATAGGTGGTCGGGAAGTTGGCGGCGACATCCCGGTCCGGCACTTTCTTGCCGGCGGCGAGGCGGAAGAAGGTGTCGTCCTCCCCGGTGGAACCCGAATCATGGAGCGGCAGCCGAATGTCCTGGGCCTGCGTCCATCGGCGCGACACGGCGAGGGGCTCGCGCACTTGCAGGAGCACGAAGACCACGTCCTTGCGCCCGGCCAGTGCGTCCCGCAGCTTCTCCAGATCGGGCATTTCCTTGCGGCAGGGGCCGCACCACGATCCCCAGAAGTGCAGCACGACCACCTTGCCGCGCAGCCCGGCGAGGCTGCCGCGTTTGCCGGCAGAGTCCGCGAAGGCCAGATCGGGAAAGCGCGCGCCGACTTCGATCCCGACCGGTGCACGGCGCGCTTCGGCCTTGCTCTTGTAGGGCCCCCACAGCTCGGCCCAGGTTTTCCCATCGAACACAACCCGGTTGTCGACCGCGTAGAGCACGCATTTCTGCAGGGTATGGGCCCGGCAGATTTCGAGCGCCCCCTCGCCCGCCGCGTCCGCCGTGGCGGCCTCGACCTTCCAGCCCCAGGTTCCGCCCGGCGCAATGGCAAAGGCCCGATGCCCTTCTCCCGCCAGGAACTGGCGGTAGTCCGCGCGCCCGGCCGGCGGCAGGTGCGGCGCCGCCTCGGCGTCGCGCAGGTCCGCCGCGAGGCCCGCGGCCGCGTGCAGGCAGCAAGCCGCGGCCATCATTCCTTTCCATCCCATGGCATCCCCCGGCAATCCCTGAAAACCGGTAGCAGCGTACCACGGTCGCGCATTGGCCAAGCCGAAGCCTGTGGGAAAACAAAACCCCGGCCGGAGCCGGGGTTCTTGTCTGCTTCAGTGTCCGATTACAGGACCTGAACGTTGGTGGCCTGGGGTCCCTTCGGACCGCTGCTCACCTCGTAGGAGACTTTCTGTTTTTCCTGGAGCGACTTGAAGCCGCCCGCCTTGACCGCGGAGAAGTGCACGAAGAGATCCTTGCTCCCGTCGTCCGGCGTGATGAAGCCGAACCCTTTCGCGTCGTTGAACCATTTGACTGTACCAGTTGCCATTTCCATGTCCTTACACTTGCAGTTGGGGGGTGGGCGCATGCCCGGGATATCGTTCGGTTCAAGGCAGGAATGACAGACTGCGTACTGTTATTGCGATGCTTGAAACCAGCGACAGCCGTGGGACTGGCGCGTCGGAGAGAAGTTCCGGCGCCATTCCGCCCGGGCTTCAGGTTCCGCTGCCGGGTCCGATATGGCAGTAGAATCGGGCCCGCCCCGGCCCTGGCGCCCATGACGACCGCCGCAACCGGGCCGTTCTGCTGTCCGCCGGCTGTCCGGCGGCGGCGACCTGACGGCTACGGCTGACGGCTACGGCTTGCGAAACTCCGGGAATTGGCTCAGCATACACCTTAGGAGGTGTATATGCGGACCAACATCGTGCTGGATGACCGCCTCGTGGCCGAGGCGATGAAGCTCACCAAAGCGCACAGCAAACGCGAGGCGGTGGATCTTGCCCTGCGGGAGCTGGTGACGCGGCGGCGGCGCAAGAACGTGCTGGAGCTGGTGGGCCAGGACCTGATCGCCCCCGACTACGACGTGCGGACCGTGCGTGCCGGCATGAACCGTGGTCCTCGTCGATAGCTCGGTCTGGATCGACCTCCTGCGGGGGCGGGACACGGCTCCCACCCGGGCCTTGCGCGAACTCCTGGCGGCAGACGAGGCCGGCCTGGCGCCGGTGATCTACCAGGAAATCCTGCAAGGGGCCGTCTCGGCCGACAGCTTGGCCAAACTGCGCAGCTACTTCCGCACCCTGCCCTTCCTGCTGCCGGCCCACCCCATCGAAACGTACGAAGCCGCGGCCGAGCTATACGTCCGCTGCCGCCAGAGGGGCATCACCCCTCGCAGCCCGCACGACTGCCTGGTGGCGCGCATCGCCGTGGAGCATGGCGTCACGCTTCTCCACGACGACAGGGATTTCGAGCAATTGGGCCGGGTGGAGCCGGCCCTGAAACTCCACCCGGCCTGACCATCACCCCTTCGCAAACCCGATCACGCCTTCCGCGCAGCCGACGCGGATGGTGTCCTTGGCGCCGAACCGGCCTTCGAGGATCTGCTTGGCCAGCGGGTTCTCGATGTGCTCCTGGATGGCGCGCTTCAGGGGCCGGGCACCGAACACCGGGTCGAAGCCCGCCTTGGCCAGCTCCGCCAGGGCGGCGTCGGTGACCTCCAGCTTCATCTCCAGCTTGGCCAGGCGCTTGTCGAGATAGCCGAGCTGGATCTTCGCGATGGACCGGATGTGCTTCTCGTCCAGGGCGTGGAAGACCACCACCTCGTCGATGCGGTTCACGAACTCGGGGCGGAAATAGGTCTTCACCTCGCCCATCACGGCGAGCTTGATCACCTGGTAGTCGCTATCGTTACCCTGGGCCATCTGCTGGATCATCTGGCTGCCCAGGTTGGAGGTCATGACCACCACGGTGTTCTTGAAATCCACGGTGCGGCCCTGGCCGTCGGTCATGCGCCCGTCGTCGAGCACCTGCAGCAGCACGTTGAAGACGTCCGGGTGGGCCTTCTCCACTTCGTCGAGCAGGATCACGCTGTAGGGCTTGCGGCGCACCGCTTCGGTGAGATGGCCGCCCTCTTCATACCCGACATAGCCGGGGGGCGCGCCGATCAAGCGCGCCACGGAGTGCTTCTCCATGAACTCGCTCATGTCCACGCGGATGAGGTGCTCCTCCGAATCGAAGAGGAACTCGGCCAGCGCCTTGCACAGCTCCGTCTTGCCCACGCCCGTGGGGCCGAGGAAGAGGAAGGAGCCGTAGGGCCGGTTGGGGTCCGAGAGCCCGGCGCGGGAGCGGCGGATGGCATCGGCCACCAGGCGCACGGCCTCGTCCTGGCCCACCACCCGCTGGTGCAGGCGGTCTTCCATGGTGAGCAGCTTGTCCCGCTCGCCCTGCATCATCTTGGCTACCGGAATGCCCGTGGCGCGGGACACCACCTCGGCGATCTCCTCGGTGCCCACTTGCGTGCGCAGGAGCCTGGTCTTCCCCGGGCCGTCGCCGGCGCTTTTGCCGGCACTCTCCGCCTGTTTCAACTGGGCTTCGATCTGGGGCAGCTTGCCGTACTGGAGCTCGGCCACCTTGTCCAGCTTGCCCTCGCGCTGCAGCTTGGCGATCTCGGCGCGAATGCGATCGATCTCCTCCTTGAGGTGGGCCGAGCCCTGCACCTGGGCCTTCTCCGCCTTCCACAGGTCCTCCAGGTCCGAGTACTCGCGGGTGAGGGTGGCGATCTCGTCCTCGATGAGCCCCAGGCGCTTGATGGAGGCCTCGTCCTTTTCCTTCTTCACCGCCTCGCGCTCGATCTTCAACTGGATGAGGCGGCGGTCCAGCTTGTCCATCACCTCCGGCTTGGAGTCGATCTCCATCTTGATGCGCGCCGCCGCCTCGTCGATGAGGTCGATGGCCTTGTCCGGCAGGAAGCGGTCGGTGATGTAGCGGTGGGAAAGCTCCGCCGCGGCGACGATGGCCGGGTCGGTGATGTCGACACCGTGATGCAGCTCATAGCGCTCCTGCAGGCCGCGCAGGATGGCGATGGTGGATTCGACGCTGGGCTCGTCCACCAGCACCTTCTGGAAGCGCCGCTCCAGGGCGGCGTCCTTCTCGAGGTACTTGCGGTATTCGTCCAGGGTGGTGGCGCCAATGCAGTGCAGCTCGCCGCGGGCGAGCGCGGGCTTGAGCATGTTGCCCGCGTCGATGGCCCCTTCCGCCTTGCCGGCGCCGACCATGGTATGCAGCTCATCGATGAAGACGATGATGCGCCCTTCCTCCTGGGCGATTTCCTTGAGCACCGCCTTCAGGCGCTCCTCGAACTCGCCCCGGTACTTGGCCCCGGCGAGCAGCGCCGCCATGTCGAGCGAGAGCACCCGCTTGCCCTTGAGCGTTTCGGGCACCTCGTCGTTCACGATGCGCTGGGCCAGGCCCTCGACGATGGCCGTCTTGCCCACGCCCGGCTCGCCGATCAGCACCGGGTTGTTCTTGGTGCGCCGCTGCAGAATCTGAATCGCGCGGCGGATCTCGTCGTCGCGGCCGATGACCGGGTCGAGCTTGCCGGCCCGGGCCCGCTCCGTGAGATCCAGGGTGTATTTCTTCAGGGCCTCGCGGCTGCCTTCCGCCTCCTGGCTGGAGACGCTGCTGCCGCCGCGCACCGCCTCGATGGCCTTTTCCAGCGCGGCCTTGTTGAGGCCATGCTCCTTCAGCAGCCGCCCCGCCTCCCCGCTTTTGCCACCCTCCTCCGCCAGCGCCAGCAGGAACATCTCCGAGGCGATGAACTCGTCGCCCCGCTTCTGGGCGTTCTTGTCCGCGAGGTTGAGCAGGCTGGCGAGATCGCGGCCCACCTGCACCTGGCCCGCGTGGCCCTCCACCTTGGGCAGGCGGGCCACGGCCTTCTCCAGCGCGGCCTTGAGGGGGGCGACGTTCACGCCGGCCCGCTGCAGGAGCGAGCCGGTGCCCCCGTCGTCCTGGCGCAGCAGCGCCAGCAGCAGATGGCTCGGCTCGATGAATTGGTTGTCCTGGCCCACGGCGATGCTCTGGGCATCCGAGAGGGCCTGCTGGAACTTGGTGGTGAACTTGTCGAAGCGCATGTTTTTGTTCCGGAAAAGATATCGTCCGG
>CAYZLI010000052.1:0-13902 GCA_964479195.1 uncultured Rhodocyclaceae bacterium
GGCGATTGTCGGACATTCGGGGCAGCGCCGAGGACGACAAATCACTTGACCAGGCTGCATTCCTCGCCTGCAGTCAAACCTGTCTTGGCCGGAAATCTTCCCGGCGCAAATTTCGTTGCCCCAATACTCGCCGCATACTGCGTCAACGCCGTGGAGATGACGGTGAAGTCTCTTTGCGCGTCTGTTTTTTCGTTCGGATTGGATGGACCGGCGAGTGATGCCAGGTAATCATTTGTGGCTTCCAGAAGAACCGTCAATGCGGCGTCAGGCCACCTGGCCATGGTCATGGCCGCACTGACCGGCTTGCCATCCACCAAGCGTGGCGTGCCGTCGATGTTTCGCTGGTTGATCCCAATATTGATATCGAGTATGGCCTTCAGCCTGGTGCACTCGACTGACTCGGCGGCCTTGTAGGACTCGATCGTCGACTCCTTGGCCGCTTTCACGATGGCCGCTCGCTGCGCCGGGTTCAAATTGTTCCAGACGGCCTTGTCGATGTGCATCCACGACAACAGGAACGGTTGATGCCAGCCCGGATGGTGGGCGTAGCGCGCGCCGATCTGGCCGATATTCTGCGAGCAGTTGGTGGGCGTTCCCGCCGGGATGGGGAACGCCAGGGCCGGACTGCAATCCAGTTGCCCGGCATCCGGGTTGCCCAGAGGAGCAGTCGCGGACGCTTCTTTGATGGGAAAGAAATCCACCAGATCGTCGTTGGGGTTCACGTATTCGAAACCCTGGATGGTGCGTCTTTGCATCGGCAACAGGACGGACTGGCCTCCCACAGCCGGATAAAACGTGAGCGTCTTGGCGGGGACGACGCCGCGTTTCACCAACAGGCCGCAGGCGCGATCGAGAATATGCTGCGGGGGCGCCAGATAGCGGATTCTCCAGCCCGATTGGCAAAGACCTGCCAGGCCGATTCCCTCGCCCTGGCTGATGCATTCGGCGTCGCCGGCGGCGCAATCGGGCTTGCCGATGGGCTTGGGGAAATAGCCCGAACCCTGCATGGTGCTTCCGACGACCGGAAGCACGATCTGGGTCCCGCCCCGGCTGTCCAGCATCGACTGAGCCAAGGCGAGGCCGTTCCCGCCGAATCCCTCCATCTTTGCGTCGTACAGGAATCCGAGCATCTGCTCGAAGCGCATGCCGAAGGGCACCGAGTTGTAGACGAATCCCCAGCTCGGCTCCGAGAAGGCCGGCTTGGTCGTGGCGTTCCTGTTGGCGAACTGGATGCCGGCCCGCAGCGCATTGATTTCGCGGCCCGTGCCCTGGTCGCGCTGGAAGATCACTTTTTGTCCGGGGGGCAAGGCATCCGGCCCGTGTTCGTCGGTGTACTCCTTGACCTTGTCGATGAATATCTTCAGGGCACCGTAGCCGGGATTCTTGGGATCCGTGGACGTGCCGGTGCCGCGTCCTATGGTCGGGGAGCCGCTGTACTCGTTGTAGGGAATGGTTACGTCCGCAAGGGCGGGCAGACCGAGAAACCAGCCGCACGCGGCGACGGTGAACGCCGAGAGAATCGCACTAGACCTCATTTTCTTGCCTTTCAGTACGAGGTGATGGAAGGGCCGCTTCCCTTTATTGACTCTAGTCCATCTGCTCCCGAAATGAAGCTGCTCCACGGCCGCCGCTGCCGCGGCAATCCAGCACCACGTTACTAAATGATGTGGTGTACAGGAAGCTTGCTCAGCCGCCATTCACCCGTCTTCGCATCGTACTCGGATGCGGTGAAAACATGCCATTCGGCGTCGTCCAGCTTCGGATGATCGGCACGATAATAGTAGCCGGGCCACCGGGTTTCCTGCCTGAACAGGGTGTGCCTGGCCACCGCCTCCGCAGTCAGGACCCGGTGATTGAGTTCCCATGCTCTCTGGAGCTGGTGGAGGTCCTCGGCACCGAGATGCTCGAGATCCTCCTTGAGCATGGTCAACAGCTCCAAGCCCCGGTTGAGCAACGGTTCGTTGGTCACGTAGAAGGTGCTGTAGCCACCGGCGTACTCATCCATGAGCTTCTCCAGCCTCTGCAGGCCGTGAAGAGGCAGCAGATAGCCCGGCGCCACGGTCCCGGCGACGATTTCGTTCCTGCCCACCTTGTAGTTGTCGAGCGGCCTGAATATCGTTCCTGCGAGCCGCTTGATCTGCGCTTCGTCCAGCTCGGGGGCAGCCCCTTTCAAATCCATGACATACCTGACGGCCGACTTTCCGGCGATTCTTCCCTCCGTAAAGGAGCCGGATGAGAACTTGTGCGCAGAGCCGCCTATCGTGTCCCCGGCCCCGAAGAGCCCCTCGATGGTCGTCATCCGGTTGTAGCCCCACTGGTAGTCCGCGGGTGCGCAGTCCTCGGGCCCGCTCGCCCAGGCACCGGAACAGGTGGCGTGGGAACCCATGACGTAGGGCTCGGAGGTGATCAACTCGGACGCCCTTTCCTTGGGGTCTATGTTCTGCGACGCCCAGACAACCGCCTGACCGACCGTCATGTCGAGAAAATCCTCCCAGCCGATCTCCTCCTTCTCCCGGGTATCGAGACACTCCTGCGTATGCATGTAAATGGGGCCCTTGCCGGCCTTCATCTCCTCCAGCATGGCGTGATTGCGCAGGCAGGTCGGCATCGGCTTGATATCCGCATACGCCCCGACGAGAGACTTTATCTCGTTGAACCGGGCTTCCTCATATTTCTCCCCGTAGGCGTTGGTGGCATAGGCCTTGAGCAGCAGGAACCAGGCACCGACGGGGCCGTAGCCATCCTTGAAGCGGGCGAGAACGATCTTGTTCTCCATCTGGATCATCTTGGCGCCGGCCTGGACCAGGAGACCGTAGGCCGATGCGCTGCTCCAGGGCGCATACCAGGTCCGGCCCGTCCCCTCGCCGATTGCCCGGGGCCGGTAGATGTGTGACGCGCCGCCGGCGGCCACGATGACCGCTTTCGCCCTGAAAACGTAAAAATTGCCATCCCGGACGCTGAATCCGACGGCGCCGGCGACCCGGTTGGGACGCGCCTTGTCCATCAGCAGATGCGTCACCATGATCCGGTTGTACACCGCGGTGGCAGCCTTCGCGGCGGCCTCGGCAATGATCGGCTTGTAGCTCTCGCCGTGAATCATGATCTGCCACTTCCCTTCCCTCAGGTAGCGGCCGGTCTTCGGGTCCTTCATGATCGGCAGGCCCCACTCCTCGAATTTGTGGACCGTGGAATCCACATGCCGGGCGATGTCGAAGATGAGGTCCTCCCGCACCAGTCCCATCAGGTCGCCGCGTGCATAGCGCACGTGGTCTTCCGGCTGGTTCTCGCCCCACTGCATGCCCATATAGCAATTGATCGCCGACAGGCCGTGCGCAACGGCACCGCTCCTCTCGATGTTGGCCTTTTCGACGACGACGATCTTCAGGTTCCGCCCCCAATACCTGGATTCGTAAGCGGCCCCGCAGCCGGCAAAGCCGCCGCCTATGACGAGGACGTCGGAATCCACGACTATGGTTTTTCTGGATGAAAAGGGCGCCATGGCATCGCACCTGTCGATTCTTACTTCCGGGAAGGGGGCAGCGCGGGAAGCGTCTCCACCTTGAGTGCTGCGGGCTCATGCGCGAGCAGCGGCGAACTCAAGGCGTTTGTGTCGGGCACCTCGTAATCGGAGGGCGCCCTGATGGAACCCCAGGGGGTGGTCCTGATCGGGAAGGTGAACTCCTTCACCCGTCCGTCCCGGTACCTGATCTTCCAGGAGATGGATCCCTTCTCCTTTTCCCTGAGCACCCGGACCTTGTGGCCCAGCGGCGCGAAGTCCGCATAGCCGCGGACGTCTATCGCATGCTGCGGGCACGCCTTCACGCACGAGTAGCACTCCCAGCAGAAATTGGGCTCGATGTTGTAAGACCGCCGGTAGACCGGGTCGATGTGCATGATGTCGGACGGACAGATATCCACGCACTCGCCGCAGCCGTCGCATTTCGTCATGTCGGTGAAGGTAGGCATGCCGGTCACCTCCTGATGTTGGAACTGTCGGCGGGCCTTGGGAGGTCGGAGGAGCCGTTGGCCTCCTCCACCCTTTTCTGGAAGGCCGCCATGGGCTTGTAGAACATATGGGCGAACTTGGACCAGGGCACCGAAACGAAGAGCAGCGTCGTGAAGAAGATGTAGAGGCCGAACGGCACCAGGGTCGCGGCAGCGCCGCCATGCACCGTCTGCGCGAAATGCCATATCAGCCCGAATGCCGCGCTCGCCAGCAGGGTGCCGACGAACAGGTCGGCACGCATCAGATGGAAAGGCGAGTGGCCTTCGTAGGCGACGTTCACCCGGAGAAAGAAGAAGAACCAGGAACCGCCGATGAGAACCATCAGCGCGCCCATATTCCACAGGGCCGTCACGATGATCGGCGTATGCGCGGCCGTCGGATAGACGAACACCATCACGATGGTGGTGATCAGGTAGATGACGAAGCCGTAGGACATCAGGAGATGGGAAACCCGCCGCTCCCATTTGCAGAACTCGCCGGAAGTTGCCACCTCCGTACCCACGGTTCTGATCGCCAGGGAAACGATCTCCCCGGCGCCCAGCCGCCTCGTTGCCGCGGCCTGCGATTTCTTCCTCCGCAAGGCGAAGAATTCTGCGCTTCGCTTGTGATGGAGATCGAATAACGTGCCGATGGCCACCGCGAATATCATCAGGACGACGTAGACCTGCATGACAAGAGGGGGGAGAAATTCCGTGAGGAGGGCGAACGGGTTGCTGATGAACATATTGGAACACCGTGCCGAGTATTCCGGATTCCGCACGCTTCAGCGAAGTCTCTGCATCATGCGCCATGGATCCCCGGATTTTCTCTGGGGTGAAGACCGTATTCGGCTATATGGGTAACACCGTATTTCCAGGATGCAGGGGCGGTCTCGCCTCTCGGCAGTAGGCACGGGTCGTAGTCCGTCCGGCGCATTACGGCTTCGCCTAATGCGCCCTACGTCAAAGCGATGATTACTTCGACAGCTTCTCGTACATCGCCATCACGCCGTGCCGCCGACCGTGAGCCCGTCTATGCGCAGCGTCGGCTGGCCGACGCCCACCGGCACGCTCTGGCCGTCCTTGCCGCAGGTGCCCACGCCCGGATCGAGGGCCATGTCGTTGCCGATCATGGACACGCGGGTGAGGGCGTCGGGCCCGTTGCCGATGAGGGTGGCGCCTTTCACCGGGTGGCCGATCTTGCCGTTTTCGATCAGGTAGGCCTCGGCGGCCGAGAACACGAACTTGCCGCTGGTGATATCCACCTGGCCGCCGCCGAAGTTGGCGGCGTAGAGGCCGTGCTTGACCGAGGCGATGATCTCCCGGGGATCCCGCTCGCCGTTCAGCATGTAGGTGTTTGTCATGCGCGGCAGGGGCAGGTGGGCGAAGGACTCGCGCCGGCCGTTGCCGGTGACCGGCACGCCCATCAGGCGGGCGTTGAGCGAGTCCTGCATGTAGCCGGCGAGGATGCCGTCCTCGATCAGCACGGTGCGCTGGGTCGGGTTGCCCTCGTCGTCGACGGACAGGGAGCCGCGCCGGTTGGGGATCGTGCCGTCGTCCACCACCGTGACCCCCGGCGCGGCGACGCGCTCGCCCATGCGTCCGGAGAAGGCGGAGCTGCCCTTGCGGTTGAAGTCGCCCTCCAAGCCGTGGCCGATGGCCTCGTGCAGGAGGACGCCGGGCCAGCCGTTGCCCAGCACCACGGTCATGGTGCCCGCCGGCGCCGGGCGCGCCCCGAGGTTGACCCGGGCCTGGTGCACCGCCTTCTGCGCATAGTCGCGCAGGATCTCGTCGGTGAAATAGGCGTAATCGAAGCGCCCGCCGCCGCCCCCCGAGCCCTGCTCGCGGCGGCCACCCTCCTGCATGATGACGGAAACGGACACGCGCACCAGCGGCCGCACGTCGGCGGCCAGCCGCCCGTCGGAGCGGGCCACCAGCACCACCTCGTAGGTGCCGGCCAGATGCGCCATCACCTCGGTGACGCGGCTGTCCTCGGCGCGCGCGTAGCCTTCCAGCCGTTCGAGCAGGCTCACTTTGTCGGTGTCGGCGAGCGAGGCGAGCGGATCGTCCGCCGAGTAGAGCATCGGCACGGGCGCGCCGCGCAGCATGGGCACCAGCTTCGAGGCGCCCTGGGCGGCGATGGCGCGCGTGGCCTGGGCCGCCGACTTCAGGGCCGGCAGGGAGATTTCGTCGGAATAGGCGAAGGCCGTCTTCTCGCCCGAGATGGCGCGCACGCCGACCCCCTGGTCGATGTTGAAGCTGCCCGACTTGACGATGCCCTCCTCCAGGCTCCAGCCCTCGGACCGGCTGTATTGGAAATACAGGTCGGCGTAGTCGAGGCGGTGCTGGTGCAGCGCGCCGAAAACGGACTCGAGCCGCCGTGCCGTGAGGTCGAAGGGGGCCAGGAGGCAGGATTCGGCCGTGGCGAGATGGGAGGCGATAGCGGTAATGGGTTCGTTCATTTTCGATTCAACCAGGAAAGAGCAGGAGGGTTTTCAGCATTCGCGCAAGATCCGATGCTCCAGCGCCGGCAGGTTTGCGCGCAGTTCGGCGATGCGCGCGGGGTCCAGCTCGGCCACCACCACCCCGGGGCCCTGGGCCAGGCGTTCCAGCACGTTCCCCCAGGGGTCCACGACCATGCTCTCGCCCCAGGTCCTGCGCCCGCTCGGATGCCGTCCCCCCTGGGCCGAGGCGAGCACGTAGCAGACATTTTCCACCGCCCGGGCGCGCAACAGCAATTCCCAGTGAGCCTGGCCTGTCGTGTGGGTAAAGGCCGCCGGCACCACCAGCAGGCTCACCTCCCCCATGGCCCGGTAAAGCTCGGGAAAGCGCAGATCGTAGCAGATGGAAAGCCCCACCCGGCCGAAAGGTGAATCGAAGACGACCACTTTCCCGCCCGGCTCGATGGTCTGACTCTCGTCGTAGCGCTCGGTTCCCCGCTGGAAGCCGAACAGGTGGAGCTTGTCGTAGCGGGCCACCCGCCGCCCCAAGTCGTCGAAGACCAGACAGGTGTTGCGCACCTTGTCCGGCACCGCGGCCTCCAGGGGGATGGAGCCGCCCACCAGCCACAGCTTGTGCCGCGCCGCCGTTTCGCTCAGGAAGTCCTGCAAGGGCCCCGCGCCGTCCTTCTCGCGCACACGCAGCTTGTCGGTCTCGTCGCCCGAGATGAGAGGAAAGTACTCGGGCAGGGCCACCAGCCGGGCGCCGCGCGCCGCCGCCTCGGCCACCAGGCGCCCCGCCTCGCGCAGGTTCTCCGCGACGTCCGGGCCGGACACCATCTGCACCGCCGCGATGCGGATCGTTTCCTTGCTCACTGCCCGCCTCCTTCGCCTTTCGGCATCTGGCGCGCGATCTTCTCCACCTTGGGGTCGGCCCAACTGCCCGTCACCGCGTATTCGTAGGCGAAGATCTGGTCCAGGGGATCGCGCAGCACCTTCTGGGCGAGCCAGGCGGCCACGCCCGCCACGGGATTGGCCAGCATGGCGCCCACGGCGACGCTCTCGCCCAGGGCCGGCTGCACGCGCACCCGCAGGTTCTGCGTCTCGGCCGGCAGGCTCACCTCGCCGGTCATCAGGACCTTCGCCGACGGGCCCCGGATCTGCAGGTCCTGGGTAGTCATGACGCCGCGTACGAGCCGCGCCGTGCCGGCGATGGAATCGAAGGCGAAGCCCTCGCTGAAGACATCGCGGAAGTCCAGGCTGATGCGCCGCGGCAGCGCCTGCAGGCTGAGGATGCCGAGCAGCCGCCCCACCCCGGGCTCCAGCTTGTTGAACTGGCCGCGCGCCGCGTCGATGCTCAGGTTGCCGTCCAGGGACGGAAAATCGAACTGGGTCGGTGCGCCGTTCCAGGCGAGCTTGCCCTCCAGCTTGGCCGTGCCGCGCTTGACCGCATCGCCATAGCCCAGGCGTTCCAGCATCCGCCCGACGTCGGCCACGTCCAGCTTGAAGTTGAGCTGGGTGCCGCCGCCCTTCCAGGCGCCGTCGGCGCTGAACGTGCCGTCCGGCGTGGCGAGCGCCAGCTTCTCGATGCGCCAGTCCGCGGCGTCGTTCACCGCCTGCAGTTCCAGCCGGCCGAGCTTCTTGCCGCGCAGGACGAAATTGTCGGCGACCACGTCCAGCCCGGGCAACTCGCGCAGGGGCTCCTCGGCGGCGGATGCCTTCGGGCGCGAATCGTTCAAGGCGAACTGCTTGAGGCGCGCCCGCAGCCGGCCGCGCCCCTGGGTATTCCAGGCGAGCTCGCCGGCGACATCGCGGCTCGCCACCTGGGCCTGCCAGGTGCCGTCCTCGAGCTGCGCGCGCAGCATGACCTCGCCGAACCGGCGGTCGAAGGCCTTCAGTTCGCCGGCCCGCAGGCTCACCGCCGTCACAGGCTGCGCCGCCGCCCCGTCGCCCGCGAACAGGTCGCGCCAGAAATCCGCGTTCAACGCCTTCACATTGGCGGCGAGCAGCACACCCCGGTCGGGCAGTGCCGGCCTCTCGCCGATGCCCACGGCGCCGCGCTCCACGGCGATGCGCTCCCCGTCGCGCCGGCGCACGAGCTGAGCCTGGAGGATATTGCCCAGCGCCACGCGCACCAGTTCGCGCGGCGCGCCGCGGGAGGGGTCGCCGTAGGCGGCCCGCTCCAGGCGCAGGGGCAGGACCGCGGCGGCCGTCTTGTTGAAGGGCTCGGGCAGGCTGGAGGCCACACCTTGCAGGTTCGATTCCAGCACCACCTCGGCGTTGCGCTTCTTCACCAGCACGCTGCCGCGCCACGCCGTCGCGCCGGACAGGTGCTCGAACAGGCGGTGTTCGAAATGCCGGCGCAGGCCGGCGACGCTGATGCTGCCGGCTGCCGTGATGGCCACGGCGCCATCGCCGCGCGTGTCGGCGCTGATGGTGAGGGGCGAGCCGAGGAGCGCGGCCCGGGCGTCCTTCACGGACACGTGGTCACCGGTGAACTGCAGCCGGCCATTGATCTCCGTGAGCGGCGGCAGGTCGCGGTCCACGACGAGCTGGTTGCCGAAGAACTGGAAGGCGCCCTCCACCCGGGCATCCTTGACCCGCTGCAGGTTCATGACGATCTTCAGGCCGAGGCTGCCGCTGCCCGCGGCGCTCATGCCTTGGGAGAAATGGTCGATGCGCTCGGCCACGGGACTCTCGTCGATGAAGCGCAGGAAGTCGGCGGTGGGCCCGTCGGCGCGCCCGGTGATGGTGAGGACTTCCTGGGGCGCCAACAGGTTGGGGATCTCGGCCGCGACGTTGGCCACGCCGACGCCGAAGATGCGGCCGCGCTGGGCGCGGATGCGCATGCGCGCGCCCTCGAAGAGCAGGTCGCCCGTGATGTTGTCGATGCCCGGCCAGCCCTTCGCGTAGCGCAGGTCGGCGCCGCTGAATTTCGCCGTCACCTGGAAGATGCCGCTCTTGCCGTCGGCGAAGGGGAAGTCCTTCAGGTCGCCCTTCAGGCGCAGCCGCGCCTCCTCGGCGCGCCCCCCGGTGATCGAGGCGCGCAGCCAATCGTGCACGTCCCGGTTCACCACCAGGGGCATGTAACGCCACACGGCCGCGCCGTCGGCGCGGGCGAGGCGCGCCGCCAGGTCGATCTCGCCCGGCCCGTCGACGCCGCTGCGGTAGTGCCCCGAGGCCGTGCCCGTGGCGTCGCGGTTGTTGAAGGACAGGTTCTGCAGCTGCACTTCCACGCGCCCGTCGGCCACGGTCCAGTTGGCCTGGGCGGCGAGCTCGTCGAAATCCAGGCGCGGCTCGGGAAACACCGCCGGCAGTTCCAGCGCGGCGTTGCGGCTTTGCAGGCTCACCAGGCCGCCCCGCTCGCTGCCGTCCACGCTGCCGGACAGGCCGGCGAAGCCGGGGAGGCGGCCTTGGGCGCGCACCCCCAAGCCCTCGAAGCGGGCGCGCAGGTTGAAGCCGGCCAGCGCCTCGGGCGGCCCGTTCCAGGCGAGCCGGATGTCCTGGACATGGCCTTGCGGCGCATAGTCGGCGAGCCTTTGGCGTATGCCGGCCTCCAGGGGCAGGAAAGCGGCCAGCCGCGCCAGCACGTCCAGATGCAGGCTGTTCGCCATGACCTCGCCCTGGGCCGGGCGCCGGCCGGCGGCCGGCGTCCAGCGCAGGGTGAAATCCGTGGGCGCGAGGGCGATGCCCTCCTGGGTAGCCAACGCCAACTGCCGGCCGGTAAGCTCGAAGCCGGCCTGAGGCAGCCGCCCGGAGAGGCGACCGCTGAGGTGGGCGAGCCCCAGCACGGGCAGCTCGGGCCCCAGGCGCAGCCGGACGTCGCGCAGGGCAATGTCGGCCGTGGCCGCGTTGAGCCCGTTCTCCGCGAGCCCCAGCCACAGGCGCATGCCGCCCACCCCCTGGGACAACTCCAGGGGGTAATCCACCCAGGCCCGCCACCCGGCGAGATCGGCGTAGTCCAGCTCCGCGTAGGCCTCGCCCTTCCACTCCTCCAGCCGGTCCAGGTCCTCCCCGCGGAAATCGCCGCGCACGTCCAGGCGGGCTGCCAGTTCCCGCGGCGGCTCGGCGGTGAGGCCGAAGCGATGCCGGCGGCCGTCGTTCTGCAGCACGAAGTCGAGCCGGGCCAGGGTCAGCGGCGGCGCCTGGCGCAGGGCGTCTTCCCAGCGGATCGTGGCGTTGCGCACGACTATGCGGTCCTGGGCCAGCAGCCAGTCGGAGACATCGGGGCCGGTCGCCTCGGTATTGAGCTGGATGCCGGCGACGAAGATGCGCCCGTTGGCCTCGCGCCGGATATCCAGTTCCGGCGCGTCGATCTCCAGCCGGTGCAGCCGGAGCTGCCGGTGCAGGAGCGAGCTCCAGGCCAGCTCCGTCTCCACGGTGTCGAAGGACAGGGCCGGGCGGCCGGCCGCGTCATGGACCTTGAAGCCGTGCAGCGAGAGATGCGGGCGCAGCCCGCGCCAGTCGGTATCGATGCGGGCGATGGTGACGGTGAGCCCCGCCGCCCGGGAGATGGCCCCCTCGATGTCGCCCCGGTAGGCTTCGATGTTCGGCAGCAGCACATAGCGCGTCGCGAGGACGAGGGCGGCCAGGCCGAAATAGCCGATCCAGAAGGCCCAGGCAAGGGCGCGGCGCAGTCCGACGGGCAGCCTGGCCCATCCGGTCAGGCGGGCCAGGTGCGCGGCCCTGCCCCTGGGTCTCGCCGGTGTGTGGGATGTCGGAGTTGTCTTTTGCATCGATCGGGGCGCGGCGGCCTCCGCAACAGTACAATCGGGGACCGAAGCGCGCCTTCAAAGTTCGATTTTACCCGCAACATGCTCCCACCGCCCGGCAGCCGCGACCCGCTCGACCGGATTCTGCCCCTGAGCCGCTACCTGCAGCGGCTCATCGCCGCGCGGCCGCAGATCGGCGAGGAACTGCGGCGCGCACTGGCCGAGCCCTTCGCCGCTGCGGCCATGGCCGAGTGCCTGGCGCGGGAGGCGGCCACCGAGGACACGCTGCGCCCTGCGCTGCGGCGGCTGCGTGCCCGCGTGCTGGCCCGCATCGCCGCCCGCGACCTGGCGGGGCTCGCCGATCTGGCCGAAGTCACCGAGACCATGACGGCACTGGCCGACGTGTCCGTGGCCCACACCGCCCGGCTGCTCGCTGCGGCGCTCGCCGCCCGCCACGGCGAGCCGCGCAGCGCTTCCGGCGAGCGCCAGGAGCTGATCGTCGTCGGCATGGGCAAGCTGGGCGGGCGCGAGCTCAACGTCTCCTCCGACATCGACCTCATCTTCGTCTATCCGGAAGACGGCGACACGGACGGCCCGCAGGTCCTGTCCAACTTCGAGTTCTTCACCCGCCTGGGCCGCCAACTGATCGGCGCGCTCGCCGAGGTGACCGCCGACGGCCAGGTGTTCCGCGTGGACATGCGCCTGCGCCCCAACGGCGATTCCGGCCCCCTGGCGGCGAGCTTCGACATGCTGGAGACCTATTTCATCGCCCAGGGGCGCGAATGGGAACGCTACGCCTGGATCAAGGCCCGTCCCCTCGGCGGCGACCGGGGCGAGGACCTCGCCGCCATCGTCCGCCCCTTCGTCTTCCGCAAGTACCTGGACTACGGCGCCATCAACGCCATGCGCGATCTGCACGCCCAGATCCGCCGCGAGGTGGCGCGCCGCGAAATGGCCGACAACATCAAGCTGGGCCCCGGCGGCATCCGCGAGATCGAGTTCGTGGCCCAGGTGTTCCAGCTCATCCGCAGTGGCCGGGACAAGGCGCTGCAGGTCCGCCCCACCCGGGCCGTGCTCCGGCTCCTGGCCGAGCGCGGCATCCTCTCCGCCGCCGCGGTGCGCGAGCTGGACGCCGCCTACGGCTTCCTGCGCACACTGGAGCACCGCCTGCAATACCTGGACGATGCCCAGACCCACAGCCTGCCGACGAATCCCGCGGACCAGGCCCTCGTCGCCCGAGCCATGGGTGCCGCCTCCTTTGATGCGCTGCTCGCCGAGCTGGACGACCACCGCGCCAATGTCAGCCGCCACTTCGAGGCGGTGTTCGCCGACCCCAACCGCAAGGGCCATGAACTGGCCGGCCTCTGGCATGCGCCCAACGGGACGAACGAAGCGGCGCAGGAGCTCGCGCGTCTGGGTTTCGAGGACGGCGCCGCGGCCGCCGGGCGCCTGGCGGGCATACGCGCCGGCGCCCGCTACCAGCAGATGCCGCCGGGCATACGCGAGCGCTTCGACGCCCTGGTGCCGCGCCTCATCGAGGAGGCCGCCGCGACGATCAACCCGGACGCCACCCTGGCGCGGGGCCTTACCCTGCTGGAGGCCATCAGCCGGCGCGCGGCCTACCTCGCCCTGCTGCAGCAATATCCCCAGGCCCTGAAGAAGGTGGCGCAACTGGTAAGCGCCTCGAGCTGGGCCGCGAACTACCTCACGCGCCACCCGGTGCTGCTCGACGAGCTGCTCGATGCCCGCCTCCTGGAAGCGGCGCCCGACTGCGCGGCATTCCGCGCCCAGCTTGCAGGCCAGTTGGAGGAGCACGAGCCGGACACGGAGCGGCAGATGGACCTCATGCGCGAGGCCCACCACGCCCAGGTGTTCCGCCTGCTCGCCCAGGACCTGGCCGGCCTGCTGGCGCTGGAAAAGCTCTCCGACCATCTGTCGGACCTGGCCGATATGATGCTCGATCTCGCCTGCCGCCTGGTCTGGCGCAAGCTCGCCAAGCGCCACCGCGAGGAACCGCGCTTCGCCGTCATCGCCTACGGCAAGCTGGGCGGCAAGGAACTGGGCTATGCCTCCGACCTGGACATCATCTTCCTGTTCGACGACGATGCGCCCGAGGCGACGGAAATCTACGCCCGGCTGGCGACGCGCCTGAACACCTGGATCTCCAGCGTGACGCCGGCCGGCATCCTGTTCCAGACCGACCTGCGCCTGCGGCCCAACGGGGAGGCCGGGCTGCTCGTGAGTTCGGTGGAAGCCTTCCGCAAGTACGAGATGGAATCGGCCTGGGTGTGGGAGCACCAGGCGCTCACGCGGGCACGCTTCTCGGCGGGCGACGCCGAGATCGGCCGCCAGTTCGAGGCCATCCGCAGCCAGGTGCTGCGCAAGGAACGGGATCTGGCGGAACTTCGCCGCGAGGTGTTGGCCATGCGCGAGAAGATGGCCACCGCGCATGCCAACAAGAGCGCATGGTTCGACCTGAAGCACGACCGCGGCGGTCTCATCGACGTCGAGTTCATCGTGCAGTACCTGGTACTCGGCTACGCCCACCGGCACGCCGAGCTCACCGGCAACCTGGGCAACCTGGCGCTGCTGAAGATCGCCGCCGGCCTCGGCCTCATCCCGGCCGAGCTCTCCGAGCGGGTGCGCAACGCCTACCGGGCCTACCGCAAGCTGCAGCACAGCCTGCGCCTGAACGACGTCCAATACGCCCGCGTCGAACGGGCCGCCGTGGCGCAGAAGATCGCCTGCGTGAGGGAACTCTGGCGCCT
>CAYZLI010000052.1:14002-16616 GCA_964479195.1 uncultured Rhodocyclaceae bacterium
GCGTCGGACCCTGCGACGCCAGGCCCGGGTCGACGCCGAACTGGACCGGCATCGCCACCACCTGGAGGAGCTGGTGGCCGAGCGCACCGCCGCGCTGGAGCGCGCCAACCGGGGGCTGGAGTCGTTTTCCTATTCCGTCTCCCACGATCTGCGCGCGCCCCTGCGGGCCATCGACGGCTTCGCCCACCTGCTGATTGAAACCGAGTACCAGGCTGTAAGCGAGCAAGGGCGCGAGCATCTCGACCGCATCGTGCACAACGCCTCGAAGATGGGTCAGCTCATCGACGACATCCTGCAGTTTTCCCGCCTGCCCTGCAGCGAGATGAACAAGCGCGAGATCGACCTGGCCAGCATTGCCCACGCTTCGCTGCGGGAACTGGCCCAGGACTATCCGAGGGCCCGAACGCGCATCGGCGTCCTGCCGCCGGCCACGGGCGATGAGGCCATGCTCAAACAGGTGTTCGCCAACCTGATCGGCAATGCCCTCAAGTACTCGAGCAAGAAGGACCGGCCCGAGGTGGAAGTCGACGCCCGGCGGGACAACGGCGAGACGGTCTATTTCGTCAGGGACAACGGCGCCGGCTTCAGCATGGAATACGCCGACCGCCTGTTCCGCGTCTTCCAGCGCATGCACATCGAAAGCGAGTTTCCCGGCACCGGCGTCGGCCTCGCCATCGTCAAGCACATCGTCGAGCGCCATAGCGGCCGGGTATGGGCCGAGGCGGCGAAGGGCGAGGGGGCGACCTTTTTCTTCACCCTCGGGAAGGAATGATCTACACCCGCCGCAGGCGTTCCGCGGCCTTTTCCAGGGTTTCTTCCGACTTGGCGAAACAGAAGCGCAACACCTGGTCGTCCCGCGGCTGCCCGTAGAACACGGACACCGGTATAGAGGCCACGCCCACCTGCCGGGTCAGCCGCTCCGCGAAGGCCGTGTCCGGCTCATCGGAAATCCCTTCGTAACGCATGGACTGGAAGTAGGTGCCGGCGCAGGGCAACAGCCGGAAGCGGGAGCCGTCGAGCCGGCGGCGGAAGAAGTCCCGCTTGGCCTGGTAGAAGTCCGCCAGGCCGAGATGGCGCGTACTGTCCCGCATGAACTCCGCCAAGGCCAGTTGCACCGGCTGGTTCACGCAGAAGACGATGAACTGGTGCGCCTTGCGGAACTCGGCCATCAGCTCCCGCGGCGCCAGGCAATAGGCCACTTTCCAGCCGGTGACGTGATAGGTCTTGCCGAAGGAGGAAACGACGAAGGCGCGCTCGGCCAGGCCGGGATAGCGCACCACGCTCTCGTGCCGCCGGCCGTCGAAGACGATGTGCTCGTACACCTCGTCCGAGACGATGACGATATCGGTGCCGCGGGTGAGCCGCTCCAGGGCCGCCATGTCGGCGGCCTCCCACACCGCGCCGCTGGGATTGTGGGGCGTGTTGATGAGGATCAGGCGCGTTCTCGGCGTGATCAGGGCGCGCACCTCGTCCCAGTCCGGCCGATAGTCGGGAAACTTCAGGCGCGCATACACCGCCCTGCCGCCGTTCAGCTCGATGGCGGGCACGTAGGAGTCGTAGACCGGCTCGAAGACGATCACCTCGTCGCCCGGGCGCACCAGCGCCGCCACCGCCGTGTAGATGGCCTGGGTGGCGCCGGCCGTGACGGTGATCTCCGCCTCCACGTCGTAGGCCAGGCCGTAGAGGGCCGCCACCTTCCCGGCGATGGCCTCGCGCAGCGGCGCCGCGCCGGCCATGGGCGCGTACTGGTTGTGCCCCGCCGCCATGTGCTTCGCCACCAGGTCGAACAACGCCTGGGGCGCGGAGAAATCCGGGAAGCCCTGGGACAGGTTGATGGCGCCGTGCTGCTGCGCCAGGCGCGACATGACGGTGAAGATGGTGGTGCCCACGCGGGGCAGGCGCGAGTGGACGGCGGCGGGAAAGCGGGGCATCGGCGGGCCTCGAGAAACCTTGACGCCGCGATTGTGTCAGAAGCGATGAACCCTCGCCAACGAGCTGCCCGTGCCCTCGACCCGAACCGCCCTTGCCGGACTCGCCCTACTCGCCCTACTCGCCATGCTCGCGCCCGCAGCCGCCGATCTCGCCCCGACGCCCGCCCAGCCCCTGGGGCCCTTCTACCCGAAAACCTTCCCCATCGAGCGGGACAACGATCTCGCCCGGGTCGGCGATCGCGCCGCCCGTGGGCAAGTCCTGCGCATCGCCGGCCGCGTGCTCGGCCGCGACGGCACGCCGGTGGCCGGCGCCCGGGTCGAAATCTGGCAGGTCAACGCCTTCGGCCGCTACCACCACGAGGACGACGACCCCACGCGGCCCCTCGACCCGGGCTTCCAGGGCTGGGGCGAGACCAGCACGGATGCCGGCGGCGGCTACCGCTTCCGGACCATCGTGCCCGTCGCCTACACCGGCCGCACGCCCCACGTGCATTTCGCCGTCACCGCCCCCGGCCGGCGCCCCTTCGTCACCCAGATGTACCTCGCCGGCGCGCCGGAGAACGCGGGGGACTTCCTGCTGGCGCACCTGAGCGCCGAGGCCCGGGGAAGGCTGCTGGTGAGCCTGGAGCCCGGCGAGGGCGCGGAGAGGCGCGCACGCTTCGACATCGTGCTGCCTTGAGCAT
>CAYZLI010000052.1:16716-21119 GCA_964479195.1 uncultured Rhodocyclaceae bacterium
CCCACCAGTACCGGCGAGAAGAGTCGAGGAACCGGGCCCGCCGAAGGGCTAGCGGGGCGTCGAAACCAGCGGCAGGCCCGGGGCGGAGCCTAGGGCGAGTTTCCCAGCTTAGCCCATCTTGGCGAGAATCTTGTTCATTTCATCCCGGTCGAAGCAGCGCAGGGTCTGGGTGTGCACATTGCCCTGCGAACCGATGGCCAGGCCGAAAGCCGTGACCGACACGTCGTCGGGCGCTTCGAAAGTCGCCACCACGTCGTACTGTCCCAGGGTCCAGAAGATGTCCTTCACGGTAACCCCGTATTTCTTCGCCACCTCCCGGATGGCTTCCGCCCGCTTGGTCGTTTCCTTGACGGTCTTCAGTCCCTGGTCGGTAAAGCATGCAAGGGTGATGTAAGTGGCCATGATCGGTCTCCTCGAACAACTCAGGATAGGTGGGGCCTGAGGAAGAACACAGCCGGCGTCGGCCCCGTGG
This sequence comes from uncultured Rhodocyclaceae bacterium, assembly GCA_964479195.1. Taxonomy (GTDB): domain Bacteria; phylum Pseudomonadota; class Gammaproteobacteria; order Burkholderiales; family Rhodocyclaceae; genus Desulfobacillus. Next base: position 17,189 of record CAYZLI010000052.1, read on the forward strand.
CGCCGGGTCACGCTGCATTCGGGACCTGTTCCGATCATAGACGGCGCAAGCCGTCCCCGCTGTAGGAAAACGCCGCCGCGCGCGGCGGGTTAGAATGAGCGCCCTTGCGAGCGCCGCCATGAGCCGATCCGATTCCATACCGCGCAGCCTCTGGGAAGACGGCGACTGCGTCGTCATCCTCGACCAGACGCAATTGCCGCACCAGCGCGTCGAGCACCGCCTGCATACCCTGCAGGACGCGGCCCACGCCATCCGCACCATGCAGGTGCGCGGGGCGCCGCTGATCGGCGTCACCGCCGCCTACGGCCTGGCCCTGGCCTTGCGCGAAGGCGCCGGCAACGAGGCGCTGGAGCACGCCTGCGCGCTCCTCGCCGCCACCCGCCCCACGGCGGTCAACCTGCACTGGGCGCTGGCGCGCATGAAGGCGCACCTGGCGCCCCTGCCCATCGCCCGGCGGCGCACCGCCGCCTGGGCCGAGGCCGCCGCCATGGCCGAGGAGGACGTGGCGACCAACCGCCGCATCGGCGCCCACGGCCGCAGCCTGATCGAACAACTGGCCGCCAGGCGCCGGCCGGTGTACGTGCTCACCCACTGCAACGCCGGCTGGCTCGCCACGGTGGCCTACGGCACGGCGCTCGCGCCCGTGTATGCGGCGCAGGAAGCCGGCCTCGACGTGCATGTCTTCGCCTCGGAAACCCGGCCCCGGAACCAGGGCCTGCTCACGGCCTGGGAACTGCGCGAGGCGGGCGTGCCCCACACGCTCATCGCCGACAACGCCGCGGGCCACCTGATGCAGCACGGGAGGGTCGATGTGGTGATCGTCGGGGCGGATCGCATCGCCGCCAACGGCGACGCGGCCAACAAGATCGGCACCTACCTCAAGGCCCTGGCGGCCCGGGACAACGGCGTGCCCTTCTACGTCGCCGCGCCCGCCTCCACCATCGACTGGAATTGCGCATCCGGCAAGGAGATTCCCATCGAGGAGCGCTCGGAAGCGGAAGTGCGCCGCGTGGCCGGCCTCGGCGCCCACGGCAAGCCGGAGAGCGTCGCCCTCGCCCCGGAAGCGACCCGCGCCGCCAATCCCGCCTTCGACGTGACCCCGGCCGCGCTCATCACCGGCATCATCTGCGAGCGGGGCGTGGCGGCGCCGGGCGAACTGCGCGCACTTTTTCCCGAAGTCTAGATCACCCGCTCGTTGCCCCCGTCGATGGGCACCTGGGCGGCGGTGGTCTTGGCGAAGAGCGGCCCGCACATCTCCGCCGCCAGCTCGGCCACGTCGCGGCTTTTCACCTCGGTCTTCAGCACGTTCTTGGTCTTGTAGGCTTGCACCGTCAGGCCATAGTGGGCGGCGCGGGCGGCCAGCACCTCGTCGGTCCACAGGCCCGTGTCGAAGACGGCGTCCGGGTGCAGGGCGTTGATGCGGATGCCCTCGGCCCCCCACTCCAGGGCCGCCACGCGCATGAGCTGGGTGAGCGCCGCCTTGGAGGCGGAATAGGCCGCCGCCCCCGGCCCGGGGGCCGGCACGTTCTTGGAGCCGATCACCACCACCCGGCCCTGGCGCGGGGCGAGCTTCAGGAGCGGATGGCATTCCCGCAGCAGCATGAGGTTGGCGTCCAGGTTCACCGCCATCACCTTGCGCCACTCGGCGTCGGCCAGTTCCGCGATCCGGCAGCCGCCGGGGAAGATGCCGGCGTTGAGCACCAGCATGTCCAGGCCGCCGAAGGCCAGCACGGTGCGCTCCAGGGCCGCGGCGACCTCCTGCGCGTCGGCCACGTTGCAGCGCAGGCCCAGGTAGTCGGCGCGCCCGAACAGCCCCTCGATGGCCGGGTCGAGGTCCAGGCCGACCACCGCCGCCCCCCGGGCGAGCAGCGATTCCACGCAGGCCTTGCCGATTCCGGAGGCCGCACCCGTCACCAGGGCGACCTCGCCGGCGAAGACGGCCGGCTTGCCGGCGCGCCGGAGCTTGGCCTGCTCCAGGTCCCAGTACTCCACGTCGAAGAGATCCTTGGCCGGCAGCGCCCGGTAGCCGCCCAGGGCCTCGCCGGCCAGGATGATGTCGATGGTGTGGCCGTAGATATCGAAGACGATGCCGGCGTCCCTGGCCGTGCGGCCGGCGGTGCACAGCCCCAGCTCCGGGTCCAGCACCACGCGCGGCGCGGGATCGAGCATGGTCTTGGGCTCGCGGGCATGCGCCGCGTGCTCGGCGAAATACTGCCGGTAGGCCTCCGCATAGGCGGGCACGTCGCGGCCCAGCAAAGGCACGCGCTTGGTGCGGATGACGTGGTCCGGCGTGGCCGGGCCGTAGCGGGCGATGCGCGAGAGCTCGGGATGGCGGGCGAAGGCGAGGTATTTCGGCTCCCGGCGGCAGGCGATGACCAGCGGGAAGCCGGCGGCCTCGGCGATGTCGCGGCGCAGCTCGGCGAGCGCGGTGCGCTGCGGCGCCGCGTCGGCCGGGGCCTCGGGCAGAGCCGCCGGCCAGGCCCGCTGCTGTTCCAGCCAGGCCTCGGCACGGCCCACCAGGGCAATCATCCGCTCGTAGGACTCCCGCGCCGTGGCGCCGAAGGAGAAGATGCCGTGGTGCATGAGCACCATGCCGAGGGTCTTCGGCGTCGCCTCGCTGGGAAAGCGCTCGGCCACCAGGCGCGCCAAGTCGAAGCCGGGCATGACGTAGGGGATCACTACCACGTCCTCGCCGTAGACCTCGCGGATACGCGCCTCGCCGTCCACCGAATTGGTAATCGCCACCACCGCGTCGGCGTGGCTGTGGTCCACGAACTTGTAGGGCAGCACCGCATGGAGGATCGCCTCCACGGAAGCGGCCGGCGCATTGGCCCGCGTCTGGTGGGTGGCCAGCTCCTCCACCATGGCGGGATCGGGCAGGCTGGGCAGTTGGGCGAGCTTGAGTAGGTGGTCCAGCAGCACCGGGCAGAAGCCCGCCGCCTCGATCGTTTCGAGATCCCAGCCACTGCCCTTCACATAGAGCACCTGGCGCTCCGCGCCGAAGAGGTCCGGCTCGACGACCTTCACCGAGGTGTTGCCCCCACCGTGCAGCACCAGCGACTTGTCGCGGCCGATCAGCCGCGAGCTATAGACCCGCAGCGCCAGGTCGCCCTGGCACCGGGCCGCTTCAGATTCGTTCCAGAGACTGTGCATGATGTTTGATTGATAGTAACCAACCTGCGTAAGACCCATATTGTAAGCGCTGGGTCGCTTGTGGGTCGCGCTTTTTGCCTGGCAACTGACCAAGCCTCAAAATGTGCCTGATGAGGAGCGCAATACTCCTCGGCAGCGATGCTCCGGAAAACCCCAGCCGCCGCCAAGGCGCAGGCCTCGGCGTAGCGTTTCGCATGCGAAACCGCTAGACTACCCGTCAGGAGAAGCCGATCATGACTGAGAACGTCGAAAACCTGATCCTGGAGCAGATCAAGGGATTCCGGAACGAGTTCCGCGACTTCCGCACCCGCTACGACCAGGACATCGAGGACATCAAGCACCGCCTCACCGTGCTGGAGCGCGGCCAGGCCAGCATGAAACACGAGGCCGCCGACCAGTACGACAACTACATCCGGCAACAAGTCACGCTCGATCAGCTCGCCAAGCGCATCGAGCACATCGAGCGGCGCCTGGAGATCAGCAGCCAGTAACTGCCGACCCGTCTCAAAAGAAACCCGGCCTTGCGCCGGGTTTTTTATCCCGCCGGCTTCATCACCGCCGGGTCACTGCGCTTGGGCGCCTCCGTGAGCGTCTGGCGCGGCGGCGCCGGGATGACGTGGCCTGGGATGTCCCTCGCCCCTTCCGGCCCTCTCGCGGCCGTTTGCGCCGTCTTGGCGGGCTCCTCGGCTCGATTCTCATCCCCAGGCCACGAAGAAGCCGTGCGCCGCGATCTGGCGACACGCTTCAATGAGGCCGGAGCAGCGATGCTCCGGAAAAC
>CAYZLI010000053.1:0-19943 GCA_964479195.1 uncultured Rhodocyclaceae bacterium
GCCTATGCCGTACCGGCTCGTAAAGTTGGCTGAGGTTCATTGGTAATCAAGTTCCTCCTTGATTGATTGGAATGGTGGCGATGTTGCAGCGGCGCGCCACAGGCACGCCTACTGCTAATGGCAACTGGCGTGCCAATTGCTACGAGTTGCGATCAATCGAACGCCGACAGAATTGCTGGCGGCATATCGGGGGGCGGCATGATGGGGATCGCCCGAGGCGATCAACGGGAGGTGGAGACGGCGCTGCGCCTGGCGGCGGCGGCGCAGACCCTTGCCCAGTTGCGGCAAAGCCAGGCCATCCTGATCCCGGCGCTGACGGGGGCGAGCATCGAACTGACGGCCCGCATCCTGGGCCTCTCGCGCAATCGGGTCTGCCTGCTGCGCCGGCAGTTCCGCGCCGGCGGCGATGCCGCGAAAACGGCAGAACAGCGCGGCGGGCGCCGGTGGGCGCTGATGTCCGTCGAGGAGGAGGCGCGCTTCCTCAAGCCCTTTCTGAACAGCCGCCGCGCCGAGCGCGGGTCGGCGGTGGCGGCGATCAAGGCCGCCTACGAGCGCGCCGTCGGCCGGCAGGTGCCGAAGTCCACCATCTATCGTCTGCTGGCACGGCATGGCTGGCGCCGGGGCGCCACGCCGCCGGTATCGCTTTGAACGCGACTGCCGCTCCCGGCGCCGTGCCGCCGGCTCCGACTTTCGTTACCTCAGCGTAACCTGATGCGGCGCAGCATGTTACGCTAGTGTAACGAGTGCCCGGCGAATTGCCGCTCCAATTCAAGTGGCTGGAAAATGGCATGCGACTTGCTCGCGTTTTGAGCGCATGCGCCATTTCGTGACGAAGCGAGCGCCCTAACCAACAAGTATGGACACGATGCTCCTGGACGGATTCGGACGCCGGATCGAATATCTGAGGCTGTCGGTGACGGATCGCTGTGATCTGCGCTGCACCTATTGCATGCCGGAAGGCTTCAAGGATTACGAAGAGCCCGAACACTGGCTGACGTTCGACGACATCGAGCGTCTGCTCGCGGTATTCGCCCGGCTGGGTTTGAAGCGTGTCAGGTTGACCGGCGGGGAGCCCCTGCTGCGCCGGAATGTCGCCGACCTCGCGCAGCGGCTCGCGGCCGTGCCGGGCATCGAAGACCTCTCGCTCTCCACCAACGGCACGCAACTGGCCAAGCACGCCGTCAGGCTGCGCCGATCCGGGGTGACGCGGCTCAACGTCAGCCTCGACTCCCTCGACCGCGATCGCATCCGCGCCATCTGCAGGCGCGATGTGCTGCCGCAGATTCTCGACGGACTGGAAGCCGCCCGCAGCGAAAGCTTCCGCCTGATCAAGATCAACATGGTGGCGATGCAGGAAACCGGCGAGGACGAGATCGACGCCATGGTCGATTACTGCCGAGAGCGCGGCTTCGTGTTGCGGCTGATCGAGGCCATGCCCGTGGGGGAGACGGGGCGCAAGGCAAGATTCCTCGACCTGCAGCCGATCCAGGAACGTCTGAGAAGTCGCTTTGGCCTGGTCGACGGCGTGGTACCCGGGGGTGGACCGGCGCGCTATCTCGTCTCGCCCGACGGGCACTTCCAGATCGGCTTCATCAGCCCCATGTCCCAGCATTTCTGCGGCACGTGCAATCGCGTGCGTCTGTCTGTGGATGGCACGCTGTTCCTCTGCCTGGGCCAGAACGATGTGGTGGATTTCCGGCGGCTGCTGCGTTCCGGCTGCAGCGATGCCGAACTGGAGGAGGCGTTCGTGACGGCCATCCGCAACAAGCCGGAGCGCCACGAGTTCCGCGAACGGCCGCACCAGGTCATCCGCGTGATGTCTTCGACCGGCGGCTGAGCGCCTCGGGTCGCGGTTCTCACGCCACCGGCCGCGGCCGACGCGGCAGGGCGTGTGGCCTTCTTAGCGCGATCCTCCGAGGCCCGGCAGCGGGCGCTTCACCCAGCCCTCGGTCGCGTTGCGACAGGCCGGACATACCTGCAGATGGTCGCTCGGCAACCCTTGTTCTTCCAGGGCGCGGGCCATGATGCGCAGTTCCTTTTCGCGGGCGTAGGGCTGGTCGCAGCGGGCGCAATGCCGCCAGACACCGCGCTCCACGCTCTTGTCGTAGCGCGGCTGGCGCGGCTCGGCCTCGGGGCACGGGACGCCGAAGGGCGCCAACGCAACCAGCACCAGGTCGATGAGATGCAGGTAGGGCGAGTCGGGCGCATGGGCCGCAACGTCGGCCCGCAGGCGTGGCAGCGCGGGCAGCAGGAATCCCTGCGCGAGTGCTGCCTGGTCCTGCCCGGCTTCCGGATCCCCGGCGAGCAGGGCCATGACCTCCAGCAACATGGCCAGGTGGTCCGGCAGGTCGCGGAAGCCCTCGTTGCGGGCAATCCCGTGTTTCGCCAGCAGCACGCCGATGGCATCCTGGCTGACGCCGTTCAGGGTGCCGTCGAGGTAGAACCCCAGGTTCAGGCGTGCCCTGACCGGCGGTGCGAGGAACAGGCCGCTGTAATGGACTTGCAGCGCCTGCGCGTCCGGCAACCGTGCCAAGGAGGCGACGAACCGGTCGACGGCCTGCCCCGCATCCGGGTGCGTGCCGCGGAACAGATCGTCCAGATCGCCGGGCAGCCACTGCAGGAGAGCCTGGGCGGCAGCCGGACCGGTGGGGGCGAGAAAGGCTCTGGCCAGGGTCAGCCACCGTTCGGCTGCGGGGGTGTATGAACCCATTGTTCGACTCCGAAAAAACCGGCCGGCAAGCCGCTGCCGGCCGGGAACTCTCTCAGGATTGCACGGTTCCGGCGGCAGCCTCGCGCGCCGCGGCCAGGGCCGGCGGCGTGGCGGAGAGGTTGAACGTCTTCTCGCCCAGGGCATAGAGCCCGAGGGCGATGGCAAAGCCGAGGAGCGTCAGCGCCCACTCCGTGAGCGAGGGCGTGTAGGGCACCAGGCTGTTGACCCAGCTCCCTTTGAACATGGGCACCAGTTGCCCGCCGACGACGAACTCGTAGCGGTTGATGAACATGGCGCCGAGCACGAGGAAGGCGGCGGTCATCTGCATGCCCGGCTTGTGCTCCACTCTGGACGACAGCATCATGAAGAAGGGCAAGGCCAGCCCGACCCACACTTCCAGGTGGAAGATGGGGCTCTTCACCAGGGCGTGGAAGCCCTCCAGGCCGTCCAGGTTGCTCCACAGGCCGGTCCAGAAGCGCGTCAGGATCATCACCAGCGCGATGCCGATCAGCGTCGCGAAGACCTTCGGCAGGTGGTCGCCTTCGGCCATTTCGCGCAAAACCGGCGGCATCTTCCTGCGGTCGAAGTCGTAGGCCATGTAGCTGGTGACAACGATGGCCGCAGCACCCGAGAGGGCTGCCGTGAGCATGAAGTAGATGGAAGTGAAGGAGCCGAACCACATGGGCCGCATGGCCAAGGAGCCGAACACCAGCCCGAGCATGCCGCTGGCCAGGATCACGGCGACGAAGCTGGCCGTGCCGAGGAAGTGGCTCAACGGGCTGTCCCAATCGTCCTGCCATAGCAGGTAGAACTTGATGATCAGCAGGATCAGGTCGATCAGGTAGAAGACGCCCATCCAGAACATGGGCGACATCACCTGCATGCCCGTCGGAATCGTCCAGAGCATGCGGAAGGGATGGCCCAGCTCCAGCGCCAGCACCGTGAATCCGGCGATGAGCGTGATGATGGCCAGCCAGATGCAGCGCTTGGCGATCGGATACAGCTCCTTGAAGCCGAATACCAGGGGCATCGAGGCGATGAAGGTCAGCCCCGACGAGGTCAGCGCGAAGAAGACGTAGGTCGAGACGGCCAGGCCCCAGTTAACCCCGTCGCTCGAGGTGTTGAAGGCCGCGTGGCCGACGGTGAACAGCATGTAAAGGACGAACACCCCGCTGGCGGCGCCGGCGATCAGGCAGGCCTTCCACCACCGGCCGGCGGCAGAGGGTTCCCGTCCGAGGTTGAAGCAGATGCGGAGGAACTCGGCCGTGCCCACCTCCCGCCGCAACTCCCCGAGGTAGCTGAAGAGTTGGCCGAAGTCTTTCGGTTCTCTGATAGCGATCATGATCGATTCTCCTGTCAAACTTTGGTGGCGCGATTGCTGGGAACCGCCCCGCCTTCGCCGGTGAGGTAATAGACCTGGGGCTTGTTGCCGAGGTGGTCCAGCAGCCGCACGCCGTTCTTGTTGGCGATCATCTTCGACACTTCCGAATTCGGGTTCGACAGGTCGCCGAAGAAGCGCGCGCTCGGCGCGCAGGTCACCACGCAGGCCGGCGTGAATTCCCGCAGGGCCGGGTTGTTCGGATCGAAATCCGCCGTGCCCTTGGGCGCCTTGCTCACCCGGTGGTAGCAGAAGGTGCACTTGGAGACCACGTCGTGGGGCTGCACGCCGACGCCGTGTTTCCAGTCCTCCTTGCCGTCCGGCATCTTCCAGGGCGGACTCCAGGAGTGCGAATCCTTCGCCGGGAACACGTCCTTCACGTTCGGTCCGCCGTAGGTGGGTTTCTCCTCGGTGTAGAACCGTACGCCGTACGGGCAGGCGATCATGCAGTACTTGCAGCCGATGCAGCGCTCCCAGTCCACCAGCACCTGGCCCTCCTCGGTCTTGTAGGTGGCGCGGGTCGGGCACACCGCCACGCAGGAGGGGTTCTCGCAGTGCATGCAGGGCCGCGGGAACCACTTCATCTGGGTGCTCGGATACTCGCCTTCGTTGAAGAAGATGACGTCCTGCCAGTGCTCGCCGGGCAGGCGGTTGTTTTCCATGCCGCAGGCCATGGTGCAGGCCTGGCAGCCGGTGCATTTCTCAAGGTCGATGACCATTCCCCACTTAGCCATTTTCAGCTCCTTTCAATCCTCAAATCTTCTCGACCTTGACCGTCCCGGTGTGGTAACAGGCCAGACCGGAAATGGGCTCGGACACGTTGGCGGTGATCTCGTTGGTGCTGCTCGAGGGCAGCCGCCCCTGGGCGGTGGCCCAGCGCCCTTGCGCCCAGTGGCCGTGGATCATGGGCAGGGCCACGGTGTCCGGGCGGATGCCCGCGAAGTGGCGCGCAACGACCTCGATGCTGCCGATGTCGTTCTTGACGCGCACCTTGTCGCCGTCCGCGATGCCGCGCTTTTTCGCCGCCTCGGGGTGGATCTCCAGGAACACGTCCCGCTTGCCGCCCTGGGTGGGCTGCATCAGGGCCGTGGCGTGGGGCAGGTTGGCCTGCCGTCCTTCGGCCTGGGCCGCCAGTTTTGGCGAGATGAAGTGCAGGTCGCCGCCGCCCGGGTGCTTCGCCGGGACGTACTGCGGGAAGCCCGCCATCTCCACCGGGATGCCCAGCTTCTCATGCACGTAATGGGCATGGTGCTCGTCGGTGAGGTAGCCGGACTTGAACTCGTACTTGCCGGAGGGCGTCTTGAGGCATTTCTCCTTCACCATCGCCGCGTCCATGGGCTTCGAATAGGCCTTGGTCTCGCCGTCCCACAGGAAGAACTCGCCGCCGGCCTGCCGGTAGCTGTAGGGCTTCTTGAACCAGACGCCCTTCTGCACGAAGCTCTCGTAGCTGTTGACGCCGTTGGAGCCGGGTTTTTCCTCGAAGCCCTTGGCCATCTCCTTGATCATGCTCTCGGTGTTGCCCAGCGCCTTGTAGTACTCGCCCATGGGCCCCTTGATGCGCTTGCCGATCTCGATGACCACGTCGCCGAAGACCTTGGTGTCGTACAGGGGCTTCACCGCCGGGGTGCGGATCATAGCGATGGGGTAGCCCTGGAAGGGATAGGTGTCGGCGATCTGCAGCCGTTCCAGGTAGGTGTGATCCGGCAGGATGAGGTCGGCGAAGATGGCCGTCTCGCCGGGGAAGGGCGAGGTGTCGATGACAAAAATCTCGGACATCGCCTTTTCCCACTTGGTGCAGTCGGGTCCGGAAAAGATGGGGCCGGTGAGATAGAACATCAGCGTGTCCATCTTGTACGGATTGCCGGCCAGATGGTTGACCGCGATCTCCTGCATCATGTTGCTCGCCATCGGCCAGGCCTCGGTCTTTACTCTGTCGACGCGCGGCTTTTTGCGGTCGCCGGACTTGGCGTAGTCGTCCATGAAGTCCTCGGGCTTGAGGGCCAGCTTGGCCCAGGGCACGCCGGACTGGTAGCCCAGGCCGCCTTTGGCGAAGAAGGAACCCACCAGGGCGTTGAGGGCGTGGATCGCCATGCCGTTGTAGACGCCGTTGGTGTGGGCCGTGGCGCCCCGCTCGAAGAGGGCGATGGCCGGGCGGGTCGAGCCGAATTCCTTGGCCACCGCGATGATGTCCTTGGCCGGGATGGTGGTGATCTTCTCGGCCCATTCCGGGGTGCAGTCCTTCAGCACCGCGTTCCACCACTCGGCCAGGCCCAGGGTCCAGTTCTCCTTGAAGGAGGCGGGATCGATCTCCTTGCCGGCCTCGAACCTCGGCGCCGGGATGCGCGGTGCGTCCGGGTCCTTGGGCTGCACCACGGGCAGGAAGTCACCGACGAATTTGCGGTCCCACAGGCCCTCGCTCAGGATGACGTGGGCCATGGCCAGCGCCAGGGCGCCATCGGTGCCCGACTTGGTGAGCAACATGCGGTCGGCCGCCGCCGCGGTGGTCGAGACATGCACATCCACCACCGTCACCTTGGTGCGCGGCGCCTTGGTGCGCATCTCGCCCCAGACCCGCAGGTTGGCGGTCAAGGGGCGGAAGGACTCCAGGAAGCCGGCACCGAAGATCAGCAGGTAGTTGGTGTTGGCGTAGTCGTAGGAGCTGTAGGAGTAGTTGCCGTCGGCGCACAGCTTCGCCTTCTTGGAAGCGTCCGAACACATGGACGAGTGGTTCAGGCCGACGTTGGGCGAGCCATACAGGGCGCCGAAGGCTTTGAACAGGCCGGCATCGGTGGCGCCCCAGCCGCGGCCGAAGAGCAGGCCGAAGCGGTGCGACTCGCCCTTGTCGCGCAAGGCGTTGAGCCGGCCGGCGGCGATCGTCAGGGCCTCGTCCCAGGAAATCGGCACGAACTGCGGATCCTCGTTGCGGCCCTTCTTCGGATTGGTGCGCTTCATGGGGCTCTTGAAGCGGTCGGCGTCATACAGCATGTAGGCGCCATAGTGGCCCTTGGGGCAGAGCTTGCCTTCGGACAGGGGATTGCCCAGCGTGCCGTAGATGGCATGCACGCGCCCGTTGGTGGTGTACACGTCGATGCCGCAGCGGCCCGGGCACTGGTGGCAGAAGCTCTTGGTGATGACCGTCTGGCCCTCGGTGGCCGGTGCCGGCTGGGCATGCACCTTGGAGATGGTGCTGAAGCCGGCCAGTTCGCCGGCGCCCAGCCCCGCGGCGGCCACCGCGCCTGCGGCCCCCGTGGCCTGCAGGAAGCGGCGCCGCGTGAGGGTGGGATTGAGGATCGATTCGTCCATGCTTGCTTCTCCTTCAACGGATGAGTGGGAGTTCATGTGTCCTGGCTACGGATTTGCCGCCTGGGTAGCGAACAACTGGCGCGCCATCTGGCGGTTGCGCCGGCATTCCGGGCAAAGGGTGTGCTCGCCGATGCCGGCGAAGGGCTGCGTGCAGGCGGCGCAGCGCCGCAGGTCGAAGCGGGTCAGCGTTTGTCGTGCCGGCGGTGTCGCGCCGGATGTCGGCGTCAGGGCCAGGGCCTGCTTGCGGCAGGCCCGCACGCACAGGCCGCAGGCGACACAGGCATCCGCCTCGAATTCGGTGCCGGCGCACCCATCCGCTGCGTAGGACTGGAGCGCCCCGGTGGGGCACAGGGTGACGCAGCCGCTGCCGTGATCGCAATCCGGCGAGACCTGCAGGGCGGGGAAAAGGGACGCGGGTGCCGGCCGGCCGTGCCGGGCCGCCAGCGTCCGCGCCGCGGTGAGCAAGCGTTCCCGCTTGGGCAGGGCGCAGCCTTCATTGCGCCGGAAGGGTGGCCGCGCGCCCCCCGAGGCCGGCGTCAAGGTCGCGGCGGCCTCGGCGCCCAGGCGACGGAAGAAGCCGCGGCGATCCACGCGGGCCTGGCTGAGCGGCTGAGGGATTTCCGCGGGCATGAGGCCGACCGGCAGAGGACTGCGCACGAGGCGCGGCAGCCGTTCAGCAGGCACGCCGCATTCGGCCAGCAGCGCGGCGGCGGCCTGGGCGAGGGCGGCGGCCGGGTTTTCCCCGCCGCCGGCGGCGCAGCCGGCGCACCAGCCGCGGTCGAGAATCTCCATGGGGGCGCAGTCCGTCGCCCCGGCCCATTCCAGCATCTGCTCCGTGCCGACGCCCGCCAGACAGGGTACCCGCACGGCCCGGGCTCCCGAAAGGGCTGGCGGCACTTTCCAGCAATCGACGGCCGGCAAGTGGTTACCGATCGGTAACGGGCAGTGGGATTCGAAGCCTTCGACGCTCAGCGCGCCCGTAGGGCAGGCACCGGCGCAACGGCCGCAACCCATGCAGGATCCGGCGAGGGCGGGGCCCTCGTCGGCCATGCGCAGGGCCTGGACGGGACAGGCGTCGACGCAGTGCCGACAAGCCCCGGGCAGCGATCGTCCGGCGATGCATGCGTCGGGCTGCAAGCGTAGACGCGAATCGCCTTGCAGCGCCTGTGTTCCGGGCGGCATGATGTTTGCAGCTTCCAGGCAAACCCTGTTCATCAACCCCTCCTTTCCGGCCATCGCATTGCACGAATTGCGCCAAGGAGATTGGGGCAACTGTAACTCCATGTATTTCTGAGGTATTGATCTTGGTCAGGCGACGGCCGGATATTCAGTTTCAGCAAAAAGGTTTATTGATATTGATCAAATTTGCTATTGGCGTTACCGTTTGGTAACGGGAGGTCGTCATGGGGAATTTCAGGTTACCGTTCAGAAACCGGCGGATCGGCATAGCGGCATTGCTCCTGGCAGCCGCGCTGGGCCTGTCGAGGGTGGTGCTGCCGGAGGCCCTTGGCGCCGAAGAGTCCGCGCGCCCCATACGGGTGGGGCTCACCCCCGCGTTCCTGCATGACCAGCATGGCCTGCTGGCCGAGTGGCGCCGGTACATGGAGCGCAAGCTGAACCGGCGCGTGGAGTTCGTGCAGCGGGACAGCTACCGGGAAACCATGGATCTGCTGCGCCTGGAGAAGCTGGACTTTGCCTGGATCTGCGACTATCCCTATGTGCATCTGCAGTCCCAGGTGCGCCTGCTGGCGGTGCCCCTCTACCAGGGCCGCCCCTACTACCGGGCCTATCTGATCGTCCCGGCCTCCAACCCCCACACCAGTTCCATCCTGCAGCTGCGGAACATGGTGTTCGCCTACGCCGACCCCTATTCCAATACCGGCTACCTGGCGCCCCGTTTCGAACTGCGCCAGGCCAACGAGGATCCGGTGCACTTCTTCCGCAAGACGTTCTTCACCTGGTCGCACCGCCGGGTGGTGGAAGCCGTGGCCTCGGGGCTGGCCCACGGCGGCTCGGTGGATAGCTACGTCTGGGATTCCCTGGCCGTGGTGAAGCCCGAGCTGACGGCGCGTACGCGCATCGTTTCGCGCTCGCCCGAGTACGGCTTTCCGCCCTTCGTCGCCCACCGCAGCGCGCGGGACGAGGACTTCGCCGCCATGCAGCGCCTGCTCCTGGACATGGCCAAGGATGCGGAAGGCGTGCGGCTGCTCGGGCGGCTCAACCTCGACGGGTTTTCCCGGGGCGATCCCGCGCTCTACGACAGCGTGGCCGAGATGATGAAGGCCTTCGGCGAATGATGACGCCGCTCTTCAACCTGAGCTTCCGTTACAAGATTCCCCTGTGGGGCAGCCTGCTCATCGTCGCCGGCGCCCTGGCCGTCTCGGCCTCGCTGATGTACCGCGCCTATGACGACCTCAGGGAGGACCTGTTGATCGGCTCGGCCGGGCTGGGGCGGACGCTGGCGGTGACGCTGTTTCCGGCCATGCTGCACGACGACGTGTGGCGCGCCTTCGAGATCGTCAACGCGCCGCTCAAGGATGTACCGCCGGACAACCCGATCCGCGCGGAAATGATCCTGGTCCTGGACAACGCGGGCCAGGTCTATGTCTCGAGCAACCCGGAAGCGGTGCCCATGCTGGCGGAATTCGGCCGGCTGAGCCGCGAGCACGCGCGCATCGCGGAGCGGCTGGCGCGCCTGGACGACCGGCAGCCCACGGCGATCGACCTGCCCGACGCCAGCCATTTCTACGTGGTCACGCCCATCGCGGACGAGCAGGCGCGCCTGGGCACGCTCGTCATTGTCCATGCCAAGGACGTGATCCTGCCGCGCTTCTGGAGCGCCGCCGGGCGCGGCGGGCTGGCCGGTCTGCTGGTGCTGGCGGTGCTGCTGCCCATCAATTGGTACTGGGGGCAGCGCATGGCCGTGCCCCTGGTCCAGCTCGCCTCGCGCATGGAACAGCTCGGCCGCAAGACCCCGGACGATCTCGACCCCGGCCTGTATGCCTACGAAGACGAACTGGGCCGCCTGTTCGCGGCCTATCGCCGGACCGTAAAGGAACTGCGGGCGAAGGCGGCGCTGGAGCGGGAGATGGTGAAGTCCGAGCGCCTGGCCGCGGTCGGAAGGCTCGCCGCCGGCATGGCCCACGAGATCAACAACCCCCTCGGCGGCATGCTCACCGCCATCGACACGCTGAAATGCCACGGCGCGCTCGATGCCCGGACGGCGAAGACGATCTCCCTTGTCGAGCGGGGCCTCACGCAGATCAAGGAAACCGTCGGTGCCCTGCTGGTCGAAGCGCGCCTCAAGAGCCGCGAGGTGACGCCGCAGGACATCGAGGACGTACACACCCTGCTCGCTCCCCAGGCGCACCGGAAGGCGCTGCACCTCGATTGGCGCAACGGGCTGGTGGAGGATGCGCACTTGCCGGCCACCCTGGTGCGGCAGATCCTCATCAACCTGCTGCTCAACGCCATTCGCGCGGCAGCCGAGCGGGGCGAGGTGGGCTGCGAGGTGGCACAGTGCGACGGCGAACTTCGGCTCGTGGTGACCAATGACGGCAAGCTTCTTTCGGCCGAGCAGATGGAGCATCTGTTCGAGCCCTTCTCCCCCCTGAGCGAGAGCGGCCACGGGCTCGGCCTGTGGGTGACCTACCAGATCGTGCAGCAGCTCGGCGGGCGCATCGCCGCGGAGCGGGAGAACGATCGCATGCGCTTCGTGGTGCGCCTGCCTCTCGGAGAGTCCGCATGAGCGAAAGACCCTACCGCATCTGCCTCATTGAAGACGACGAGATCATGGGCGAGGCGCTGGTGGACCGTTTCGGACTGGAAGGCTTCGAGTGCGAGTGGTTCAAGGCGGGACTGGCGGCGCTGCCCGCTCTCGGGCGCAAGCGTTACGACGTGGTGATCAGCGACATCCAGTTGCCGGACATCAACGGCGAGGAACTGTTCGAGCAGCTGCGGGCCACCGGCACCGAGCTACCCCCCTACGTGTTCATCACCGGCTACGGCGCCATCGACCGCGCCGTGCGGCTGCTCAAGCTCGGGGCGGAGGACTACCTCACCAAACCGCTCGACATCCGGGCGCTGCTCGACAAGGTTCGCGCCCTGTGCGCGCGGGCGCGGCCGGCGGCGCGCGGCGAGCCGACGCTCGGCATCTCCAGCGCCATGCGCGCCATCGAGGCCACGCTGCCGCGCCTGGCCCAGAGCGCGGGCACGGTGCTCATCACCGGCGAGTCCGGGGTGGGCAAGGAACAGGTGGCCCTGGCCCTGCATCGGCTGCGCGACCCGGCTGGCGCGTGCCCGTTCGTCGCGGTGAACTGCGGCGCCCTCACCGAGAGCCTGATGGAGGCCGAGCTGTTCGGCTACGTGAAGGGTGCCTACACCGGTGCGGCCCGCGACAAGAAGGGGGTGTTCGAGCAGGCCGAGGGCGGCACCCTGTTCCTCGACGAGATCGGCGACATGCCGCCGGCGATGCAGGTCAAGCTGCTGCGCGCCATCCAGGAGCGCCGGATCGTGCGCGTCGGCGGCGAGATGCCCATCCCCGTGAACATCAGGCTCGTCTGCGCCACCCACCAGGATCTCAAGAAAATGGTGGAAGCGGGCGAGTTCCGCGAGGATCTCTATTACCGCATCCACGTCATCCATCTGCACGTCCCGCCCTTGCGCGAACGCCGGGAGGACATCCTGTGGCTGGCGGCGCGGCTGCTGGAGGCCGGTGCCGCGGAGCAGGACGGCCCCCCGCGCAGCCTGCACCGCTCGGCCGAGAAGGCGCTGCTGGACTACCCCTGGCCGGGCAACATCCGTGAGCTCAAGCATTGCCTGGAACGGGCCTGCATCCTGTCGCAGCAGCCGGTGCTGACTGCCGAAACGCTGTTCGGCGAGACGCCTGTGCCGCCGGCGGCCCCGGGGCAGACCCTGACCGAGCATGTGATGGCCGCCGAGCGGCAGCACATCGAGCAGGCCCTGCGGGCAAGCGGCGGGCGCGTTACCGAGGCCGCGACGGCGCTCGGCATCTCCCGCAAGAACCTTTGGGAGAAGATGCGCAAGCACGGACTCCAGGCTTCGGGCCCGGGCGGAGAGTGACGTAGGGTGGGCAGCGGAGCCGGATATCCAGCTTCTTCCCTTCATGCCGAATCAGACCTTGAAGCGTCCCACCAGGGCCTGAAGTTCCCCGGCCAAGCGGGTCAGCCCGTCGGCGGCCTTCGCCGTCTGGTGCGAACCGTCCGCGTTCTGGTCGGCGGCATCGCTGATGTTGGTAATGTTGCGATTGATCTCCTCGGCAACAGTGCGCTGTTCCCCTGCAGCGCTGGCGATCTGGTGGTTGACCTCGTTGATGGTGCCGACCGCGGCGTGGATCTCGCCGAGGGCGGCGCCGGCCTCCGCGGCACTCTTCACGCCTGCTTCCGCCTGTTGGCGCGACTTCTCCATCACCTGCGCGGCCTGGCGGCTTGCCGCCTGCAGGCGCTCGATCATCTCCTGGATTTCCCGGGCGGACTGTTGCGTGCGGTTGGCAAGCGAGCGCACCTCGTCGGCCACGACCGCGAAGCCTCGCCCCTGTTCGCCTGCGCGCGCCGCTTCGATCGCGGCGTTGAGCGCCAGCAGGTTGGTTTGTTCGGCGATGGTGCGGATGACACTGAGGATGGCGCCGATACTCTCGCTGTCGTGCTCGAGTTTCTTGATGGTCGCGACGGCCTCGCGGATATCGTCGTTTAGCCGGTCGATGGTGTCGATGGTGCGGGTGACGACGCCCTTGCCGTCCTGAGCCGAGGCCAAGGCGCTGCGCGCGGCGTCCGCTCCCTGCTCGGCATGGCGCTCCACCCCCTGGGCCGTCGCGGCCATCTCGTTCATGGCCGTCGCGACCTGGTTGATCTCGCCGCGCTGGCGGTCGACGCCGTCGTTGGTGCGCTCCGTCACCTGCGACAGGCCGCCGGCCGACGTGCCGAGGCGGTGGGTCGAATCGAGCACCTTGCCGATGATTTCGCGGAAATTGTCCATCATCGCGTTGAAGGCCGACGAGGCCTGGCCGATCTCGTCCTTGCCGCGCACCGGCAGGCGGTGGGTCAGGTCGCCCTCGCCCTCGGCGATGCCGCGCAGGCGGGTGGTCATATCCCCGAGCGGCCTGCTGACGAACACCCGGATGAAGACGTAGACCGACAGCAGTACCGGGACGCTGATGCCAACCGCGATGGCGAGAATCTTGAGCGCGAAGCGCAGGACATCGTCGTGCACCGACTTCAGGATGACGGACATGCTCGTCGCGCCGAGCACGTCCCCTTCCTTCGCGTTGGCATGGCACGTCAGGCAGTTCTTGCCGAGGTAGTTGCGGCTGGCCTTGGCCGGGATGACGGCGTGGAGGTTGCCGTCGGCGCCGAGAGCGATATGCGGCTCCCCGGTCTCGAGGACCCGGCGTTCGGCCTCGTCGCGCGGTTGCTCGTCCTGTCCGCCCGCCCCGAACAGGTCCGCCACCGGCTTGCCGCGCAGGATGCGCAGGTCGGCAACGCTGCCCAGTTCCCGGATCTGGCTGAGGAACTGCTCGCGCTGCGGCATTTGGCCGGTGATCATCAGCGCAGTCAGGCCGGCGAAGGACATCTCGTGGATGGAGTGTGAAAACGACTCGGCTTGGCGGATGGCGGTCGCGCGCTGTTCCCAGGCGGCCAAGCCGATCAGCAGCGTCCAGGCGATGACGAGGAGGAGCCAGATCGTCCCGAGGAGCCGGAGCCAGATGGGGAGGTCATAGAGCTTCTTCATGGTTTCTTAACCGATTGGGTTGCCGGCGTTGTTTTCCATGAGCAGGCTGGGCCGTTCCGCCGTCCGCCCCCGTACCAGGTTCGCGCCGGCATGGCCGGCAGAAAGGCGCCGACCGCCATCAGGGCGATCTTCCATTTCAGATCGACGAAGCGCATGTGCTCCTCCTTTGTTCCGGTTTGCTTTCGCGCCAGGCGCATCAGGGCTACGGGCGTGAGCCGGCAGCGGCCGAAGGCGATTTCGCTGGCTGCGTGTCGTGAGGAGCAAACGGGGGCACCCTCTGATCCGTGGAGACCGCGTCGGGTTTGCGCGCGGCATGGCCGGGGTGTCTTGGCCCGTTAACGGCCGCGGTTCGGACAACTTGAGCCATAAGCTGTGTGACGAGATCGGGTTATGGGGCCACGAGCCGATTGACCGCCGCGGATCATTTCCACGATAATGGAAATATGGAATTGAAAAGCGCCGTCGCCGCCCTCGCCGCCCTGGCCCAGGAAACCCGTCTCGCCGTCTTCCGCCTGCTGGTGGAGGCCGGGCCGGACGGCATGAGTGCCGGCGCCATCGGCGAGGCCTTGGGCATTCCGCCCGCGACCCTGTCCTTCCACCTTGCCCAGCTCTCCCACGCCGACCTGGTAGCCGGGCGCCAGCAGGGCCGCTTCGTGTACTACTCCGCCAATTTCGATGCCATGAATGAGCTCATCGGCTATTTGACCGAAAACTGCTGCGGCGGCAAGCCCTGCCCGCCGGCCGCGCGCAAGCGCAAGAAATCCGTTTCCGCCTGAGGTTCCCATGTCCGACCGCATCTACAACGCGCTGTTCCTGTGCACGGGAAACTCCGCCCGCTCCATCCTGGGGGAGGCCATCCTCACCGCCATCGGCCGCGGCCGCTTCCGCGCCTTTAGCGCCGGCAGCCACCCCACAGGCCGGGTGAATCCCTTCGCCATCGAACTGCTGGAGAAGAACCGACTGCCGACGGAGGGCCTGCGCAGCAAGAGCTGGGACGAGTTCGCGGAAGCCGGCGCGCCGCAGCTCGATTTCGTCTTCACCGTCTGCGACAACGCCGCCGGCGAGGTCTGCCCGGTGTGGCCCGGCCAGCCCATCACCGCCCACTGGGGTGTGCCCGATCCGGCGGCGGTGGGCGGCGCCGACGAGGACAAGCGCAAGGCCTTCTTCGCCGCCTACAGCGTGCTGTTCAACCGCATCTCGCTCCTGGTGAACCTGCCCCTGCGCAACCTCGACCGCCTGGCGCTCCAGCAGAAGGTGCGCGAGATCGGCAAGGCCGGCGCGGAGCAACAGTCATGAGCGCCCAGTGCGAAGTCGCGGTGAAGACGGCGGCGGGTGCGCCGCTCGGATTCTTCGAGCGCTATCTCACCGTCTGGGTGTTCCTCTGCATCGTCGCGGGGATCCTCGTCGGCCAGACGATCCCGGCACCCTTCCAGGCGCTGGGCAGGATGGAAGTGGCGCGGGTCAACATTCCCGTCGGCCTGCTCATCTGGGTGATGATCATCCCCATGCTGGTGAAGGTGGACTTCGGCGCCCTGCACCAGGTGAAGGCGCATCTGCGCGGCATCGGCGTGACGCTGTTCGTAAACTGGCTGGTGAAGCCCTTCTCCATGGCACTGCTGGGTTGGCTCTTTATCCGCCAGTTGTTCGCGCCGCTGCTGCCGGTGGAGCAGAATCGATTCCTACATCGCCGGCCTCATCCTGCTGGCGGCCGCGCCCTGCACGGCCATGGTGTTCGTCTGGAGCCGGCTGTCCAACGGCGACCCGCTGTTCACCCTCTCGCAGGTGGCACTGAACGACACCATCATGATCTTCGCCTTCGCGCCGCTGGTGGGATTCCTCCTCGGCATCTCGGCCATCACCGTGCCCTGGGATACGCTGTTCACCTCGGTGGTGCTCTACATCATGATTCCGGTGATCCTCGCCCAGGTCTGGCGCAAGCGGCTGCTGGCGAAGGGGCAGGCCGCCTTCGACGCGGCGATGGAGGCGATCGGCCACTGGTCCATCGCGGCGCTGCTCACCACGCTGGTGCTGCTCTTTGCCTTCCAGGGCGAGGCCATCCTGAAGCAGCCGCTGGTCATCGCGCTCCTGGCAGTGCCCATCCTGATCCAGGTCTTCTTCAACTCGGCGCTCGCCTACTGGCTCAACCGGGCGGTGGGCGAGAAGCACAACGTCGCCTGCCCCTCGGCGCTGATCGGCGCCAGCAACTTCTTCGAGCTGGCCGTGGCGGCGGCGATTTCCCTGTTCGGCTTCGAGTCTGGTGCGGCGCTCGCCACCGTCGTGGGGGTCCTGATCGAGGTGCCGGTGATGCTGCTGGTGGTGAAAGTGGTGAATACCAGCAAGGGCTGGTACGAGGCGCGAGCGGCGTCGGGCGGAGCCTGACATGCGTGGCGTGACCGCGGCCTGGGAAAGCCATGGGGCGGAGCTGCGTCGCTTCCTGCGGCAACGTGTAACCGGCGCTGACGAGGCGGAAGACCTCCTGCAGGAGGTCTTCCTGCGGGCCATGCGGCAACCCGAGGGCCTTGGCCGAGTGGATAACCCGCGCGCCTGGCTGTTTCACGCGGCGCGCAACCTGCTGATCGACCGCCAGCGCCTCGCCAGGGTCCTGGTTCCGTTGCCCGAGGACCTCGCCGCCGAACCCGAATCCTCCCCAGCACCGGTGGATGCACTTTCCCAATGCCTGCCAAAGGTGCTGCCGCAACTCTTGCCGGAAGACCGCGAGGCCATCACCTTTTGCGACCTGGAAGGCATGACCCAGCAGGCTTATGCCGAGCGGATCGGTCTGTCCCTGCCCGCAGTGAAGTCGCGGGTGCGCCGGGCACGCGCACGCCTCAAGGCCCACCTCACAGAAGCCTGCCAAGTCCGCCTGGACGAGGCAGGGCGGGTGTGCTGCTTCGCGCCCCGCGTCCGCACGTAGCAATCCTGCATCCTTTTCCCCACCGCTTCGTCTACTGCGGCGAGAGTCTCTTGCCGCGAAAGGAGAAGCACCATGAAGGAGGCCTGCTGCTGCACGGACCGTCAGCCCGCGACGGCCATCACCACCGCCGCGCAGAATGCGGCCCATCCCTGGCGCTGGAGCGCAACGCTCTTGGCCGCAGCGGCGGCCCTCCTGCTCTACGGGAACCTGGCGCAGATTGCCGATGCCCTGGTGGCCGCGACCGGCCTGGAGCGCGGCACCCGTGCGGCCGAGGCGCTGCATTTCTTTCTCTACGACGCGCCCAAGGTGCTGTTGCTGCTCGCCCTGATCGTGTTCGTTATGGGCGTCGTCCAGACCTACTTTTCGGCCGGACGCACCCGTGCCCTGCTGGCCGGGCGGCGCGAAGGCGTGGGCAATGTCATGGCGGCGAGCCTGGGCATCGTCACGCCCTTCTGCTCCTGTTCGGCCGTGCCCCTCTTCATGGGGTTTCTCACGGCCGGCGTGCCCCTGGGCGTGACCTTTTCCTTCCTCATCTCGGCGCCCATGGTGAACGAAGTCGCCCTGGGCCTGCTCTTCGCCCTGTTCGGCTGGAAGATCGCCGCCCTCTACCTGGGCCTGGGCCTCACCGTGGCCATCCTGGCCGGCTGGGCAATCGGTCGGCTGAAGCTGGAAGGCTGGCTGGAGGACTGGGTGCGGGAAACGGTCCAGGCGGCCAAGGCCGAGGCATCCGCAGGGGCAGTGGGCATGATCTGGCCGGAACGGCTCGCCGCAGGCCGGCATCATGTGAAGAAGATCGTCGGCAAGGTCTGGCCCTACGTCCTCGCCGGCATCGCCGTCGGCGCCCTCATTCACGGCTATGTGCCCCAGGACTTCCTGGCCTCGATGATGGGCCGGGAGGCGTGGTGGGCCGTGCCGGCAGCGGTCCTGATCGGGGTGCCGATGTACGCCAGCGCCGCCGGCATCATCCCGGTGGTGGAGGCGCTGCTCGCCAAGGGCGCGGCCCTGGGCACGGTGCTGGCCTTCATGATGAGCGTCATCGCCCTTTCGCTGCCGGAGTTCATCATCCTGCGCAAGGTACTGAAAGTGAGGCTGATCGCCGTCTTCGCCGGCGTGGTGGCGAGCGGCATCCTGCTGGTGGGTTACGTGTTCAACGTCGTTTTTTGAGAGGAGATTCGCTATGTCATGCCAAGGCAAGGGCTGCGGTTCGGTTCCGACGCAGGAAACCGAGGGCGATCTGGAAAGCCAGAAGCTCTTCGACCAGGGCTACTACTGCGCGGAGGCGGTGCTGATGTCCGTAGCGAAAGAGCATGGCCTGGATTCGCCGCTCATTCCCGCCGTCGCCACCGGGTTTTGCAGCGGCCTCGCCCGAACGTCCGGCATGTGCGGTGCGGTCACGGGCGGCATATTGGCCCTCAATCTCGCCCTCGGCCGCAGGTCGGAACGGGAAACGGTGGAGAAGAACTACCAGGCCGTCCAGCAACTGGTCTCACAGTTCGCATCGCGCTGCGGCTCCGTCAACTGCTCCGACCTGCTCGGCTGCGATCTCGGTACGCCGGAAGGGCAACAGCACTTCGGCAGGAACGGCCTCTGGTCCCGTTGCCGTGGCTTCGTCGGTGCCGCCACCGAGATCACGCAATCGCTGATCGCGGAAAATCAGCTGGCAAGCAAGGCGTAAGCGGGCAAGGCGCTTTCGGGCGGGTGCGCAGGGGGTGTATCCATTTGCGCCGGAACTCCGTCTAAGGGGATGGGCGAGCAACAAAGCCCAACCCGTATTCATACCCAATCACGGACAGGAGGAATCATGAGCGAACTGAGCACGCGCGAAAGCGAATTGGTATCCCTAGGCGCCGCAGTGGCCAGCAACTGCGTACCCTGCGTCGAGCATCACGTGCCGCAAGCCCGGCAAGCCGGCCTCACCGACGCGCAGATACGCGCCGCCATCGATTTGGCGGACGCGGTCCGGCAAGTGCCGGCGCGCAAGGTCCTGGATGCCGCCCTCTCGGCCCTGGCGAACGATGCCGGCGGGCCAGACGCGGCCAGCCCGTGTGCCGGCCTCGGCAAGTCCGCCGGCGGGCGTTGCTGCTGAGGGCCATGGGCAACGAGGGGCCGCTCGTACTACTGCGACGCGGCCTGCTCGTGCTGAAGGCAAGGCGCGAGGCCCGCAGGTCCTTCGCCTTCCTCGGCAGCCTCGGCAATAACGCACTGAAGGACATCGGGCTGAGCCGAAGCGACCTGCTGGCCGTCAGGAAGGGCCTGATCTTCGGGGACAACACCAGACGAAAGCGCTAGCTGCGCGAGGTGATCCATGGATGTGAATCGCTGGCAGACACCAACAACGATCTTGCTCTGCGGAGGGGCGATCGTGATGCTCTCCCTTGGCATCCGGCATGGCTTCGGCCTGTTTCTGCGGCCCATGACCGTAGACCTGCAATGGAGCCGGGGGACTTTCGCCTTCGCCATCGCGCTCCAGAATCTCGTGTGGGGGTTTGCCCAGCCCGTCGTGGGCATGGTGGCCGACCGCTTCGGCGCGGGGCGGGTGCTGGCCATCGGCGGACTCCTGTATGCCCTGGGGCTCCTGCTCATGGCGCAATCCGCCACCGGGCTCGAACTGGCCCTCTCGGCGGGGCTCCTGGTAGGACTGGGACTGAGCGGCACCTATACGATCGTCTTCGGCGTCGTCGGCCGCGCCTTCCCGCCGCATCGGCGCAGCGTCGCCTTCGGCATGCTCGGCGCGATGGCCTCGTTCGGCCAGTTCGTCATGCTGCCTTACGGCCAGTCGCTGATCTCAGGCGTGGGCTGGTGGTGGGCGCTGGCCATCCTCGCGGCGAGCGTCTGTCTCATCCTGCCCATGGCCCTTCCCTTGTCGGGCGGCGAGAATCCCACAGCGGCTT